>CAZTHE010000209.1:912-5233 GCA_964613495.1 uncultured Acidobacteriota bacterium | reverse complement strand
CGATTCAGTGCCGCGTCGATTCGCGCGGGATCTACTGCACCCTCACGGAAACGCCTTCCTGCAGCACGAAGTTGAACGCGTGCTCCGCGTCGAACGCTATTTCCTTGCCGCGCGTGGCGATTACCGTAGCGCCCCCGGCGCCCGCGCCGACCGCGGCCCCGATGGCCGCGCCCTTGCCGCCTCCGGCGATGGCGCCGATGACGGCCCCGATGCCGGCTCCGACCCCGACCTTCGTGGCGTCCTTCTTCTTCGTGGATTCCGCTTCAAAGGACAGGGGCGAGGTTCTCAGCGCATAATCCTGGTTCCCGATGCGCAGGTTCGTGAGCTCGAGCGCCATGGCGGCCCGTCCCTCGACGCGTCCCGATTGAACGACGTTGGTGAGCTTGCCGTCGACGGCGCTCCCCCGGGGCGCAACCACCAGGCCGTTCTCCACGATGTCTTTGTCCAGTATGGCCTGGAACCGGTCGCCGGTGCGGTTCACCCCCGAGCTCAGGGATTCCTGGAGGCGGACGCTGATCTGCGTACCGTCGGGGATGGTCACATACCGCGGCTCCGGCGCTCTGGGAGCCGCCGGCGCGACGGTATTCGCCGCGGCGGGCGCCGCGGCGGCAGGGGCGGACTCGGTGCGCGGCCGCGTGCGCGGCGCGGGGGCAGCCGCCTGCGTCCTCGGAGCCGGAGTCGCGGGTTTGGTCTGCTGAACGGCCGGCGGCGCGGCCTCGGGAGCCGCGGGTGCCAGCTGCTGTGTCTCCGCCGGCGCCTGCTGCGCCGGATCCGGCGTCGGCTGTGCGGCGGTGTCCTGGTTTGTCTTTGTGCAGCCGGCCATCGCCAGTATCAGCAGCGCACAAAAGGCATATTTGGCAAATGACATGGTAGGTTCTCCTTTAGAACGGATTGGATGCTCAAACTGCCATAATGGGTTGATGCTAACCGTGCGTCCTCCATCGGGATGTGACGCGCATCACGGCAGGCGTCAAATCCCTCTCTTGACTCCGGTCCTCTTCCCTTCCCGTCCGGCATCAGAGTATCACGCGGAAACAACGCCCGAAAGCGACTTGCCGGAAAAGCCGGGCCCGGACTGCTCATCGGCCACGGGCTTGGAAACGATACACATTCGGCCGCCGCATGCTCCTGCAGGGATTTTAGCACCGCGGACGGCATTCCGGGTAGGGGATGGATCGAAGATGGAGAATGAAGGTTTCCGCCGGAACCCAACGCGGTTCCCGGATCGACCGGCGGGCGGCCGGGCCGGGAATCTAACGCCGCATTTTTCTTCTGATGTCCGGCCAGAATTCCTTGAGGATGTTTTTTGCCGCATCCATGCCGATGGAAATCGCGCCGGAGGAGAGGTATTCGCCCGTCGTGCGATAGGACTCCGGGTGCCACTGCCGGCTGATGTACGAGGCGCCGAAGGCCCCGATAAAGCGCGAATAGGCGGGTCGCCTCCCCCCGCCGTCCTTCTGCGCGACGAGCGTGCTTCCGGCAGCATACAGCGCCCTGCGCCAGACGCCCGACTGGTCGGAACGGAGATAGCGCGGATCCTCGCCCAGCAGCGCGCCGAGTCCCATCTGAATGGAATATTTCACGGCCCTTCGACCCACCGAAGACGCCAGCCGCTTCCCGTACCCTTCCGCTCCCTGTCCCCATTCCGGGACGCCGTCTTTCATCTGCTTGAGGCCTGCCGAGGCAGCATAGTACGCGCCGGCCTCCGGACCGTATGTGGATTTGAGATAGTACCGGAATTTTTCGCGGCCGGTCATGGGCCGCCATTCCGCGGCGGGTTTTCGCAACGCGAAGTAGAAGACGGGGGATGCCGTGGACACGGCCGCAGGCGAATCCACGGAAGCGGACCGGGCGGATGCGGCGAGAGTGAAACGGAACTCTTCCTCCGCACCGTGAGCATTTCGAACAGCCGCGGCCGGCAGCCCCACCATGCCGAAAAATACTAGAACACCCCAAAGACCACGCAATTGCATCATGCGGGTTGACTCCAAAGGCCAGGATTTCCATTGGTGCGTCCCTCGGCAACCGTCTGAACAGTGGACGCCAATGTCCGGATTCCGGACATTGGGTAAACAATAGCACAATTGCGCTATTGTGTGTTAGTCTCCGGTTTTAAAAAAATGCACGTTGCCAGGCAGTCTTTACATTTTCGACATCTTCGACATCCATCACGCGTGAGGGTCCCATGTTCGCCGTACACCCCCGACAGAGCTTTCTTCCGTGGATTCTGCTTCTCTTTTTTTTTAGCGGCTGCGCCGCGCTGATTTACGAGATCGTCTGGCTGCAGATGCTGGAATTGATCATCGGATCGTCCGGAGTTTCCCTCGGCGTGCTGCTGGGCGCTTTCATGGGGGGGCTGTGCCTGGGCAGTTACCTGCTCCCGCGCTTCACGCCGCCCGGGGTTCACCCGCTGCGCATTTTTGCCTTCCTCGAGTTCGCGATCGGCGTTTGCGGCATCCTGGTTTTATTCGGCACGCCGCTGCTCGCCGATTTTTATACCTGGCTCCCCTCTCACGGGATTCTTGTGCGGGCCGTGATCGCCGCCGCCTGTCTCGTGCCGCCCACCTTCCTGATGGGCGCCACGCTTCCCGCGGCCGCCCGCTTCGTGCGGGCGACGCCCGAAGGGGTTTCCTGGATGGGGTCCCTTTATGCCGTCAACGTCGCCGGTTCGGTCGCCGGGTGCCTTCTGGCCGGGTTTTTCCTGCTGCGCCTGTTCGACATGACTACGGCGACCGGCGCCGCCTTCGGGCTCAACGTCCTGGTCTCGGCCGCCGCGCTTTACATTGCAGCAAAAACGGAAGCGCCCCCCATCGAGGCGGCGGCACCGCCCGAGGAGGAAGGCGGGACTTTGGCGCAGGGCTGGATCTACTGGGTCATCGCCCTTTCCGGGCTCACCGCGCTGGGCGCCGAGGTGGTCTGGACGCGCCTGCTTTCGCTGCTTCTCGGCGGAACCGTCTATTCCTTTTCCATCATCCTCGCCGCTTTTCTCGCGGGCATGGGAATCGGCAGCGGCGCAGGGTCGCAGATTGCCCGGACCCGGTTCAGCCCCCGCGCCGCCCTGGGCCTATGCCAGCTTTCGCTGGCTTTTGCCATCGCCTGGGCAGCCTTCCTCCTGTCCAATTCCCTGCCCTACTGGCCCGTCAATCCCGGGATGTATACGAACGACTGGGGGCCGTGGCACATGTTCCAGCTGGATATCGTGCGCTGCGCGTGGACGGTATTGCCCGCGGCGATGCTGTGGGGCGCCAGTTTCCCGCTCGCCATCGCGTCGATCGCCGCGCCCGGCCGCGATCCCGGAAGGATGGTGGGCGCGGTCTACGCGGCCAATACGGTGGGCGCGATCGCGGGTTCCCTGGGCTTCAGCCTGCTGGTGATCCCCCGCCTAGGCACGCAGTGGGCGCAGCGGGCGATCCTGATCGCCGCGGCCGCTTCGGCCCTGATCGCGTTTGCCGCTTCTTTCCTGTCCCGGCGCCGCGATGCGGCGCGGCAAGGCCGGCCCTGCGCCCTTCCCTTTTCTCCCCTCGCATGCGCCGTTTCCATCGTTTTTGCCGCGGCGCTCCTGGCGGCGACGGTGGCGCGCGTCCCGTGGATGCTCGTCGCCTGGGGCCGCTATGCGGCGACCTACATGGCCCAGGCCGCTCCCGGAATCGGGACCTACGACACCGCGGGGCCCGCGCGGGAGCTGTACGGGTGGTGGTGCTCCTACGTCGGCGAGGGAATGAACGTTTCCGTGGCCGTCACCACCACGCCTTCCGGCACCCGTTTCTTCCACGGCGCCGGCAAGGTGCAGGCGTCCACGCAGCATCAGGACATGCGGCTGCAGCGCATGCTGGGGCACCTGTCCGCCCTTGCATGCCGCGATCCCGGCGAGGTCCGCGATGTCCTGGTGGTCGCCTGCGGCGCCGGCATCACGGCCGGGTCGTTCGTTCCCTATCCCGGCATCCGGCGGATCGTCGTCTGCGACATCGAACCGCTGGTCCCGAAGGTGGTCGCCCCGATGTTCGGCAGGGAAAACTACGGTATCGCCGACGGAGTCGACAGGCTCAATCCCCGCACCGTGAACGGGAAGGAAGTGCGTTTCGTCTACGACGACGGCCGCCACTACATCCGCACGCTGCCGGAGGACGCGAAGTTCGACGTCATCACCTCCGACCCGATCGATCCGTGGGTCAAGGGAAGCGCCGCGCTCAACACCGTGGAGTATTATGAGATGTGCAAGAGGCACCTCAAACCGGGCGGCGTGATGAGCCTCTGGATGCCCCTGTACGAAAGCGACGCCGAGACGGCCCGGAGCCTCATCGCCACATTCTTCGAGGTCTTT
>CAZTHE010000209.1:0-902 GCA_964613495.1 uncultured Acidobacteriota bacterium | reverse complement strand
GGCATGATCTTCAGCAACGACGAACACCTCGAGGGGTACGACGCGGTCCTGCTCGCCCGCGCCGACGCGGGCCCGATCGACCTGGACCGCCTCGCGAGCCTGCTGGACCGGCAGGAATACCTGAAGGTTCACGAATCGGTGGCCGAGGCCGGATTTGCCGCCCGGGACCCGTGGTCGGGCGCTGCCGAACCGAACGCCGCCATAAACCTGCTGGCGACCTTCGCCGGCCGGGCGCGGGATCTCAAGGCCTGGACGAGAAACGCGCAGATCAACCGCGACGGGAACCTGCGGCTGCAATACCTGGCGGGCATGCACCTGAACTCCCGCCTCGGGACGCGGATTCTGCAGGGCATTCTCGGCAACTACCGCTTCCCAGGCGATGCCGTGAAAGGAAGCCCGGAATCGATCGCGTCCCTGAAAGCGGCGCTGCAGGCATCCGGCCGCATCGAAAGATGAAGACCAAATTTTGATTCCGGATTCCAAATTCCGGATTCCAGACAGCGGTTTGCCGAACGGTTTCCAATCATCCTTCGTTTCGATCAAGCCCGCGCTTGCCCGAATCGGCGACACGCGGGCCTGTCTGGAATCCGGAATCCGGGATCCGGATTCCGGCGCCCTGGCCGCGGATCGGACGCACGCGCCGCCGTCCGACGGCGACCCCGTCGGGGACCGGGCCAGCCGATCCCCGCAAATTGCTTCATCCATGCCGGAGATCTATAGTAGTATCTGGCCGAAGCATTGCCGAAACCTTGTCGGCCCGGCAGCCATACAGATTTTTTGCGGATGAAAGCGAGGTGCTTCTTTGGAGCAGCAAGTGTTGAAAAAGGGGTATGAGAACCGGATGGTAATCATTCTCTCCCTGGCATTCGGCTTTGTCATGTTCGACCGTTTAGCCATTGCCA
>CAZTHE010000208.1:0-5330 GCA_964613495.1 uncultured Acidobacteriota bacterium | reverse complement strand
CGGCCGCACATCCCTAATGGGGCGCCGTATGTTTGCGCGTGTGGGGATTCGCCACGCACGGATTGCACGGATTTATGGGTGGCTTAAAATCAGTGAAATCCGCGTAATCCGTTCCCTTTTGCATGGAAAGTCTGATACCCTGTCGCTCGTATGAATTCTTTGCCGATTGAAGCAGAAGCCGCCGCATCGCCCCTCTACACCTTTGTCACCACTGAAGATCGTTTCCTCGAGCTGCTCGGGCACCTGAAAACGGTTTCCCGGCTGGCGATCGATACCGAGGCGGACAGCCTGTACCACTATTACGAGAAGGTGTGCCTGATCCAGATCTCCACCGACCGGGGGACCTGGATCCTCGACCCGCTTGCGCTCCGCGACGTCGCCCGGCTCGCGCCGTGCGTGTCCGATGCGTCGGTCGAGAAGGTTTTCCACGCCGCCGGTTACGACACGTACTGTCTGCACCGCGATTACGGCTTTACCTTCAGGAACCTGTTCGACACGCACATCGCCGCGCAGCTGCTCGGGTACGAATTTCTCGGCCTCAGCACCTTGATGGAGGAGTTCCTGGGCATCCACCATTCCAAGCGGCGGCAGCGCGACGACTGGTCCCGGCGGCCGCTGGATGCCGAACAGCTGAATTACGCCGCCATGGACACGCACCACCTGCTCCGCCTGCGCGACGCGCTGGAAGCGGAGCTGCGCAGGAAGGGACGGCTCGGCTGGGCGCAGGAGGAGTTCGAGGCGGCCGCATCCGCGGAAAGGCGCGAAAAGGAATTCGACCCGGAGGGCTTCCGGCGGATCAAAGGGAACCGCGACTTGCCGCGGCCGGACCAGATGGCGCTGCGCGCGCTCTTTCTTTTCCGCGACGAAGTGGCGCGCAGGATGGACGTGCCGCCCTTCAAGGTCCTGAACAATTCCGTCCTGCTGGATCTCGTGCGGCGCCCGCCGCAAACCCCGGACGAAGTGCGCCGCCGGCGCGGCGTTTCGGATCGGGTTTCCCGGAGGTACGCTCCCCGCATCGTCGACCTCATCGCCAACGCGCGGAAGCAGGACGCGTCCATTCTCGAAGCGCCGCCGAGGCCCGGCTGGAAATCCCCCGGCCGGGCCGACCGTTCCCGCCTGGAAGCTCTGCGGGTCTGGCGGAATGAAAAGGCCGCGAGGCTCGGGCTGCAGGTCGGCGTCGTGTTTCCCGCAAGCCTTCTGGAGAGCATCGCCGCGGCGCCGCCGTCAGACCTCGGAGAACTGGCCGATTTGCCGGGGATGCGCCGCTGGCGCGTGCAGGAATTCGGCTCCGAACTGCTGCACCTTCTCCGGAACGGGGTTTCCGCCGGCGATCCTCCGGCCTTGTGCGGCTGATCGCCGGGCCTTCGGCGGCGCCCGCCGGGCCTTCGGCGGCGCCCGCCGGGGCGGCCGCGAGACAATCGGCCTGACCGCGGGCGACGCGGGTCCCGGCCCCGGGGCGTTCCGGCGCGAATCCGGAAGGGTTTCATTCAACGCGGGCTCGAGGTCGTGATGCAGCGGCTTCCTCTCAAGACGAAATGGCTCGTCCATCCGGTCACCATCTTCCTGGCGATGCAGATCCTGTGGATCCTGCTCATGGTGGTCTGGATCCGCTGGTACCTGGAAAAGCACACACAACTGCGGGAGATGGCGGACCGGCTCCGGACGCAGGTCGAGACGGACGGCGCGGGCTGGCTGCCGCTCGTGGAGGGCGGCATCCTGCTCACCCTGATCCTGGCGGGCGCCACCGTCATCTTCATCTACTGGACCAAGCAGCACCGCCTCATCAAAATGCAGCGCGACTTCGTGGCCAACGTCACCCACGAACTCAAGTCGCCGCTGGCCTCCATCCAGCTCGCGCTGGAGACGATGTCCCTCCGGGACCTCTCCGGAGAAAAGCGCAGGGAATTCGTCGCGATGATGCTCGACGATACGGAGCGCCTCGCAACCCTCATCGACCGCATCCTCGGAGCTGCGCGGATCGAAAAGATGCGCGGGCGGTACCGCGTGGAAACGGTCAGCATGCGGCACTTCGTCGATGAAGTGCTTGCGGAGGACCGCCACCTGTACGAAAAGGAGGGCCGGACCATCGTTTTCGACAAGGGACGCGACGCCCGCGTGGCCATCGACCGGTCGGCCATGCGCGTGGTGCTCGCCAACCTGCTCGAAAACGCCTCCCGCTTCTCGCCGCCGAACTCCAATATCCGCCTGAAGCTGCACCGCGACCTGCGGAGCTGCCGCCTGGACGTCACCGACGCCGGCGAGGGCATCCCGGGAAAAGACCTCAGACATGTTTTCAAGATGTTCTGGCGGGGTTCCGAGGGGAAGAAATCGCACGTGCGGGGAACCGGATTGGGGCTCTTCATCGTGCGCAACATCGTCCGGGACCACCGCGGCAAAGTCTGGGCCTCGAGCCCCGGGCCGGGCCGCGGGTCGACCTTCAGCGTGCGCCTGCCGCGCGTCCGGAAATACTGGAACCCGGCGGCGCGGCGGAACAGAAGGCTTTTATCCGAAGGCAGGGTCTGATACCCGTGAAAAGAGAACAGGCGCCGCGATCGAGAATTCTTCTTGTGGAGGATGAGCTGAACCTCGCCCGTCCGCTCCAGTTCAACCTGGAGCAGGAAGGATACGAGGTGAGGTCGACTCCCAGCGGCAAGGAAGCGCTCCAACTGCACGCGCGCGAGCATTTCGACCTGATTCTCCTGGACCTCATGTTGGAGGAAATGGACGGATTCGAAGTCGCCCGGCAGGTCCGGCAGCGCGATGCGCGGCTGCCTATCCTCATGCTGACGGCCCGGTCGGCGGCGGAAGACCGCGTCCACGGCCTGGAGCTGGGCGCCGACGACTACATGATCAAGCCGTTCCACCTGCGCGAGCTTCTGCTGCGCGTGAACCGGATGCTGGAACGGGCGACCTGGTTCGCCGGCGGGACGCAGCCTTCGCGTACCGTTACGATTGCCGGGTACACGGTGGACCTGGAGAGACTGCGCGGCGAAGGGCCCCGCGGCCCGCTGCAGCTGACCGTCCTCGAGGCGGATTTGCTGGAAACGCTCACGGCGCAGCCGAACCGCGTGCTGTCGCGGGGTGAACTGCTCGAAAAGGTGTGGGGCTACAGTTCGGATGTGGAGACCCGCACCGTCGACAACTTCATCGTGCGGCTTCGCAAATATTTCGAGGAGGAACCGGACCAGCCGAGGCACTTCATCAGTTTGCGGGGCAAGGGATACATGTACGTCCCGTGAGAGATGCGAGATTCGAGATGCGAGATCGTCGATCTGGCGGTATGCGCAAGATGAGAATTGTCGAGGGAACCGCCGCCGATTCAGACGATCGACAATCGATAATCTCGAATCTCGGATTGGAATCAGATGTACGCCTGCGCGGGAGGTTCTTTTCTCCGCATCCGGCGGTGCTCCGTCGCGGCGCGGAGGGGCGGCATCGCTCCATCGGAACCGTGCAGTACATACGTGTCGAGCGAGAGGCCCAGAACGTAACCGGCCCTCCGCAGACGCCGGCAGTAATCCTCGCCGTCGGCGCTCCCGGACGGTCCTTCCTCCAGCAGGCCGACCTCCTGCACCGTACGCCGCTTGAGCGCCACGCAGAAGAAATCCAGCGCGCCTTCGACGAGGATGCCCGCCCGAGCGAAATGAAATTGCAGGATGCGGTTCCTCTCGTGAAGGTCCTCGGTCAGAAATCGGGGGATCTGCGGAACCCTGGTTGCCCGGATCCGGTCGACGCATTGCCAGGCGCGGGGATTCGATCCGAGGGGCCCGACGGCGCCGATGCGGGGGTGCGTGTCGAGGAACGCGAGGAGATTGCCCTGCCATCCCTGGGACACAGCGGCGCGATTGTCCACGAATACGACGTACGGATTCCGCCCCAGCTGGAATCCCTGGTTGATGCTCGCGCCCCGGCCCCGCTTTTCCCGGTTGCGCAGAATCGTGATGTCGCGCGTGTAAATCTTGTCGAGATCGACCGTTTCGTCGGTGGAGGCGTTGTCGACGATGAAGATGTGGAAGGGGCCCTCCGTATGGCGATAGATCCCTTCGATCAGGTTCCGTGTGCAGGCGAACTGATTGCATACGGGGATGATGATGTCTGCCGCGGCTTTCGATAAATCAGGTCTCATGATCCGGCCTTCTTGAGTTGACGAAAATGGTGTCCCCAAATACATATCGGCCGTGGGAGGGAAACCTGAATCTTTTTGATGGCTTGCGGGCGGGGGCCGGACGGCCGCTTCAGCGGGCGTCCGGGCGGGGGGGCCTGGGGGCGTAATAGCCCCTGCGGGCGCGGACGCGAACGCCGCGCACGTTGCAGCGTATCTCGAGGGCGTGGAAGGAGCCGTCCTTTTCCGCGTTCAGTCCGTAGGCCAGGCTGTATTGCCCCTGAATGTCCTCGCCGATCGAGCGGAAAGCCTCGCGGATTTCCGTCGGCCGGGCGCGGGGGGAAAAAAACGCGCCGCCGGTTTCCTCGGCGAATTTTTTCAGTGCCCGGAAGCTTGAGTCGGGTGTCTGAACGCCGATGCCGTAAATCAGCACGTCGCCGCGCTGCGCGGCTTCGAGGGCTTCCTCCTTCCGGACCTTGCTGGAGGTGTCGTCACCGTCTGAGATGACGACCATCACCTTGCGTCCCGCTTCATGCCGGAGCTTTTCCTCCGCCGCGAGATAGACCGCGTCGAAGAGAGAGGTGCTGTTGCCCGCGCGCAGGCTTTCCAGCCCGCGCAGCAGGACGCCGTAGTCCTGGGTGAAGTCCTGGACGAGGTTGACTTCCGAATCGAATTGAATGATCAGAGCCAGGTCCTTCCCGGGACGGAGGGTGTCCCGGATAAACTCCGCGGCGGTGGCCTTTTCGTATTCCAGCTTGTCCTTGACGCTGCCGCTGGTGTCGATGAGCAGCGCGATCGTCAACGGCACGTCGCTGCTCTTGCCGAGCTCGCTGAAGTATTCGATCTTCTGTTCTCTCCGGTTGTCGAACACGCGGAAGTTTTCCGCTTTCAGGCCGGGGACCGGGTGTCCTTTGCCGTTGATCACCGTGAAGACGATGTTGACGAGGCCGACTTCGGTGCGGATGGTGGTTTGCGGCTCCTGCGCGGGCGGCGCGGCCGGGATGCCAGCGGGAAGCGCGAATGCCAGCAGGCAGGAAAGCAATAAAGCGATTGGTGCGGCCCTGCCCGTCGCGGTGTCCATGCAAAGAATCCTCGTGCCTCTCTCATCCCAGCATAACAGAGTGCCCGTGTTCCCACAAAAGATAACGCGCATCGGTGCGGGGAATGCCGCTTGAGGCAGAGGTGAATCCCGGAATTCGTGCAATTCGGAGCGCCAGGCGCCGCTTCG
>CAZTHE010000207.1:2576-5369 GCA_964613495.1 uncultured Acidobacteriota bacterium | reverse complement strand
TGGCGGGCTCATTCTGGTGACGGCCTCTTGGTTGTGGCCAGAGGCCAGGCTGTGACATTCGTGGCCAAGTTCCTGTCCGTGATTTGCAGGGATCTTTTGGGCGCACTACGCTGGCAAGCGCAAAAAAAGTAAACTTTTTCGGCGGGTTTGTCGTCTAATTACCGAATCGCGCATTTCATCATCGTGCCGTTTTTGCAGCGGAGTAGAGCCGTGATCGCCTCAGATGGCCGAGGGCCTGTCCGAAACTGTTTCGCGCCGCGCTCGTCCGGGAAGGCGCTCGTCTGCCTGTTCTCGGCAGTCCTGCTCGCGTGTTCGGCCGCCTGCAGCCGCCCGGCGTCGCGGGCCGAAGACGCCGCTCCGGAGTCCCGGGAGCATACGGTGGCCGTCCAACGCGGGGATTTCCGGCACAGCCTCCGGTTGAGCGGGACGGTGGGGGCCGTGCATTCCTACAGCGTCCAGGCGCCGCGGCTCGCCGGCCAGATGGCCTCCACGATGGTGATCACCTCCATCGTGCGCAACGGGGCCGCGGTCCGTGCCGGCGACATCCTCGTCGAGCTCGACCGGCAGAGCCAGCTCAAGAGCATCCAGGACAAGCAGGCCGAGTACGACAACCTGGTGCAGCAGATCCTTAAGAAGCAGGCGGACCATGCCGCCGCCCTGGCCGCGGACGAGACCGAGCTCAAGGGTGCCGAGGTGGACGTCCGGGCCGCCCGGGTCGAGATGCGCAAAAACGACGTCGTTCCCGGCTACCAGGCGGAGATCAACAAGGTCAACCTGGCCGAAGCCGAAGCGAAGCTGAAGCAACTGAATGACACTGCCGCGCTCAAAAGGGAAGCGCGGGCCGCCGAGATGCGCATCCTCGAAATCCAGCGCGACCGGGCCAAACGCGCCGTGGAATATGCGCAGGGCAACATCGAGAGCATGACCGTGATCTCCCCGATGGCGGGATTGGCAGTCCTGACGCCGGTCAGCAAGGGATCGCGCATGGTGGACCCGCAGGAAGGCGACGAGGTGCGGTCCGGCGGCAACATCATGGTCGTGGTCAACCCGTCGGAGATGCAGGTCACGGCGCGGGTCAACCAGGTGGACATCGCGAAAATCCGCGTCGGCCAGCCGGCCGAGGTCCGCCTGGACGCCTATCCAGATCTGGTCTTTCCCGGTAAGGTCGAAAGCATCGGCGCCATCGGCACTTCCAGCACCTATTTGAAGCGGATCCGGTATTTTGCGGTGGTCGTTTCCATTCAGGGGAGCAACCCGAAACTCCTGCCCGACCTGACGGCCGCCGTGGATCTCGAACTGGCGAACGTGAAGGGCGCCCTGACAATCCCGCGGGAGGCAGTCTTCCTGCGGAACGCGGAGCCAATGGTGGAGGTAATCGAAAACGGCAGGCCGAGGCTTCAGGCGGTCCGGATCGGGCCGACGAACGAATGCGACTCGGTCGTGGAATCCGGGTTGAGAGAGGGGACGATCGTCTCCCTGCGTCCCCGATCCGCTTTGGGAAGCGATATGCAGGGGTTATGAATAACAGGAGATCGCGCGCGGCTTCATGGACGGTCCGGGTGTTCTTGCTGTTGCTGGCGTTGTCGGCCGCGGGCGCCTCGGTCTATCTCTGGGGGCCCTGGAAAAGGCACGGCGCGGCGGCGATTCCGGAAGCCGAGGCGAGAATCGGTGACTTCATCGACACCGTCGAACTGCGCGGCGAGATTGCCGTGCGCTCGGCCAGCGTGATCACGGCGCCCTACAACGCCGGGGACCTGCAGATCCTGAAACTGGTCCCGAACGGCTCGCGCGTCAGGAAGGGGGACGTCGTGGTCGTGTTCGATCCGACCATGCTGCAGCGCAGCGCGGACCAGTTCCGCGCCGCCCTGAACCAGGTGGAGGCCGAGATCGCCCGCGCGGGCGCGCAGCGCCGCCTCGCCGACGAGCAGAACCAGACCGACGTCCTGATCGCCCGCTTCGGCCTGGAACGGGCGCAGCTGGATGCGAGCGCCCGCGAGGTCATCCCGGCGATCGACCACGAGAAGAACCTCCTGTCGGTGTCCAGGGCGGAGCAGCGGCTGCGCGAGCTGGACACGAAAATCGAGTCCAGCCGCGTCGGTTCGGAGGCCGACCTGGCGGGCGTGCTGCGGCGGCGCGATAAGGCCCGGGCCGACCTTAAGCAGGCCGAGAAGAACCTGGCGGCGCTCACCCTGACCTCTCCGGGCGACGGGATCATCACGATGCTCCCCAATTCGCGCGCACGCACCAGCATCCTCAGCGGCGCGACCCCGTCCTTCAAGGAAGGCGACCGCGCCTATGCGGGGGCGGCCATCGCCGAGCTGCCCGACATGTCCACCATCCACGCGACGGCCCCGGTGTACGAGGCCGACCGGGGCCGCGTCGCCCCGGGACAGGCCGTGACGCTGAATATCGAGGCGGTCCCCGACAGGGAACACAGGGGCCGCGTAAGCGAAATCAGCACGCTGGCGAGGCAGGACCGCTCCACCTATCCGACCCGGAAGAGCTTCGACCTGAAGATGGAGCTGGACGAGCCCGACCCGAGACTCCGGGCCGGGATGACGGCCGCGGTGCGCGTGGAGGTCGAACGGGTGCCCGGCTCGCTGATCATTCCGGAGGCGGCCGTTTTCGACAAAGCCGGCCGCACGGCGGCGTACGTGCTCTCCGGCGGCGCTTACCGGGAACGGACGCTGCGCCTCGGGCGCCGGAGCGGCGGCCTGGTGATGGTTTTATCGGGACTGAAGCGGGGCGAGCGCGTCGCGCTGAAGGACCCCACCCTGTCCGAGACCCGGGACG
>CAZTHE010000207.1:0-2476 GCA_964613495.1 uncultured Acidobacteriota bacterium | reverse complement strand
GTCGAGCGCGGGCCGGTCGACGTGAAGATCCGCACGCTCGGCGAGCTGCGTCCGGCCCGCATGGCGACCATCGTCGCCCCGCCCGTGGCCGGCGGCGTGCTCCAGATCGTCCGCCTCGCCGCGACGGGGTCGTATGTGAAGCAGGGCGACGTGGTGGTCGAGTTCGACCCGAGCGAGCAGGAATACAACCTGGAACAGAGCAAATCGCAGCTGGAGGAGGCGGAGCAGCAGATCCGGAAGATGAAGGCCGATCAGGCCGTGCGCGTGGCGAAGGAGCAGGTGTCCCTGCTGCAGGCGGAGTACGAGGTGCGGCGCGCCGAACTGAAGGTGAAGGGAAACGACCTCCTGAGCGGGATCGAGGCGCGCAAGAACGTGATCGGCCTGGAGGAATCGAAACGCAGGCTGGAGCAGCTGCGCCGCGACATCCAGTCCCGGGCGAATTCCGACGCCGCGGACCTGGCGGTGCAGAACGTCGCGCGCACCAGGGCCATGCTCGGCATGAACCTCGCGCAGCAGTTCATCGACAACATGACGTGCCGGGCGCCGATCGGCGGCATCGTGGTGCTCGGGCAGAACCTCGAGGCCCTGCTCTCCGCCAGCGGCAGCATCTCGATCTCGTCGGAGACGGAGATCCCGGAATTCAGGCCGGGCGCGCTGGCGTACCCCGGCCGCGCGATCGCCAACATCCAGGAGACCGACCGCATGGAGATCGCGGCCAAGGTCGTCGAAACGGACCGCGCCGCCATCGAATCGGGGCAGGAGATCGAGGTCGTGGTCGATTCGAGCCCGCTGAAAGTGTACGAGGGAAAGATCAAGTCGCTCGAGCAGTCCGCGCTTTCCTCGGAAAGCGCCTCCACGACGCTGGATTACATCGAGGCGCTTTCGACCCGGAGCTTCGGTGCGGTCTTCACCGTGGACACGCAGGGAGATCCCCTGAACCTCGGCGTGACCGCGCGGGTGACCATCATGGGAAAGAACCCGTCCGACGCGCTGTCGGTCCCGCGGCAGGCGATGCATCAGAAAGGCGGGAAGTCCGTCGTCTACGTGCGCCGCGGGGAGGCGTGGGAAGCCCGGGACGTGCGCATCCGGTACCTGACGGAGAGCCGCGCCGTCATCGACGGCATTGCCGAGGGGACCGAGGTGGCCCTGGTGAATCCGGATCAGCAGACGAGTGCGGGCGCGGCGAAAACGTCGCCGGCCGCGCCGGTGCCTGGAGGAACGGCAAAGTGACGCTACGGCCCGGCGGGAACAAGGATCGACGCGTGCGCCACGGGAGGCAGTGGCTGCCCGACGTGGGCCTCGCGCTGCAGAACCTGGGCGCGCGGAAACTGCGCGCCCTGCTGACCATGCTCGGCATCATCTTCGGCGTGGCGGCCGTCGTCTCGATGCTGTCGATCGGCGCGGGCGCCCAGCAGCAGGTCCTCGCCTTCATCGAGCAGCTGGGCGTCCGCAACCTGATCGTCGAAGCCAAAGACGTGGCGGACACGCAGGAACTGCTCAAGGTCCGCATGACCTCGCCCGGCCTCTCGTTCAAAGACCTGCGGGTGATCCGCGCCAACGTGGCCGGCGTGTCGCTGTCGGCTCCGCGAAAGATCTTTTCGCCGACGGCCGTTCTCCCCAAGCCGCGCCAGGCCACTCCCGGCGTGTACGGGGTCGGGCCCGAATACCGGGTGATCGCCGGTTTGAACGTCACTGCCGGGCGCTTCTTCGACGCGCGCGACAACGACGCCCGGGAGCCCGTCTGCGTCCTGGGGGAGGGCGCGAAGGCCGGTCTCTTCCCGCAGAAGAGGGCCGTCGGCGAGACGCTGAAGATCAACGAACAGTGGGTGCGCGTCATCGGCGTCCTCGGTTCGCAGCTCACCCTGGGGAGCGAACTCTCCGGTGTCAAGACGAACGACCTGAACAACGTGATCTATATGCCGATCGACACCGTCATCTACCGGCTCGACGAGAACCGGAGCAAGGCGGCGCTCAGCGACGAGATCGACGGAGTCTACCTGCAGTTCGACCGGGAGGCCGACATCGGCACGGCCAGCGAGGTGGTGCGCGGCATACTGAACGCCTCGCACCGCAACCAGCCCGACTTCAGCATAATCGTGCCCGCCGAGCTGCTGGCGGAACGGAAACGGACGCAGCGCATCTTCGAGATGGTGATGGTGGCCATCGCATCGATCTCGCTGCTCGTGGGCGGGATCGGCATCATGAACATCATGCTGGCCAGCATCCTCGAACGGACGCACGAGATCGGCGTCCGCCGCGCCGTCGGGGCGCGCAAGAGGGACGTCCTGCGGCAGTTCCTCGTGGAGGCGGTGCTGATCTCGTTCGCCGGAGGCCTTCTCGGCGTGGCGTGCGGCTTCGGACTCTCGCGCCTGGTGGCCCGGATGGCCGGCTGGTCCACCATCGTCACGCTGAATTCCATCCTGCTGGCGTTTCTCGTGTCCGTTTCGGTGGGCCTGATCTTCGGCATCTACCCGGC
>CAZTHE010000206.1:0-5372 GCA_964613495.1 uncultured Acidobacteriota bacterium | reverse complement strand
ACTGGTCATCGTTCATGAGGGTGCACGCGTCGTAATGGGCGTACCGGTCTCCGAGGGGATTCTGGTCAGGGCATTGCCACGACTGATGGACCGCATACTCAAGAAATATCCGGCGCTGGATGCTTCCCGGGTATATGCGACGGGATATTCTCTCGGAGGCGGCTCCACACTCCGGGCTATTTACGGCGGCATGGAAAAAATCGCCGCCGCGGTCCCCATGGCCGGCATGCACGATGACCTGGTCTATTCCGGTACCCCGGATGAAGATGCCCGGCTGCGGGAGATCGGGATGCCTGTCATGATTCTGACCTCTACCTTCGATCTGGGCTTCAACCAGGAGGAAGGCCGGCTGACAGACAATACGCTCGAGCAGTTGCGCAACTTTGCCCGGGTGAACCGGATCCGGCTGGCCGATGTCCGCGACTTTTCAGCCAATCCCATGATCGGCTATCCGGCGGATCGGATGGATGTGGCCACTCTGGCGGGAGAATGGCGCAGCTTTCTGTGGTCCTTTAAAAATGGCGAAGGGGTGCCGATTCTGGGCGTGTCGTGCACGGAGAATTTGACGCATGCCCTGTATCCCGGCTATGGCGAGATCGCCTGGAACTTCATGAGGCATTTTTCCCGCGAACCCGGGACGGGTAGATTGCTGTATACGCCTCGCTGAACAGAAGGCGTTGCCTCCAGCGTGGGGCACTGGATTTTTCCCGCCTTTACGGAAGCGTCTTCGCAACGCGGATTGTAAGATAGTTGCGGCCGCGCGTCGTCGGCACATAACCGCGTACGCGATTGCCCGATCGGTGCATCACGGGGTTGCTGACAAAGGATCCCGAGCGGAACATGCGCGAATTGCAGGTACCTTGCCTGTTCGCCGAACCATCGGCAGGGGAATTGGTGAGATCCGCAAGATAACAGTCTTCCACCCACTCGAAACAGTTACCATGCATATCGTATAGGCCGAAGGGGTTCGGCGGAAATGAAGCAACCGGCGCCGTCTCTTCCAGCCAGGCATCGCGCCCTTCGGCTTTGCCGCCCAGACCCGGACCGGGAATGCCGAAGTTTCCGTAGTTGTGGTCCAGCCTATCACCCCAGGGAAACGCCTTGGTGGTGCCGCCGCGCGCGGCGTATTCCCATTCGGCTTCGGACAACAACCTATAGGCGTCGTCACTGCCGGTTTTTTTATTGAGCCAGCCGACAAACGCTTTTGCATCATACCAACTCACCCCGACAACGGGCCGCGTGCCTCGTCCCCAGTCCTTGAAATTCGGGTCCGGCTTTCCTTCACGATCGAGCCGCAGCGCGTTCTCGACGGCTATGCCGTCGCACGACCCGTCTTGCACACAGGCTTCCCATTGATCCCAGGTCACTTCCGTTTTACTCACGGCAAATTCATGTGCGATGGTGACCTTGTGTTGGACTTCATGTTCGCGTCGAAATTCCTCGTCTTTGGGCGTTCCCATGATAAAGGAACCCGATGGAATCACGACCATTTCCGGACATGAGCGGCAATCGCGAAATGTCTGTCCGGGCTTCAACGATGCGCCCTTGCTCTTTCCGGATTGCGCCCCGCTTTGACCGAGTGCCGAGCAACCAATCAATGCAATCACCGCCCAGAAAGCAAGGACCCTGTATTTGACCATTGTCCCACCTCTCGTGTCTGATGTTTACCCATGTGGTGCCGGCCCATGCGGGACCCCATTGCCCGCGCCCGTCATGCAGAAACGTGTTACGCCTGTACGAATGGCAGCTATTCTAAACCCGGGGCGTGATTCTGCACCAGAATAAGACGGCGTATATTTTCCACGTTTTTGCAGCAGCCATAGCAAACACCGATTCGCAGCATTTTCCACCGCTCCAATGGGCATTTAACGTACTTCGGTTCTCCTGGCATTCCGTGTGGCAGGCCGCGTGCCGACGCCCCATCCTTCCTGCCAAAGAACCGGTCCCGCAGGGATACTGCATCTGGAATCCGGAATCCGGAATCGCTCCATCCCCGCGCGCTTTCGTAAAACAAGCGTTTTCAGTGACCTGCCTGTAAACATTGCCGCCGCAATGCCGATAAAAATGATGCGACGGAAAGCTCTGTCCCTCACGGAACGGGTATTCCCGCTCGCTCCCCGATGCGCCGGGCGCCGCACCGCACTCGAGGCGCGTTTTCGGGCGGTAACCGGAAAGGGATTTGCCATGAGCAATAAGTCGATCGCCAGATATATCAATGCCTTAACCCTTATTCTCCTCGTTCCGTTCTTTCTCCCCTCCTATGCCGGCGCCGCCGGTCGGATGACGGAAGCCGCCCTCAAGGGCGACGCCAAGGCGATGGACAAGATGCTGCAACGCGATCCGGAAGAGATCAACGCCGGCGCGCCGGTAAAGAAACTGCAGGCCGCCTGTCCGGGCGAGAGCGTCCTGACGCCGCTGCAGGCCGCCTCGTGCGCGGGGCACGCGGCCATCGCGGCAAAACTCCTCGACTCCGGGGCGGTTCCGGACCTTCAGACAAGCACGGGGACTACGGCCCTGCTCCTGGCCGTGAGCAACGGGAAGGATGACATCGCCCGCATTCTGGTGGAACGGGGGGCAAATCCGGATCTCGCGGACGCCGGTGGAAATACGCCCCTCATCCTCGCCGTGAAGCGTGCAAGCCTGCCCCTGGTAGAGTTTCTTCTGAAAAACGGCGCGTCTCCGCGGAGCCGGAACCGGGACGGCGAAACGGCCTTAATGCTGGTCCCCGATGCGAATATGGCTAAAATGCTGTTGGATGCGGGCGCCGACCCGATGCAGAAAAACAACCGGGGCGAATCCGCCATGCTGATCGGGGCACGAAGCGGCGATGCCGCCACGTCCGCGCTTTTCCGGGATCTCCAGGACGATTTACGCAAGGCGGTCGACAAGGAAATGGAGGGCGGCGATCTGGCGGCCGAAAAGGGCTCGCTCGACGAGGCGCGAATCCTTTATTCCGCCGCCATCGGGAAGTCCGCGGGCCTGGGCGGAACGGCGGTGAAGGACGCGCGAATCCGGATGCTGAAAAAGGTCAACAGCCTCCCGGAACCGCCGCCGCTGTCCGAGAAGGCGCGCGAGCATCTCGTCCGCAGTTCCTACGTCCTCAAGAACAGCCAGAATCTCGAGCAGGCGGAAAAGGAATTGGCCGCCGCGCTCGACGCGGATCCCTGGTGGCTCGAGGGCTATTACAACATAGGGGTCCTGCAGGCGAAGCTGAACCGGTTCGACCTCGTGGAGGAAAACCTCGCCATCTATGTCGCGGCCGCGCCTCCCGGAACGCAGACTCAGAGTGCACAGGACAAGATCTATGAAATCGGGATGGCCCGTGAGGAAGCCGGCAAGATCCACGGGATGACAGGCCGCTGGATTGACGGAGGAGGGCAAACCTACCATGTGTCTGTGAACGGCCGCAGCGTCCGCATTACCGCTTCCACCGGTCTGGCGTTTTCTCTCACGATCGACAAAAGCACCCTCAAAGGCTCCGTCGAAGCGGGGACGAGTGCGGGACCGCACGGGTGCACGCTTCCCGGGCAGATCCATCCCGTCAACGGGCAGATCAACCCGGATGCCAACGGCATGTCGCTGGAATACCTGTGGTCGAGCTATGACGCCAAGTTCCACTACGTGAACATGTTCGGCGCTCCCGTGACCGGCAACTGCCTGACCTGCTCAAAGAAGTGCGACGGCGTGACCATCAACGCCACGAATACCGTCAACCTGCGCCTGTCGCGTTCGGGCGGCTCGGAAGCAGCCGGCAACCTGGCGCGCGAACGCGCCACCATTCGCTCGGCACGAAGCCGGTAGAGACAAAGAAACGGAGTTGCCGCCGATGAAACCGGGCACCATCCTTTCCACCACCGCGGCCGCCGCTGCAATGACATGCCTCTTTCCCTTTCTCTCGTTCGGCGCCGGCATCGAGGCCGTCTGCGACGCGACGCTTGACGCCTGGAGCCGGGACCCCGGCATGCAGCAGTATATGAACGACTATGAATGCTCCTGCAGCAACGGGAATTCCAGCCCGCCCGTTTGCACGAGTACGAGCGCCGAATCCGGGGGGCGGAGCACCGGCGGCACCGGCAAGACCCGCGGCCCGAGCGAAGAAATGCTCGTTTTGCGGGAATTGCAGAAACAGGTGGATCAGCTGTTCCGGGTGAACTGGCAGGCATACAGGATGTATCAGCAGGAAGGCCTCCGGAACGCCCAGCAGATCCACCAGCAGCAGACTGCGGCATCCCGCGCCGAGGAGGACCGCAGGGCCAAGGCTGCCCGGGCTGAATCGGCGCGCCGCGAAGTGGAGGCCCTGTCGGTCCACACGGAGCTTCTCGGCATGCCGCCTTCGGCCGGGAGCGACGGTCTCCCGGACATCGCGGGCGCCCTCGACGCGGATGCCCGGAAAAAGCAGCTCGGGGAATGCCGGGATATCGCCGAAAAGATAGCCCGGTACGAGAACGGGATCCGCCGCATCGACGATGTCGTGGCGCGCAACGACCGGATGATGCGCGACGCCGAGGCCGACGGGACCCGGGCCGCGGAGGAGCTGTCGAAGGTGAAGGCCGACGCGACCGCCGAAGCGCTGTCCATGGGACTGAAGTCGTTTGCCCAGACGCAGCAGAACCTCCAGAGGATGAAGGATCTGCTGGTCAGGGTGGGGATGGAAAGAAATTACGGCGGGATGTCCTACGACCAGATCGTGCAGGCCCAAAAGCTGTTGGACCGGGGATTGACGCACGGCCAGAACGTGATCGACCTGACGGAGAAGATCAACCAGTACCGGAAGACCACGTCCCTCCGGGACGGCGAGGCGTTCGCGGCCTCCCCGTATGACGAGCAGCTCAAGGCCGCGCTAGCGGACTTCGGCGATAAGTTCCTGTACGAGGCCGGCGGCCTGGAGTTCGTGGGCGAGAACCTGGCGTCGGCCCTGGGACCCGTGTGGGAAATCTCTTTCAAGTCCGCCGTGCTCGGAATCAAGGCGACGGCGGCCGGGCTCGGCATGAAAGAGAGCCGGGACCAGCTGCGCGGTTTCAATGAAAACCAGGACAAGATGAAGCTCGAGCGCTTCCGGCTGGAACAGAGGATCGCGCAGCTCAGGGAGTCCCTGGTCAATAACCGCTGCCCGGCTTTGCCCGATGCAAGCGTGTCCGCGACCGCCGGTAAAGTGCCGCAGCAGGGCGGGGAAGCCGCCGGCCGCAATTGATGCGTGATGCACCGGCATGCATCGATCTCCTTTACGTTCAAGGCCGAGGGTACCACGCTGACCGGCGTCCACATCGTCAATGGACAGGAGACCCCGATCAAGAACGGGAAAATCGAGGGAAACAATATTTCGTTTACCGTCACGCTGGGAAAACAGACGATCGCCAAGCGGGATGCCGACG
>CAZTHE010000205.1:0-5394 GCA_964613495.1 uncultured Acidobacteriota bacterium | reverse complement strand
AGGCGCGGCACAGCAAAGCCCGGGGTGAAGGCCGCCATAGCGGCCGGAACCCCGGGTCAGCCCGTATAAAGGACGCGAGTCCCGCAGGGACGACACAGGCTGTGCCGTCCTTTCAGGACTCTCTCCGTTTGCCAATCCCTACCCGGGGTTCCGTCGCCCGCTCCGCGGGCTCCTTCACCCCGGGCTGTGCTGCACGGTGCCTTCGGCACCCGGGCGATGCCTGGCGCATTTTCCGGGCGCGGGCGCCTGTGGCTTGATGCTATTATCATAAATTTGACTGTGGGAGTGCCCGGATGATGCGGAAGATCCTATTCGCGATTTTGTTCCTTCCGGCGGTCTGCGCCCGGGCGGACGACAACGCCTTTTTCGCGGCGCGTCGCGAGGCGCTGATGCGCCGGATCGGGGGATCGGTCGCCGTCCTGCAGGGGGCGCCGGAAACGCGCGATTATGCCGCGTTCCGCCAGGACAACAATTTTTACTATCTGACGGGAGTCGAGACGCCCGGTGCGCTGCTGCTTCTGGACGCGCTCGATCACAGGGCGATTCTCTTTCTGCCCCCCCGCGACGAGCCGAATGAAAAATGGGAGGGTCCGAGGCTGTTTGCGGGGCCGGAAGCCCGCCGGCAGACGGGCGTCGACGAGGTGCTGGAGTTGTCCCGCTTCGGATCGGAAGTGCGCAAGCGCACGGACGCGGCGCGCGGCCTGTACATAACCCTTTCCCCGCACGAACTGGCGGCCACGAGCCGGGACCGGGCGCTGCTGTACGATTCCGCGCTCCGCGACGATCCCTGGGACGCCCGGTCGAGCCGCGAGTCGGCGTTCGAAAAGAACCTGCAGGCCCTCCTGGGACCGCAGGTCCCGATCAAGGACCTGTCCCCGGTGCTCGACGGGATGCGGCGCGTGAAAGACGCGCAGGAAATCGACCGGCTGCGCGAAGCCGGTCGCATCGGAGCCCTGGGAATCAGGGAAGCCATCCGGTCCGCCCGGCCGGGAGACTACGAATACCAGATCGCCGCGGTCGCCGCGTTCGGCTTTCTCTGGAATGGCGCACTCGGTCCGGCCTTTCACCCGATCGTCGGATCCGGCCCGAACTCCTGCATCCTGCACTACAGCCGGAACGGCCGCCGGACGGCGGCCGGCGACATCGTGGTCATGGATTTCGGCCCCGATTACCGATACTATCAATCGGACATCACGCGCACCTTCCCGGTATCCGGCAAGTTCACGGACGAGCAGGCGAAGGTCTACCGGATCGTGCTGGAAGCGCAGACTGCGGCCCTGGCGAAGGTCCGCCCGGGAACCACTTTCGGCGACCTGCGGGCCGCCGCGAAGGAGGTGCTGGACCGCCATGGAGTCGGGCGCTACCTGACCCACGGCATCAGCCATTACGTCGGGATGTCCACGCACGACGTCGGCGGGCAGGAACCCTTCGAGCCGGGCGTCGTGATCACCGTGGAGCCCGGCGTGTATATGCCGGAGAAAGACCTGGGCGTCCGCATCGAGGATACGGTCCTCGTCACACGGGACGGGTACGAAGTCCTCACCGGCGGCGTACCGAAGGGGATCGCGGAAATAGAGGCCCTGATGCTCGAAGAAGGCATCACCGGACACATGAGGAATTGAAGCCGTCCTGATTCAGATTCGCAATCGGTGGAGCGCGCTATGGTTCGCATTTTCCAGGAAAAAGACAAAGCAAAACTGTTCGCACGCATGGAAAGCCGCAAGATCCTCGAGTCGGGCGAGATCTCCGGCGCGGTGCGGCAGATCATCGCCCAGGTGAGGCAGGGGGGCGACCGGGCGCTGCTGAAACTTACGGAGCGGTATGACGGGATCCGGTTGAAGGCGGACCAGTTGCGCGTGCGGCCGGCCGTGCTGCGCGCCGCGGCGAGAAAAGCCGACCCGGCGCTCGTGCGCGACCTCGAGAAGGCGATTTTCAACATCTACGCCTTTCACAAGCGCCAGCTGCAGAAGTCGATCGAATACGGCAAGCGGGGCGTGTCGCTCACCCAGCGGGTGCTTCCGCTGGACAGCGCCGGCGTCTACGTCCCCGGAGGCAGCGCGGCCTACCCGACTTCGGTCCTGATGAACGTCATCCCCGCGAAGATCGCCGGCGTCCCGCGCATCGTCGTCGTGACGCCTCCGGGAACGTTCCAGCAGCACCCGATCATCGCGGCCGCCCTGTGCGAGCTGAACGCGACGGAAGTCTACCTGGTGGGAGGGGCGCAGGCCGTCGCGGCGCTGGCTTACGGCACGGCGACCATCCCGCGCGTCGACAAGATCGTCGGCCCCGGAAACGCTTACGTGGCGGCGGCCAAGCGGGAGGTTTTCGGGCAGGTGGACATCGACATGATCGCCGGACCGAGCGAAATCGTCATCCTGGCGACCGGTGCGTCAAATCCGCGCTTCATCGCGGCGGACATGCTGTCGCAGGCAGAGCACGACGCGGCCGCCTGTTCCATCTGCTTCACCGACTCCATGCCGCACGCGCTGCTGGTGCAGCGCGAGCTCGAACTCCAGCTCCGCGAGCTTCCCCGCCGGGAAATCGCGCGCAAATCGCTGGAAAACTACGGCGCCATCGTAGTCATGGACAGTTTTATCCAAGCCGCCGAATGGATCAACGAGATCGCCCCGGAGCACCTGGAGATTTTTTCCAGCATCCCGGTTTCCGCCATCGACCGGGTCCGGAACGCCGGATCCATATTCTACGGCGACTACACGCCGGAAGCCGTCGGGGACTACTTCGCCGGAAGCAACCACGTCCTTCCGACGGGCGGGACGGCGCGTTTCTTCTCGCCCCTCGGCGTGTACACCTTCCAGCGGCGGACCTCGATCATCCGGTATACGAAAGAGGAACTGGGGCGCACCTGGAAGTCCATCGACGCCCTGGCGCGGGCCGAAGGGCTCGACGCCCATGCCCGGTCCGTCACGATCCGGCAGAAATCCGGGAAATCCCAATTGCGCAAGGACAAGCAGCGGTGAGAAAAAAATCGAATCTGCGCGGCGTGAAGCCTCAGGTGATCCGCGTGCCGGCCTATACGCTGCGCGCCTTCGAGGCGGAAATCAAACTGAACCAGAACGAGAACCCGTTCGATTTTCCGGAAGACCTCAAGGAGGAAACGTTCCGGCGTTTCCGGCAGCGCCAGTGGTCGCGGTACCCCGATTTCGTGCCGGACGGGCTGCGGCGGCACCTGGCGGAGTTCGCCGGGTGGAGGAAGGACGGGGTGCTGGTGGGCAACGGGTCGAACGAACTGCTCCAGGCGTCGCTCATGGTGCTCCTGAACGGCCGGACGCGCGTCGCCATCCCGTCTCCGACCTTCACGGTCTACAGGCTGATCTCGACCGTCCTGGGCGCGAAAGTCATCGACATCCCGCTGAGTGCGGACATGCGCTACGACGTCGACGCGCTCCTGTCCCGATCGCGGGAAGGAGCTGCGGGCGTGCTCATCGTCAACACGCCCAACAATCCCACCGGTTCGGTCCTGAAGAACGAGGACCTGGAATGCATCCTGAAGGGATTTCCCGGCTTCGTCCTGCTGGACGAGGCTTATTACGAGTTCTGGGGACATTCCGCCCTGCCCCTGCTGGAATCGTACCCGCGGCTCATCATCACGAGGACCTTTTCCAAGGCCATGGGCATGGCGTCGCTGCGCGTCGGGTACCTGCTCGCCGACCCGGCCCTGGCGGAGCAGATTTCCAAGGCCAAGCTGCCCTATAACGTCAACCAGTTCAGCCTGACGGCCGCCGAGGTGGCGCTGGAAAATACCGCGCGGTTCCGCACCGCCATCGACGCGGTTCTCGAAGAGAGGGATCGCCTCGGCCGGGAACTCGCCGCCGTCCCGGGATGCAAGGCGTACCCGACCGAGGCCAACTTCTTCCTCGTCGAAGTGGCCGCTCCGCCGCGCGCGGTCTTCGACGATCTCTTTGCCGAAGGGATCCTGATACGGGACGTTTCTTCCTACCCGATGCTTTCCAAATGCCTGCGCATCAGCGTGGGCACGAGGGAGGAAAACGACAGGCTGCTGGCCGCGTTGCGCGGGAGCCTCGAACGGCGCGCGACGGGCGGCGGGAGCCCAGGAGAATCCAAATGAACGGACGCACAGCAACCATCAGCCGGACCACGAACGAGACCAGCATCAGCGTCACGCTGAACGTCGACGGGAGCGGGCAGGGCAGGGTGGACACCGGGGTGCAGTTCCTCGACCACATGCTCCAGCTCTTCGCCAGGCACGGGCTCTTCGACCTGGAAGTATCGTGCCGCGGAGACCTCGGCGTCGACGCGCATCACTCCGTCGAGGACATCGGCATCTGCCTGGGACTGGCCTTCGAACAGGCGCTCGGGGACAAGAAGGGCCTGGTGCGCTTCTCGCACGCGTACTTCCCCATGGACGAGACCCTGGTGCGCGTCGTCGCCGACCTCTCGGGACGCCCGTTCCTCGTCTACAACGTGAAAACGGAACGCGAACGCGTCGGAAAACTCGATTCGGAACTCGTCGAGGAATTCTGGCGTGCCGTCGTGTCCCACGGCCGGATGAACCTGCATATCGAGCTGCTCTACGGGCGCAACACGCACCACATCTTCGAGGCCGTTTTCAAGGCCGCCGCCCGCGCCCTCTGCCTGGCGACGCGCGTGGACGAGCGGGTCCAGGGCGTCCCGTCGACCAAGGGAGTGCTGTAGCGTGCGGAACCTTCAGGAAACCGTCATCGTCGACTATGGCATGGGCAACCTGCGCAGCGTGGAAAAGGCGCTGGAAGCCGTCGGCGGCCGGAGCGTGATTTCGAGCGACCCGGACGCCGTCCGGAACGCGGCGCGGCTGATCCTGCCCGGCGTGGGCGCCTTCGGCGACGCCATGCGGAACCTGCGGCAGGCGGGGCTGGACCGGGCCATCCGGGACGCGGCTCGCGCGGGAAAGCCGCTCCTGGGCCTCTGCCTCGGACTGCAGCTCCTGTTCACGCAAAGCGAGGAATTCGGCCTCCACGACGGCCTGGACCTGATCCCCGGCAGGGTCAGGAAATTCGACGCTCCCGGCCTGCGTGTGCCGCACGTCGGTTGGAATCGGATCGAGGAGACCCGGCCCGATCCGCTGCTGCAGGGAGTGCCGGGTGGAAGCTATTTTTATTTCGTCCATTCCTATTACGTGGAGCCGGAGAACGCGGATCATGTCCTTTGCTGGACCGAGTACGGGCACCGCTTCTGCTCCATCGCATGCAGGGACAAGGTGTGGGGCGCGCAGTTCCACCCGGAAAAAAGCCAGGACGCCGGCAAGCGCCTTTTGCGCAACTTCCTGGCCATCGATTGACACGCCGGCTGAAGGGCGCGGGTAGACAGTAAGGCTTGCCCCAAGCGCAGCGCAGGCAGAAGCGACAATCGCCGCCATGCGGCAACCGTGGAGCCACG
>CAZTHE010000204.1:0-5400 GCA_964613495.1 uncultured Acidobacteriota bacterium | reverse complement strand
GAGAATTATTTTCTCTTGACATCCCCTTTTATAGAACGGATTACACGGATTACACGGATTTTTTGTGGATTTTTTCACTATCCACTATCCACTAATCCGTGTTCCTCCGTGGCTACGCTTCTGTCATTGGCGCGGATGAGCTAGCGGATGTCGAAAAACGTGTCGAGTTCGGCCACGCCCTTCTGCACGGCGACGGCGCTCTCGCGGAGCAGCCCGAGTTCCTCCGGTTCGAGGTCGAGTTCCACGATCCGTTCGACGCCGTTTCTTCCCAGCAGCACGGGCACGCCGATGAAGAGGTTCTCGATGCCGTATTCGCCGCGCAGGTACACGGCGCACGGGACCAGCGTCCTCCGGTCGGTGATGATGGATTCGACCATCTCGGCGACCGAGGCCGCCGGGGCGTAATAGGCGGAACCGGTCCGGAGGTGCGCCACGATCTCGGCCCCCCCGTTGCGCGTGCGCTCCACGAGCCGGTCGATTACGGCCTTCTCCATCAGCTGCGGCACGGGGATCCCCGCCACCGTGGTGAAGCGCGGAAGGGGCACCATCTGGTCGCCGTGTCCGCCGAGCACCATGGCGTGCACGTCGGAGAAGGCGCACCGCAGCTCCTCCGCCACGAAGGTGCGGAAGCGCGTCGCGTCCAGGACGCCCGCCATGCCCACGACGCGCCGCACCGCGAAACCCGTCGTACGGAATGCGACGTGGCACATGACGTCCAGCGGGTTGGACACGACGACCACGGTCGCGTTCGGGGCGTAGGCCGCGATATTTTTCGCCGCCGATTTGACGATGCCCGCGTTCACCTTGAGCAGGTCCATGCGGTCCATGCCGGGCTTGCGGGCCACGCCCGCCGTGATCACGACCACGTCGCTGCCGGCGATTTCGGCGAAATCGTTCGTACCCCGGATGGAGACGTCGTACCCGCGCATCGGCCCGGCGTGCAGGAAGTCGAGCGCCTTCGCCTGCGGCATCCCTTCGGCGACGTCGACCATGACGATGTCGGCGATGACCTTCTCGGCGATGTAGTAGGCGGACGTGGCGCCGACGTTGCCGGCGCCGATGATGGAAACCTTTCTCCTAGGCATCGCGCGCACCTCCCGTCCGGTCGAACCAGCCTCCCGCGCGCGAGACCGAGGCGCGCATCGCCTCGGCCGCGCGGTCGAATTCGCCGCGCTCCTCGTCGCTCAACGCGATCTCGAGGATCTGCCCGGCGCCCCGGGCCCCGACGCGCGCCGGCACGCTGACGGCGACGCCGCGCTGCCCGTACTCCCCCTCGAGCCGCACGGACACGGGAAGCACGGAGTTCGTGTCCCGCACGATCGCGTCGGCGAGGGCGGCGATGGCCGCGCTGGGCGCGTAAAAGGCCGTGGCATGCTGCGACATGTACAGGATCGTCTCGTCGGCCCGGCGCACCTCGCCCGCGATCGCGTCGAACTGCTCGGGCGTAAGGAGCTTTTCCGCCGGAATTCCCGAAATGCGGACCGTATGCCGCAGGATGACCATGTCCCGGTCGTGGGGACCGATGACCAGACCGGTCACGTCGCGGGGAGAGACCCCGAGGGCCCGGCTGACCAGGTGACGCAGCCGGGTGGCGCTCAGCAGGCCCCCGACGCCGAGGACCCGCATGCGGTCCATCCCGAGAAGCTCCTGCATGAGCAGCGTCGTCATATCGACCGGCTCGACGACGTTGATCACGACGGCGTCCGGGGCCCATTCCCGGATGTCCGCGCAGATGCGCGGCACCAGCTGCCCGTTGTCCCGTGCCAGCTCCTCGCGGCTTTCCCCCGCCCGGCGCACCCGGCCCGCGGCGACCACGACGACGTCGCTGCCCCGGATCGCGGCGATGGAGTCCGCTCCGCGGACGGCGGTCGTGTAGCGGCGGATAGGCCCCGCCTCCAGAATGTCCAGCGCCTTCCCGGCCGCCAGTCCCTCCTTCACGTCGACCAGCACGACCGACGCGGCGCGGTTCTCGGCGATGAAGAACGCGCAGTTGGCGCCCACGTTCCCGCTTCCGATAACTCCGACTCGTTTCATAGGCTCATCCCGCAAGAATCCCGGCCCGCACCGGCGGCGCACACGCCCGCTACCTCTCCCCGACCGGCACGTAACGGTTCTCGGTCGGTCCCTGGTAGATCTGGCGCGGCCGGTAGATGCGCGCGCCCCGGTCGTCCAGGATCTCCTTGTAGTTGGCGATCCATCCCGGCATCCGCCCGATCGCGAACATCACGGTGAACATGTTGAGGGGAATCCCGATCGCCCGCATGATGATGCCGCTGTAGAAATCGACGTTCGGGTACAGCTTGCGCTCGAGGAAGTAGGGATCGCTGAGCGCCGCAGCCTCCAGCCGCTTGGCGATATCCAGCAGCGGGTCCTGCCGGTTCAGGGCGGCGAGGAGCTCGTCGCATTTTGTCTTGATGATCTGGGCGCGCGGGTCGTAATGCTTGTAGACCCGGTGGCCGAAGCCCATCAGCCTCTTGCCGGAGTTTTTGTCCTTCGCCTGCGCGATGAACCTCGACCCGTCGTCGCCCGACCGGTGGATCTCCTCCAGCATTTCCAGGACCGCCTGGTTCGCGCCGCCGTGCAGCGGGCCCCAGAGCGCGCAGACGCCGGCCGCCGCGCACGCGAACAGGTTCGCCTTGCTCGACGCCACCATCCGCACCGTCGACGTCGAGCAGTTCTGCTCGTGGTCGGCGTGCAGGAGGAAGATCAGGTCGAGCGCCTGAACTACCTGCGGCAGGAGCTCGTAGTCCTGGTACGGCTCGGAGAACATCATGTGCAGCAGGTTCGCCGAGTATTTGTAGGAGGGTTTGGGATAGATGATGGGCAGCCCCAGGGACTTGCGGTACGAAAAGGCCGCGATCGTGCGTACCTGCGACATCAGCCGCGCCACCTGGATCTCGAACAGCTCGCTGCCGGGCTCGAGCACCTGCGGGACGAAACACCCGGCGGCGTTGATCATGGACGAGAGGATCGCCATCGGGTGCGCGTTCGTGGGGAAACCCTCGAAGTGGAACTTCATGTCCTCGTGGAGCATCTCGTTTTTCGTCAACAGGTTCGAAAAATGGTTCAGCTCCTGGAGCTTGGGCAGCCGGCCCCAGATCAGCAGGAAGGCCGCTTCCACGAACGTGGATTGGGCCGCCAGCTCCTCGATCGGGATCCCCCGGTACCGCAGGATCCCCTTTTCGCCGTCGATGAAGGTGACCCTGCTGACGCAGGAACCCGTGTTGCCGTACCCTTCGTCCAGCGTGATGGCGCCTGTTTCGTCGCGCAGCGCCGCAATGTCGATCGCCCGCTCGTTTTCGGATCCCACGACTTCAGGCAACTCGTATGTCTTCCCGTCCAGCTCCAGTTTGGCCATCTCGTTTCCCTCCCACAGCTTGGGACAGCTCCCTTGAGTTAAACATACCATAACCGTCTCCCGGGAAAAGCACATCCGAAATCTGGGATCCGGAATCCGCAATCAAAGCACGCACGCCGTGCGTAGCCGCCGAAAGCGCCGCGGGGGGCTTTTCTTGACCCGATTCTTTAAAGGCGTATAGTAAGACTGTGCCCGCGCCCCGCGCGGGCGTCCGCTGGGACCCTGTCCGAGCAATACGGGAAAGGCCCTCTATTGCTCGGACAGTCTCCTCGAGTGGACCGGTGCGGGTCGAAACCCGGGCCGGCACGGTGGTTGTATCTGAAAGCATGACAGGGGCTTCTGCCGATGCGCCGGAGACCGCGGGTCTTAGCCTGCGCGGCGCGCCCGGAAGCGAAGCCTGCGACGCAGATGTCACACATATGAGGAATCTTCCAATGACTGCTCCGACGAATCACCCAGGACTTCTTGCATGGGTGGATGAAATTGCCAGAATGACCCGGCCGGACTCCGTACACTGGTGCGATGGGACCAAGGCCGAATATGACTCTTTGATGCAGATTGCGGTGAAGGCAGGGGTGGCCACGCGGCTCGCGAAGCGCCCGAACTCGTTCCTGTTCCGCTCCGAAGCGTCCGACGTGGCGCGAGTGGAGAGCCGCACCTATATCGCCTCCCGGTCGAAAGACGACGCCGGCCCGACCAACAACTGGATCGATCCCGTCGAACTGAAGAAAACGATGGCTCGGCTGTATGCCGGCTGCATGAAGGGCCGCACGATGTACGTGATCCCGTTCTCGATGGGTCCCGTAGGCTCCCCGATCGCCAAGATCGGCATCGAAATCACCGACTCGGAATATGTCGTCACCAACATGCACATCATGACGCGCGTCGGCAAGGCCGTGCTCGAGGTCCTGGGGGACTCGGGCGATTTCATCCCCTGCCTGCATTCGGTCGGCAAGCCGCTGCTCTCCTGCCAGGACGATGCCGGGCTGTGGCCCTGCGCCCCGATGGAGAGGAAATACATCGCGCAGTTTCCCGAAGACCGGACCATCTGGTCGTACGGATCGGGCTACGGCGGAAACGCCCTGCTGGGCAAGAAGTGCCTCGCGCTGCGCATCGCGTCGGTCGTCGCCCGGGATGAAGGCTGGATGGCCGAGCACATGCTGATTCTCAAGATCACGAATCCGGAGGGCAGGGCCAAGTACGTCGCCGCCGCCTTCCCTTCGGCCTGCGGCAAGACGAACCTGGCCATGCTGGTCCCCACGATCCCCGGGTGGAAGGTGGAAACCATCGGGGACGACATCGCGTGGATGAAGCCGGGAAAGGACGGCCGGCTGTACGCCATCAACCCGGAGGCGGGCTTTTTCGGCGTCGTGCCCGGGACCTCGATCGAATCGAACCCCAATGCCATGCGCACCATCGAGGGCAACACCATATTCACGAACGTCGCGCTGACGGAGGACGGCGACGTGTGGTGGGAAGGCATCGGCTACGACGCCCCCGGCCGGTTGATCGACTGGAAGGGAAAGCCCTGGATCCAGGACAAATCCGACAAGTCCCAGGCGCCGTCGGCCCATCCGAACTCCCGCTTCACGGCCCCGGCCTCGCAGTGCCCGGCCATCGCTCCCGAATGGGAGGATCCGCAGGGCGTGCCGATCGACGCGTTCCTGTTCGGCGGGCGCAGGCCCTCGACGGTCCCGCTCGTGACGCAGGCCTTCAACTGGAACCACGGGGTGTTCATGGGATCCATCGCCGGCTCGGAAGTGACGACGGCCACGCTCGACGTCACCGCCGGGAAAGTACGGCGGGATCCTTTCGCCATGCTGCCGTTCTGCGGATACCACATGGGGGACTATTTCATGCACTGGCTCGAGATGGGGAAAAGAACCCCAGAGAAATCGCAGCCGAGGTTCTTTTTCGTGAACTGGTTCCGCAAGACGAAGGACGGCAAGTGGCTCTGGCCGGGCTTCGGTGAAAACAGCCGTGTGCTGAAATGGATCTTCGAACGCTGCGACGGCGGCGGGAAATTCGTCGAAACCCCGATC
>CAZTHE010000203.1:696-5422 GCA_964613495.1 uncultured Acidobacteriota bacterium | reverse complement strand
GGAAAGTGAAGGATAAGCGCGTGCTGTTGCTGATCCGGAAATACCTGCAGGCCGGGGTCATGGCGGAGGGGCTCACGGTGGCAAGTTTGGAGGGGACTCCGCAAGGCGGTCCGCTTTCACCTTTGCTATCGAACATCATGCTTGACGATCTCGATACAGAGTTAGAGAGACGCGGGCATAGATTCTGCCGCTATGCGGATGACTGCAACTTGTATGTGCGGTCAAGACATGCGGGGGAACGGGTGATGGAGACCCTGACTCGGTTTCTTGAACAGAAGCTCAAGCTCAAGGTGAATCGGGAGAAGAGCGCCGTAGGCCGCCCATGGGAGAGGAAATACCTTGGATACTCGATGACGTTTCACCGGAAGGCGCTGTTGAAGGTAGCACCGCAATCGGTGAAGCGGATCCGGATGAGGTTCAAGGAACTCTTTCGGGTGGGCCGAGGGCGTAACCTTGAACGGTTCATCCGGGACGAACTTAATCCCGTCATTCGGGGATGGGCTAACTTTTTCCATCTTTCGGAGACACGGGGGACGTTTGAGGAACTTGATGAATGGCTACGACGTAAGCTCCGCTGCATGCTTTGGCGACAGTGGAAGCGGGTATGGACCCGTTTTAAGCGGCTTAAGGCTCGCGGCCTTGATGACGTGCGAGCTTGGAAGTCAGCGACGAATGGGCGTGGCAGTTGGTGGAATTCGGGCGCGTCTCACATGAACGAGGCATTTCCGAAGAGGTTCTTTGATCAACTGGGGCTGCTTTCATTGCTGACAACGGTTCGTCTAGCCCAACAGCAGGTTACCTGAACCGCCGGATACGGAACCGTACGTCCGGTGGTGTGGGAGGACGGAGGGCGTGAGCCCTCCTCCTACCCGATTGCGGACTGACAACGGCTCAAAGTTTTGCGGCGGCTGTCCTTGACTTGTGCGGGGAAGTAGTGAAAACTTATGGGTCATTTTACTCAAGGAGTATGCAGCGATGCCTATGACGCGAGCCGCCGGTGATGCAGCCGAACAATACATTTTCACTTCGGAATCCGTGACGGAAGGACACCCGGACAAGGTCTGCGACTATATCGCCGACTCGATCCTCGACGCCTACCTGCAGCGCGACGCCAAGAGCCGCGTCGCCTGCGAAGTCCTCTGCAAGGAGGGGACCGTCGTCATCGCGGGGGAAATCACCTCCGACGGCGCGGTGGACCACGAGGCGGTCGCACGCCAGGCCATCCGCGAAATCGGCTATCTGGACGCGTCCGAGCCCTTTAACGCCGACGGCGTCCGGGTGCACCAGTTCGTCTCGAAGCAGTCCTCGGAAATCGCCCAGGGCGTGAACCTCGACACCAACATGGAACACGAGCAGGGAGCCGGGGACCAGGGGATCATGTTCGGCTACGCCACGGACGAGACGCCCGAACTGATGCCGCTGCCGATCCTCCTCGCGCACCGGCTGTCCCGCGGCCTGGCCGAGGACCGGCGCAACGGCATCGTGCCGTGGCTGCGCCCCGACGGAAAAACGCAGGTTTCGGTCCTCTATAAAAACAACGAGCCGGTGGCCGTCACCGACGCGATCGTTTCGCCGCAGCACACCGCCGCCGTTTCGCGCGAGGCCATCATCGCCTATGTCCACGAATCCCTGGCGCCGCGGGTGCTCGGCGAGTGGTACACCAAAGACATCCGTTTCCACGTCAACCCCACGGGCAGCTTCGTGCTGGGCGGACCCTCGGCCGACGCCGGCGTCACCGGTCGGAAGATCATCGTCGACACCTACGGCGGTGCGGGACGCCATGGCGGCGGCGCCTTCAGCGGGAAAGACCCTTCGAAGGTGGACCGCAGCGGCGCCTATTTCTGCCGTTTCATCGCGCGCCAGCTGATCCGGGAAAAACTCGCGAAAAGGGCGGAGATCCAGATTTCCTACGCCATCGGCATGGCCAAGCCGCTGTCGGTGAAAGTCGACACGTTCGGCACCGGCGACGAGAAGACCGCGGTCGAATTCGTGCAGAGCATGGATTTCCGGCCGGCCGCCATCATCGGGCGATTCAACCTGCTGCAGCCGATCTACCGGCAGACGACCAACTACGGCCACTTCGGCAAGCCCGGCCTGCCCTGGGAATCCTAGGCCGCGACGCGGCCCGGACTGCATCGTCCCTGTAGGACTCGAAGATGCTTATGGGTTCTCCATGAGCAGAACCGCGGCGCCCTGAAGTTTTCCCTCTCTCAGCCGGCCGAGGGCCTCGTTGGCCGCGGCCAGCGGCCAGGTCTCGACTTCCGTACGCACGGGCACCCTGGGGGCGATGGCCAGGAGTTCCTCGCCGTCGGTTCTCGTCAGGTTCGCGACTGCCCGCACCGCCCGCTCTTCCCACAGGATTTCGTACGGAAACGACGGGATGTCGCTCATGTGAATGCCGCCGCAGACGACACTCCCTCCCTTGACCGTGGCCCGAAGCGCGGCCGGTATGAGTGACCCTACGGGAGCGAAAATGAGGGCCGCGTCGAGCAGGTCGGGAGGCATTTCGGTGGAATCGCCGGCCCACGCCGCGCCGAGCCTCCGGGCAAAAGCCTGCGCCGCGGCGTCGCCGGGCCGCGTGAAGGCGAAGACCTTTTTGCCCTCGTAGACGGCGATCTGGGCGACGATGTGCGCCGCCCCGCCGAACCCGTAAATGCCGAGCCTTTCGACGGGCTCCCCCGCCATGCGGTAGGACCGGTAACCGATCAGGCCGGCGCACAAAAGCGGGGCCGCTTCCGCGTCCGTATAGGCATCCGGCAGCGGGAAGCAATAGCGCCGGTCGGCGACGGCGTATTCCGCATAGCCCCCGTCGAGCGTATACCCCGTAAACTCCGGTTCGTCGCAGAGATTCTCCCGGCCGGTCCGGCAATAGGGACACGTGCCGCAGGTGTGCCCGAGCCAGGGTACCCCGATGCGGTCGCCCGCGCGGAAGCCGTCCACGCCGGCTCCGGTGGCGACGACGCGCCCCACGATTTCATGCCCGGGGATGAGCGGCAGCCGCGGCTTCGTAAGTTCCCCGTCCACGACATGAAGGTCGGTGCGGCAGACGCCGCAGGCGCAAACGCGTATCAGCACCTGGCCGGGTCCCGGCCGCGGCACGGGCACAGCCTTAAAAACGAGCGGGGCGCCGGGTTTCTCCAGCACCATGGCGTTCATGGTCTCCGGGATGTTCATACGGCCCTCATTTGTCTGAAAAATCCGTGTAATCCGTGGCGTTTCTTTCGGTTTCGTGGCAATTCGGTTCCCCTGATCTTCTCAGGTTCGTTCGACGCACCGCACTAGCGGATGGAGTTCCGCAGGCTGGAGAGCAGTTCGTCCACCTGCGCTATCTCCTCTTCGGTCGCATGCTCCCGGGCGCGGGTCAGCGACGAGATGGCGGCGGCCAGGTCCCCGTTGATGGCGTGGATCAGGCCCAGGTTGAAGTGGACGCTGGCGGAGTTGGGCTCGATCACGGCCGAGATGTCGTAGTGCAGGTGCGCGAGGCGGAAGTCGCCTGCTTCGAAGTACAGGTGTGCGAGGTTGAAGTGCGATTCGAAGTGGCGCGGGTCGTAGCGCAGCGCATTCGTGAAATGGTCGAAGGCCCTGGGAAGGTTGTTCTCCTCGTAATTCATGATTCCCAGGTTGCAGTAAGCGTCCGCGACGCACTCGCCGGCCTGAATGGCCTTCACGTACATCTCCGTCGCGCGCTTGTCCCCCTTCTCGTGCAGGATCAGGGCCTCCTCGAAGGGACTGAGCCTCACCGGCAGCTGGATCAGCCGGCCTCCCCGCTGCGGGAACAGGCTGAGCTGGCCGTTCAGCTCCGCCTCGATCTGCCGGGTGGTCAGTCCCTGGTTCCGCAATTCGCGGATGCGGCGGAACTGGGCGAGGGCGCGGAAATCGTAGCGCGGCTCCTCGCCGGATTCCTCCTCCGCCGCCGGGATCATGCCGTCGCGCGTCCACCGGCGGATGGACTGCTCGCTCAGACCGAACTGGCGGCTGATGTCCCGGACCGTGTAGGTCGACTGGACGCGCTGAAGTCCCTTGGTCCTGGCCGTCTTGGAAAACGGGACGATCACGCTCATGCATCTCCTCGAAACGGTGCCTGCGAAGAACCCGATGGGGATCTTTATATCATTCCGCGGGTCATCAATCCACCCCCACCCCCATAATTTGGATGCGGCGCGCGCCCATCCCGGAGATGCTTATGGGATTAATCCGCAGGCTTGTCTGGAATCTGGAATCCAGATATGCAGCGCCCGTCCGGGACGCTTTTGTTTTGCGCGGCGGTCTCTTATAATGCACTACTATCGCGGGGATTCGTGCATTAGAATGACGCCATGAAATCAGCGCAGGTGCAGGCCCGATGAGAAAATGTCCGAAGTGCGGCAACCAATACCCGAATTCGTTCGACTACTGCCCCGCGGACGGATCTACGCTGGGCCAGGCCGAAGAAGGCGCGGAGGAATCCCGCCCGGCGCGGAAGCCGGCGCAGATACGGATCCGGACGCTCATGCTCGGCATCGGGATCCTGATCGTCGTCGCCGCGGTCGCTTTCGCCGGCGCCTTCTTTTACCAGTACTGGAAGCCCAAGTTCGGCGGCCTGCTCGTCAAGACGACGCCGCCGGGCGCGATGATCTCGGTGGACGGCAAACTGAGGGGCGCCTCGCCGCTGGCGCTGTCGAACCTGCGCAGCGGCCGGCACGAGCTCAAGATCGCCAAGGAGGGCTACCGGGAGCACGCGCGGCAG
>CAZTHE010000203.1:0-686 GCA_964613495.1 uncultured Acidobacteriota bacterium | reverse complement strand
TACGCCACCGAGAGCGTTCACTGGAAACTCGAGCCGATCGTCCCGCAGCTGACCAACGAACAGCTGGCGGAGGTGGAGGCCCTGCAGAAGAAGATGGAAAGCGCCTACGGCGAAAATATTTTCCTGCCGCCTCCCGACGACTACAACGTGCTGTATTTCGCGGATAAGATCCTCGCGATCGATCCCGCCAACGTCGGAGCCCTCGAGGCCAAGGCGAAACTCGCCGATTCGGCGCGCCAGCTCGCCGAGCTCGCGTATGCCCGCGAGGACTGGCTGGAGGCGGAAAAACAGTACAAAAACCTGCGGCTGCTTTTCCCCGGCGACGCCACCGTCGAAGGGCGCCTGGCCGATGTCGCCGCCAGGCTGGACGCGTCCATCAAGGACCGCGAGCAGCAGATCCGCGTATGGAAGGAACGCGCCGAGGCCGCTCTGCGGGCGGGAAGCCTTCTGCCTCCGGACAAGGACAACGCGCTCGACGCCATCCGCAGCATCCAGCGGCTGGACAAAAACAACGGCTACGTGAGGGAAGCGATCGCGCAGCTGAAAGAGCAGATGAAAGGCCGGGCGGATGCCCGGATGGCGGCCTCCGACTGGCAGGGGGCCCGGAGCGATTTCCGGGCGCTGCTGCAGCATTTCCCGGAGGACAACTACAGCCGCGGCCGGCTCGCCGTCGTCGAGGGCAAGAT
>CAZTHE010000202.1:0-5441 GCA_964613495.1 uncultured Acidobacteriota bacterium | reverse complement strand
GAGCAGGATGCGGCCGCCATCGAGTCGCACGAGAAGGTCGTCTCGCTGGGAAAGGGCACGGCGCTGAATTACTTTCACCTGGGCGCCCTGTACGTCAAGGCGAACAGGCCGGAGCCCGCCATCGCGAATTTCGCGCGCGCCCTCGAACGCGAGCCGGACAAATACCGGGCCATCCTGCAGGAAGAACTCAAGAAGGTTCGCTCCATCCTGGACCCGATCCGCTACAGGGATGACTTTTTGCGTTTGCTCGGAGAGCCGGCGAAGAAGAAATAAGGATTCCGGATAACTGATTCCGGATTCCAGATCACAGATCTCGCATCTCGGATCTCGGATCTCGCATCAAACCGGAGCCGGATCAGGCCGCGCTGCCGGGATGCCCGCGGCCGGAGAGGAACTTGTCGAGTTCTTCTTCGGATAGGGCGTAGAGATCCTGGGGGTTGCCGGGCGGCTGGTATTTCCACCGCTTGTGTCCCCAAAGCCAGGATTCCGGCTGCTCCCGGACGATGTCTTCCAGCACGCGGTTGAAGCGCCGGGTGTTTTCGGCGATGTCCTGCCGCGTATCTCCCGTGCGCACCGGGTCAAGGGGGGGAAGAAACTTGATGGTGTAGCGGCCGCCGCGCATCGGCGTCAGGTACCCCGGCAGGACGGGGGCTCCGGTGTGCAGCGCCAGGATGGCCATGCCGGACGTTGTCGCCGCGGGCACGCCGAAGAAGTCCGCGAAAACGCCTTCCTGGATGCTCGTGTTCTGATCGATGAGGATGCCGGCCGTTTCGCCGCGTTTCAGGCTTTTGAGGATCTGCCGGGCCGCGTTTTTCTTGGTCACGACGCGGTTGCCCTTCGACTCGCGGAGCCGCAGCAGGTACCGGTCCAGCGGCGCGTTATCCAGCGGCCGGATCACGAAGCTCAGCGGATGGCCGTGCAATGCGTGTGCGGCGGGCAGGAGTTCCCAGGCGCTGAAATGCCCCGTCAGGTAGAGGATGCCTTTGCCCCGGCCGCGCGCCGCCGCGTATTGGTTCAGGCCGAAGTCCGGATCGTAGTCGACCAGCGAAGCGACGTTGCGGGGCGTCAGGCCGGGGAGACGGCTGATTTCGAGCAGGTTCATGCCGGTATTCTGGAAGCTCTTCCGCGCGATCCTGATCCTCTCTTTGCGGGAAAGGCGCGGGAAGGCGATTCTAAGGTTCACGTCGGCGATGTGGCGGTGGCGGGCGTCCAGGAAGTAGACGAGCCACGCCATCAGGCGCACGACGGCGGTGCCGGCCGCCCGCGGTAGCAGGCGCAGGCATAGAGCCGCCAGGCGCACGGCCGAATAGGTCACATAGGATAGCACTCTGCGGTACTCCCCGTCGGTGTTATACTCTCCGTCATCCGTTGGCGCGAGATGCGCGGGTGCGGCTCATGAACCATAAAGGCAGATATCTCCTCCTCCTGATGGCGGCGCTTCTTTTGTGCTCCGCCGCCCTCCTCCTGGCCGCATACAGGGCGAAGGCCTGGGTGATGGGCGCGCGGGAAAGCTATCCCGCCAGCCTCACCAGCGAGGGGGTGACGATCGCCGCGCAACCCCTGGCCGACGACGCGCGCGCCGCGCAGGTCTTCGACAAGAAGGACATGGTGACACGCGGCATTATGCCGTTGGCCATCCTCATTTTCAACGACAACGACTTCGGGGTGGAAGTCGACGGCCTCTCGATCGAGCTGCTCTGGGAGGGGGAGCGAGTCCGGTCGCTGACTCCGGCCGACGCCGCCGGGCGCCTGTTCGGCACTGCGGCGTCCGGACCGGGGCAGCCGGCGCGGCCATCCAACCGGAAGGCGCTCGAGGATTTCGACGACAAGTTCCTGGCGCGAAGATCGGTTCCGGCACGCGGCCGGGGAGGTGGATTCCTCTATCTGCCCGTGGGCAAACGCATGAACCTGCCCGCCTCGCTGGCGGGCGCCGTCGTCTATATCCCGCACATTTACCGCGAGGACGACGGGTCGCGCCTGATCTTCTTCGAGATCGACCTCAAGGCCGCGGTTGCCGGTGCCGGGCCGCAGCCGGGCGACGGGCCCGACCATGGGACTTCCTGACGTTGAATTCGATCCGCCTTACGGCGAGGCGCTGGCGGGCACCCTGGCGTTCGGCAGCCTTGCCGAGGCGGAAGCGACGCTCCGGCGCCTCGATAAATTATGCCGGAATTACCGGGCGGCGAGCGATAAGAAGGGTGTGGACTATTGCCGGCGGATAGCGGCGCTGGGCCGGCGGCGGGCGGAGGGGATCAGCCGCAACCGGCGGGTCGGCCGGTCGAAGCGGATGCAGAAGGCGGAAATCGCCCGGTGGTTCGCGCTGTGGCTGGAAAACCCGTCGCTGTTCGACGACTGGCTGGAGCTGAGAAAATGCACCGCGGAGTACAAGGTACTGCTGGAATCGGAAGGGAAGCCGGAGTCTCCGGCGGGAGGCGCATGATGCCTGCGGCATCCAGAACCCAGAGCGGCCGTGATTCGTTCCTGGAGGTGCTGCGCTCCGAAATCGCCGCCGAAAGCGAGACCCTGACGGCGTGGGTGCGGCAGGTCGGCGAGTCGGGCGGCATCGAGGACCTCTTCGCCATGGAGGCCTGGCTGAAGGGACTGCGGTCCTTTTTCCGCGTCGAACACGTGCCTCTGAGTCCGGGCGAAAGATCGGAGCTTGCCTCGCGGTCCTTCGCCCCGGAGATGGGCGTGGTGCGGCAGGCCGTCGAGGCCTCGGAGCGTCATGCGTGCCGGGTGCTGGCGCAGGGAACGGGCGGGAAGCCGGAATTCGAGGAATTCTTCGAAATCCAGATGCGCAGGGACCGGGTGCCGGACGTTCACATCGGGCGGATCGTGGAGCAGCTGACGCCCGGCGACAGCCTTTCGCGGCTGAGCCTGTTTCTCAATGACCTGCGCGTCCTGATCGACGCGGCGCGGGGGCAGGAAGAGGCGAAGTACCAGGTTTTTCTCAGCCTCGGCCGCCTTTACGAAAGGGAACTCAAGAGCTGCCGCTATATCGACATGCTGCTCGGCCGGCCGTTCCGGATGCAGTATGACCTGGTCGAGAACAAGGCCCTGGCCGCCGTGCTGCAAAAAATACCGGAAGATGCGCTCCGGCGCGACATGGCCGTCGCGCTGCTTCACCTCTTCCGCTTCCTCAAATACCTCAACCTCGTAGCCCTCGATCTGGCGCGCGACCGGCCGCTGCAGAAGCACCTGGCCCTGTTTGCGCTGCTGCACGAGGAAATGGGGACGCTGTCGGATTTCCTCAGGGCGCGTTTCCTGAGGAACCGTCCCGACGATACCCCCATCCGCAATGCGGCCGACCAGGCGGCCTATTCGCTCAAAGCCGAGGCGCAGCGCGTGCTGGAGCGGCAGTTGCTGTTCCTGGCGCGAGAAACGGATCCCGCGCCCGTCTACATGCATGTCGAAAACGCACACGGCCTGCTGCGCCACTGCTGCCAGAGCGGCATCCTCAACCTGGTCCGGTCCATCGCCGGGGATTTCGACGCGACCGTGCTTTTTCCCTCGAGGGTGGAGAGCCTGGCGGCGTCGGAAAAACTGCGGTCGGACCTCCGGGACCTCCGGAGCTGGTTGACGGATGTGCTGGAAAACCGCACGGAACTGGATTCGAACGGCATCGTCGCCCGGCTGGCCGCCTTCAAGGAAACCTCCCTTCCTTCGCTCATGTACCGCGACTGGTCGGAGTTCGAGACCTTTTCGGACGCCCTGTCGATCGCGACCGGCTATATCGAGATACGGACGCACATCCGCAAATTCGTCCTCTTCCTCGAATCCCTGATCCAGGAAGTCTCCAAGCGCAGCGTGTTCCGCAACGGTCCGCCGTCTTGCTGACCCGCCCGGGCCGCACAAACCGCATTCCGCCATCTGCAATCTGGAATCTGGAATCCATAGTCTGCTACCATACCACCTTGTCTCAATTACATAAGGATCGGCGAATGGAAGATTTGATATCGAACAGCCTTCCGGGAATGCGGGATCTGCTGCCGGACGAAATCGGGTGCTGGCAGTACGTGGAAGAGCACGCGCGGCGCATCTTCGACCGGTACGGATACCTCGAGATACGGACGTCCATCCTCGAGCCGACGGAGCTGTTCGCCCGCGGCATCGGGGACGACACCGACATCGTCGGGAAGGAGATGTATACCTTCACCGACCGCAGCAGCCGGTCGGTGACCCTGAGGCCGGAGGCGACGGCGTCTGTCGTGCGGGCGTACCTGCAGAATTCCATGCACCGCGGCGGCGGCATCACGCGCCTGTATTACACGGGACCGATGTTCCGCTACGAGAAGAAGCAAAAGGGACGCTGGCGGCAATTCCATCAGATAGGGGCGGAAGCCCTGGGATCGGACCACCCGGCCGTCGACGCCGAGATGATCGAGATGGCGATGTGGCTGCTCGAGTCCCTGGGCGTGGAGGCGCATCTGCTGCTGAATTCCGTGGGCTGCCCCAACTGCAGGCCCGCGTATGTCGAACGGCTCCGGGGCGAGCTGCGGCGGAATTCCGGCGGCCTGTGCGAGGACTGCCGCCGCCGGTCGGAGAGCAACTGCCTGCGCGTGCTGGACTGCAAGGTGGAAAGCTGCCAGCCCCTCATCGCGCGGCTCCCCGTCATCACCGACCATCTCTGCGCCGAATGCGCGGAGCACTTCGCGAGGGTGAAGGAGTGCCTCGACGAAGCCGGCGTGGCGTACACGCCGGCGCCGCGCCTCGTGCGCGGCCTGGACTACTACGTCCGGACCGCGTTCGAGATCGTCAGCGGGGAACTGGGGGCGCAGAACGCGCTGGCCGGCGGCGGACGCTACGACGGCCTTTCGGAAGCCCTCGGGGGACCGCAGGTGCGCGCCCTGGGATTTGCGCTCGGGCTGGACCGCCTCGTGATGCTCCTGCCGGAGGCGCGCCGCGCGGAACGCCGTTGGGCGCCCGAACTGTTCCTGGCACACCTGGGGGATGCGGCCCTGAAGAAGGTCCTGGCCATCGCCCGCGACCTGCGCCACCGGGGCCACGCGTGCACCCTCGATCCGTCGGCCGGAACGCTCAAGAGCCAGATGCGGCTCGCGAACAAGCTGGGGGCCAGGCACGTGCTGATCCTGGGAGAGGACGAGCTGGCGCGGGGCGCCGCCTCCGTCAAGTGCCTGCAGGACTCGAGCCAGCGGGAAATCCCGTTTGATGGGATCGCCGCCTATCTCGGCGAGCGGGGGCGGGAATGAAAACAATTCCAGATTCCGGATTCCGGATTCCGGATGGCGTCCAGACAAACGATCCCAAAAGATCCTTGGTTGGAAGCCATCTTGCCCAAATCGGCGGAACACGGGCTCATCTGGAATCCGGAATCTGGAATCAATAGCTCATGAATAGGATTCGGGTACTGCCGGAAATCCTGGCCAACAAGATCGCCGCGGGCGAGATCGTGGAGCGGCCCGCGTCGGTCGTGAAGGAAC
>CAZTHE010000201.1:2081-5448 GCA_964613495.1 uncultured Acidobacteriota bacterium | reverse complement strand
TCGGGCGCGCGCAGCCGGGAGACGTCAAATACGTGATCTGCAACGGCGACGAGGGGGACCCCGGCGCCTTCATGGACCGGCTGATCCTCGAATCGGACCCGCACCGCGTACTGGAAGGGCTGGCCATCGCGGCGTTCGCGATCGGCGCGACGGAAGGGATCCTCTACATCCGCGCCGAATACCCCAAGGCGGTGCACCACGTCCGAAACGCCATCCGCCAGGCGGAAGAGCGCGGATTCCTGGGCGCGGACATGTGCGGCACGGGCCGTTCCCTGCGGCTCGAGGTGCGGGAGGGCGCGGGCGCCTTCGTGTGCGGCGAGGAAACGGCCCTGATCCAGTCGCTGGAGGGCAGGCGGGGCATGCCGCGGCTGCGCCCGCCGTATCCCGCGGAGCGCGGCCTCCGCGGGAGGCCCACGATCATCAACAACGCCGAGACGCTCGCCTGTGTCCCCTGGATCCTGCGCCACGGCCCGCAGGCTTTCGCGGCGTTCGGCACGCCGGCGAGCCGCGGGACCAAGGTGTTCGCCCTCGCGGGAAAGATCCGCCGCGGCGGCCTGATCGAGATCCCCATGGGGATGCCGATCCGGGAGATCGTGGAGGAAATCGGGGGAGGCGTCCCGAACGGGCGCACGTTCAAGGCGGTGCAGATCGGCGGCCCCTCGGGAGGCTGCCTTCCGGCGCGGCTGGCCGACACCCCGATCGATTACGAGGCCCTCGCGCAGACGGGCGCCATCATGGGATCGGGCGGCCTCGTGGTGCTGGACGACCGGGACTGCATGGTGGACATCGCGCGCTTCTTCCTGCGCTTTACCCAGGCCGAGTCGTGCGGCAAATGCACCTTCTGCCGCGTCGGCACCAAACGCATGCTCGAGATCCTCGACCGGTTGTGCGAGGGCAAGGGGCGCGACGGCGACCTCGAAAAGCTCGAGGAGCTTGCCGAGTACGTCAGCCGCGGCAGCCTCTGCGGCCTGGGCCAGACGGCGCCCAACCCGGTGCTCTCGACGCTGCGCTATTTCCGCGAGGAGTACGAACAGCACCTGCACGAAAGACGGTGCGCGGCGGGACGCTGTCCGGCGCTGATCCATTACCGCATCAACGACAACTGCATCGGCTGCACCCTGTGCGCCCAGGCGTGTCCCGTCGGTGCGATTCCCTACCGCCCGTATGAACGGCACACGATCGACGACGCGATCTGCACCCGCTGCGATATGTGCCGGCAGGCGTGCCCGGAGGAGGCGGTCGACGTAGTATGACGATCCAGTGCACCATCGACGGACGGACGACCGCGGTCGCGGAAGGGACCACGGTGCTGGAGGCGGCGAAAGGCCTCGGGATCCGCATCCCCACACTGTGCCACGTCCCGGGCATCGAGCCGGCGGCCTCCTGCTTCCTCTGCGCGGTCGAGATCGAGGGGCGCCGAGCGCTCGCGCCGGCGTGCGCCATGCCCGTCGCCGACGGGATGGCGATCCACACCCGGAGCGAGGATGTGCGCAGGGCACGGAAGATGGCCATCGAACTGCTGCTCTCCGACCACGCGGGCGAATGCCGGGCGCCGTGCGTTGCGCGCTGCCCGGCCGGGCTGGACATCCCGGGCTTCGTGGCCGGCGTCGCCGCCGGGGATCCGGCCCATGCGATGCGCGTGATCTCCGAGCGTCTGGCGCTGCCCGGCTCGCTCGGCCGCGTCTGTCCCCGGCTGTGCGAAAAGGATTGCCGCCGGTGCTCGCTCGACCAGGGACTGGCCATCGGCGCGCTGCACCGCTACGTCGCGGACCTGGACCTGGCCGCGCCGCAGCCCACCACGCCGCCGCAGGCGCCGCCCACCGGCAGGACCGTGGCCATCGTCGGCGCGGGACCCGCGGGACTCGCGGCCGCGTACTACCTCGGGCAGCGCGGCCACGCGTGCACGCTGTACGACGCCCACGCCTTGCCCGGGGGGATGCTGCGCTACGGCATTCCCGCCTACCGGCTGCCCCGCGAGGCGCTCGACGCCGAGATCGGCTCCGTGCGCGCCCTGGGCGCATCCTTCCGCATGAACCGGCGCTGGGGCACGGACTTCACGCTGGCCGGGTTGCGCGCGGAATACGACGCCGTGTTCGTCGCCGTCGGGGCGCAGGGGGCGCAGACGCTGCGCTGCCCCGGAGAAGAGCACGCACTGGCGGGCATCCGGTTTCTCGCGCAGGTTTCCGAGGGGGCCGCGCCCGACATCGGCCGGGACGTGATCGTGCTGGGAGGCGGCAACACCGCCATGGACTGCGCCCGAACCGCCATCCGCCTGGGGGCCCGCGTGCGCATCTTTTACCGGCGCACCCGGCAGGAGATGCCCTGCCTGATGGAAGAGGTGGAGGGCGCCGAGGCCGAGGGCGCCGGCATCGAATACCTGGTGGCTCCCGTGCGTCTCGAAAGGAAGGACGGGCCGCTGACCCTCACGTGCCGGCGCATGCGCCTGGGCGATCCCGACGCATCCGGCCGTCGCAGGCCCGAGCCGGTCGAGGATTCCGATTTTTCCGTGGAATGCTCGTGCGCGATCGCCGCCACCGGCCAGTCGGTGGAATGCGCCCCCGCCGAGGCCGAAGGGCTGAGCGTAACGGCCTGGGGCATCGCGGCCGACGCGCATACCATGGCGACCAACCTGTCCGGCGTTTTCGCCGGCGGCGACGCCGTTCTCGGCGCGGACCTCGCCGTCCGGGCGGTGGCCCACGGGAGAATGGCCGCCGCCTCCATCCACCAGTACCTCGCCGGCGAACCGGTGACCGGGGAGCCGGCTTCCGCCTCGGTCGCGCTGCAGCCGATGGACGACGACGAGCGGGCCGCGATCTTTCGCTCCATCGAGCGCGCGCCGCGGGTGCATTTGCCGGAACTCGCGATGGAGCGCCGCCTCACCACCTTCGAAGAAGTCGAGCCGCGGCTTCCCGGCGCGGAGGCGCTCCGCGAAGCGCGCCGCTGCATGACGTGCGGCTGCCGCAAGGCCGACTGCTGCACGCTCCGCAATCTCGCCACCGAGTACGGCGCCGAAATCGGCCGCTTCGCCGGCGCGCGCCGCCGTTTCTCGGAAGACGCCTCCCATCCGGAAATCGTCTACGAGCCCGGGAAATGCATCAACTGCGATGCCTGCGTCCGCATCGCCGCGGAAGCGGGGGAAAAACTGGGACTGTCCATGATCGGCCGCGGTTTCGACGTGAGGATCGCGCCGCCGTTCGGCAAACCCATGGCCGAGGCCCTGACCAAAGCCGCCCGTCGCTGCGCCGAGGCCTGCCCGACGGGAGCGCTCTCCCTGCGCACGGCAAGGGCATGCGACTGCACCGGGGACGCGAGCTGCGCGTTCGACGCCGCCCCCCAGCCCGTGCGGCCACTCGTGCAAATCACCGAT
>CAZTHE010000201.1:0-1981 GCA_964613495.1 uncultured Acidobacteriota bacterium | reverse complement strand
CCGAAAGATAGACGCAGACAACGGGCGGAGCCTGGAATACAATCGGGCCATGGAAACAGTGACGACGGACAGGTGCTACGGGTGCGGTAAGGAACTCGGCTATTACGCGACGGGGTCCGGTCTCCGGTCCGACGGCGGAATTTCAATCGGCCTGCCGGGAACGCTCTGCGCGGATTGCGCCCCGAAGGTCGCGGAAAGGGTCGCGAATCCCCCAGGCCTGGTCCGCGTCCCGGAAATTACGGAAAAGGCGGCGGCAGAGGCTCTCGATGCGGGGGACTTCGTGCGGCCGACGGAAGATGCCGCCCTGTTTTTCGCAAAGTTGTTCCCGCGCAGCGCCGCCGTTTTGTCGGCCGCGGGAAATTTCATGCACGCGTCCGGGCTGAAAAAGACCGCGCACCTCTTTTATAGCGACAGGCTCGAACAGACCGACGACCCGGCCTTCATGAAGCTCAACTATGCGGCCATCTGCCAGATGGACGGGAATCCGGAGCGCGGCCTGGAACTGATGAAGCAGGTCCCGGCTTCCACGCCCCTGTACACCATCATCATGGGCAACCTGCTGAAGGATGTCGGCCTGTGGGACCAGGCGGCCGAAAACTGGCGCCAGGCCATGACGCTGCATCCGCGCCACCCGGTGGCCTACATGAACCTCGGCTTTTATCTCGCGCAGGTCCTGGGCGACTATCCCGCGGCGGAGGACCATTTCCGCCGGTGCTGCGCCGCCTTTCCCGAAAACCGTCAATTCCGGGCCTATCTCGGGGACAGCCTGTTTTTCCAGGACCGGAAAGCCGACGCGCTCCGGACCTACCTGGAGGCTCAGGGTCTGCCGCGCTCGGGCCGGGATGCGGATGCGTTCGAAATGAGCCTGAACGCCATGATCGAAGAGTGCCGCAAGGCCCTGCCCGAATAGCGCGAAAAACGCGTCCCGCACCCCAACCGGCTCCCGCATGGGCGCCCGGAGCCCGGAGAGACGGGCAAGGCAGGCGCAGGCCGTGCAAAATCTGCCCCGCATCCCATTCGGGCTACCGGCTCCCTCCCTCTTGCGCTATCATTCCAGCATCCGGAGAATCGAAACCCGGCAGTTCCCGCCATTCGGCCAGCAAAGGAGAAGAACATGGAAGGACTATTCGTTCTGGCGCTCTTTGTGATCGCGCTCATCGTTTTTTTCAACGGCATCCGCATCGTCCGGCCGACGCACCGGGGCCTGGTGGAGCGCCTCGGCAAGTACAACCGCTTCGCCCTGCCGGGCTTTCACTGGATCATCCCCCTCGTCGATAAGATGTATCGCGTCAACATCACGGAAGTCATGGTCGACGCCGAACCGCAGGAAATCATCACCAACGACAACCTCAACGCCCGCGTAGACGCGCAGGTCTACTTCAAGGTGAAGGACGACGAAGCAAGCGTGAAGAATTCCCAGTACAACGTGTATGCCTATTCGTCGCAGATCGTCAACCTCGCCCGCACCACCCTGCGCAACATCATCGGCACCATGACGCTCAAATCGGCCAACAGCGAACGCGGAAGGATCAACGAGGAGCTCCAGGGGACCCTGAGGAAGGAGACCGCGAACTGGGGCATCGACATCGTCCGCACCGAACTCAAGGAGATCGATCCGCCCAAAGACGTTCAGGAGACGATGAACAAGGTCGTCAAGGCGGAAAACGAGAAGATCGCCGCCATCGACTTCGCCACGGCGCAGGAAACAATGGCGGACGGCTCGCGGCGCGCGGAGATCAAAAAGGCCGACGGCGTCAAGCAGGCGCGGATACTCGAAGCCGAGGGGGAGGCGCAGGCCATCAAACTGGTCAACGAGGCCGCCAACCAGTATTTCATAGGGAACGCGCAGCTGCTCAGGAGGCTCGAGACGGTTGAGAAATCCCTGGCCAACAACGCAAAAGTGGTCCTGCCGGCCAACACCGAACTGATCAACGTGGTCGGAGACCTGGCCGGCGGCTTTCTGCCCATCCCGCGGTCCTAG
>CAZTHE010000200.1:0-5502 GCA_964613495.1 uncultured Acidobacteriota bacterium | reverse complement strand
ATTGTGCATCTCCGATAATGCGCCGCGCCTTCGGCGCTGCACATCCCCGACCACGCGCCTGGGCGCTGGAACGGGCGCGCATCGCCGACCACGGGATGTGCGTTGGCGCTTTTTCGGATCTGCCACGAATTTCACGAATTTTCGCCGCCATAGAGTGCCGAAGGCACTTTGTCGTGGGGATCCAATCGGGGATACGCCGACGGAGAGTGCCGGAGGCACGCTACAGCAAAGCCCAGGGTGACGGAGCCCGCGAAGCGGGCGACGGAACCCTGGGGAATCGATGGGAAACGAGCGGAGTCCTGAAAGGACGACGCAGCCTACGCCGCCTGGTGGCGTTTCATGGCGGGGAAATACAGCAGCAGCGTCAGCGTGCCGATGATCAGCATCACCAATTCCGTCATCGCCATCGACCGGGTGGTGGCCCAGATCAGCGGCACGAACGCCGACACGGCGGAATTCGCGCCGAGCGCGATGGCTCCCTGGCACGAGGCCGCCAGCCCCTTCTGCGCCGGGAAGAGGTCCAGCGTAAACAGCGTCAGGCTGGGCATGGAAATCGACATCCCCACGACATAGAAAAACAGCGGCGCGATGGTCCACGGCACCGTGGGTGGCACGAACAGGTTGAGCAGAACGTTCGCGACGGCGGCGAAGGCCATGACGCCGTAGCCGAGCCAGATCGTCTGGTTGCCCGAGATCCTGCCGGCGCAATACCCGGAAATCCACGCGCCGACGATCATGCCGACGGCCATCGGCCCGAACAGCCACAGGAACTGCGTCTCGGCCAGGCCCAGGTGCTTCATCAGGAACTGCGGCGCGCCCATTATATAAATGAAGAAGCCCGACCCGGTGAATGCCATGGACCCGCAGGCGAGCAGGAAGGGCGGCGACGTTATGACCTTCCAGTAGGACCGCATGAGGTATCGGGCCTCCAGCCGGCGGCGCTGTTCCGGCGGCAATGTCTCGGGCAGCCAGCGCCACGACGCGAACAGGAGAAACGTCGACAGCAGGATCAGCAGGATGAATATGGACCGCCACCCGAACCACGACTGCAGGTATCCGCCCGCGACGGGCGCGACGACGGGGGCGACGGTGAAGATGGTGGCCACGTGCGACATGAGGCGCTGGGCCCCCGCTCCTTCGAACAGGTCGCGCACGACGGCGCGGCCGACGACCATGCCGCAGCCGGCGGTCGCCCCCTGCAGGGCACGGAAAAACATCAGGGTGTGCACGTTTCCGGCCGTCGCGCAGCAGACGGACGCCGCGGCGAAGATGCCCAGGCAGATCAATGTGATGCGCCGCCTGCCGTACGCGTCCGAGATGGCGCCGTGCCACAGCGACATGAAGGCGAAGAACGCCAGGAACGCCGTCATGGTCTGCTGCACCTGGGCTTCCGAGACGCCCAGGCTGTGGCTGATCGCCGGCAGGGAAGGCAGGTAGGTGTCGATGGAAAACGGACCGATCCACGACAGCGCGGCCAGCACGAAGGTCAGGCCGGCCATGCTGAATCCGTCCGGCAGCTTGCGTTCTTCAAATTCGGTTATTTCGGGTGTTGAGGTTGCCATTTAATCAGTGCGTTCCCGTTTCCGCCGCGCTCCGGCACGGCTTCCCTATAGGCTCCGTTCCCATTTTCGGGCCAAATCATAGCATATTCCCAAAATCTTTGAGGCTCTGAGTCCCAGGGTTTATGCAGTTGTGTTAAAATCGCCCCAAAACGGAGGCAGCCATGATACGGAAATCCAGAAGGTCTTTCCTGAAGCAAACGGCGATGGCGGGCACGGTCCTGGCGGCGGGCCGGTGGACCGGCCGTGTCGGGATCGCCCAGTCCGCGGCCGGCCCGGCGCGCGTCTACGTGGACCCGGCGCAGAGGATCGCGCCGCTCGACCGCAAGGTGTTCGGGTCGTTCATCGAGCACCTCGGCCGCTCGGTCTACGAGGGGATCTACGAGCCGGGCTCGAAATTCGCCGACGCGAACGGCTTCCGCAAGGATGTTTTGGACGAAATCAAAAAGATGAGGGTGCCCATCATCCGCTATCCGGGCGGGAACTTCGTTTCCGGCTACAACTGGCTGGACGGCGTGGGTCCCAGGGAGCAGCGCCCGGTGGTGCTGGACAAGGCCTGGAACACGATCGAGCCGAACCAGTTCGGGACGAACGAATTCATGGAGTGGTGCCGGCTGGTGGGCGCCGAGCCGCTGATGGGCCTGAACCTGGGCACGGGCACGCCCGAGATGGCGGCGGCGCTGGTGGAGTACTGCAACCAGGACAAGGGGACGAAGTGGAGCGAACTGCGGCGCTCTCACGGCATCGAGAAACCGCACAACGTGAGGATGTGGTGCCTGGGGAACGAAATGGACGGTCCCTGGCAGATCGGCCACATGCCCGCGCGGGAGTACGGGCTGAAGGCGCGCGATTGCGGGAACCAGATGCGCATGGTGGACCCGTCGCTCGAATTGATCGCGTGCGGCTCGAGCAGTCCCGGGATGGCGACCTATCTCGAGTGGGACCGCCAGGTGCTCGAGGAATGCTACGACATGGTGGACGGAGTGTCGCTGCACTGCTATTACCGGAACGACGCGCAGGAGACCGGCGCGGCGGGAGACACGGCGAAGTTCCTGTCCTTCAACCTGGAGATGGAGGAGCAGATCGACGAAATCGCCGGCGTCTGCGATTACGTCCGGGCGCGGAAGCGCTCGCGCAAGCGGCTGTGGCTGTCATTCGACGAGTGGAACGTGTGGTACCGCCAGCGCGGCGGGGACGGCAGGCGGCAGCGGGCGCCGCACCTGCTCGAGGAGGTGTACAACCTCGAGGACGCGCTGCTGGTCGGCGGCTTCGTGAATTCGCTGATGCGCAAGGCGGACCGCGTCCGAGTGGCGTGCCTGGCGCAGCTGGTGAACGTCATCGCACCGATCACGACCAACCGGGACGGGTTCTTCCGCCAGACGATCTACTACCCGTACCTGTGGGCGCTCGATCACGCGCGCGGCGAAGTGCTCGACCTCGCGGTCGAATCGGCGGCGTACGACGTGAGGGGGGCGGGGAAGGTGCCCTATATAGATGTTGCCGGCACGATGGACCGGGCGAGCGGGGCGACGGCGCTGTTCATCCTGAACCGCGACCTCGAGAAGCCGCGCGACGTGGAGATCGTGTGGAGGGATGCGCCGCCGCGGAAGGCCGCGTTCTCGCAGGTGCTCACGGGAGGGGACCTGAAGGCCTTCAACAGCTTCGAGGCGCCGAACCGGGTCGCCCCGCAGCCGTTCGAGCCGCCGAAGCCGGGCGCCCGGACCGTCCTGCAGGTCCCGGCGCGTTCCTACACCGTCCTGGAATTTCGGTGACAGTCATCATAACTCCCAAATTCCCGCGGCGCCGCTGCACGGAATCGTGATTGCACCACCGTATGTTCTTGAAGGGACGATGCAGTCTGCGTCGTCCCTTCAGGACTCCGCGCTGTTGGTCCGGCCGACCCGGGGTTCCGGCCGCTGGCGCGGCCTCCACCCCGGGCTGTGCTGTCCCGCGCCTCCGGCGCTGCAACGGTTGTGCATCCCCGATGATGCGCCGCGCCTCCGGCGCTAGGACTGCTGCGCATCCCCGACCACGCGATGTGCGTTGGCGTCTTTTCGGATCTGCCACGAATTTCACGAATTTTCGCGGGCGCAGAATGCCGGAGGCACGGAGCCGGGAAAGCGCAAATCTGAGATACGCGGGTGTAGAGTGCCGAAGGCACGGAACAGCAAAGCCCAGGGTGACGGAGCCCGCAAAGCGGGCGACGGAACCCTGGGGAAGGCACAGGAAATGAGTGGAGTCCTGTAAGGACGACACAGCCCGTGTCTGTTCCCCCGCTTCCCGTGCGCCAAGCCGCGGGCTCTTCAGATCAACCGAAATCCTGTCAATACTTCCCGTACTCCTTCGTAAACTCCACCATCGCCTTTAAATTGTCCGGATGAACCTCGTCCAGCGACGAAGCCGGCGACATCATGTATCCCCCGTCGCCTCCGGCGGTGTCGATCAACTCCCGGCACTTTTTCTTCACTTCCTCGACCGTCCCCATCTGCAGCAGCGAGACCGGCATATTCCCCGCGATGCAGATCTTCCCGCCCAGGACCTTCTTCGCCCGCGCCATGTCGATCTGGTCGAATCGCGCGATCACCTTTCCGTGGGGCATCCCGGCCAGGTACTCCAGCCGCGAGTTGTAATCTCCCTCGAAAAACAGGTCCGGCGTGTATCCTTTTTCCACTAGCGCCTCGATGAGTTTCAGCAGGAAGGGCCAGTAGAATACCTCGAACTGCTGAAGCGACATGAACCCGTGCGCTCCGCGGTGCAGCGGGATGAAGGCCGGCGTGAATTCCGCCGCCTGCGGCATGACGGCGATGCGTTCCAGCTGGATGCGGCACATCATCTCGCAGGCCTGCAGGAGCTTCTCCCGGCGGCGGTACATGTCGAGCATGGTGCCGCGCATGCCGCGCAGGAAATCGGACACGACATCGAACGGCGCGGTGACCATGAGCGGGGCGTTGCGGCAGAAATTCCCCCGCTCGGTGAGTTCGCGCGCGAGCGACGCCGTCTCCGCCTGCCACTGCACGGCCTCCTTGGCGATGCGGAGCAGCTTCTCGAGCATCGCGACGAACTCGGGGTCCGCCAGGCTGTTGAAGGGCAGCATGTTGATAAGCAGGTTCAGCGGCGGCAGGTTGCCCGCCGGCCCCAGGATGCCGTAGACGCGGGGAAGGTAGCGGCGCACGAGGAAATCGGACGTGTCGTTGAGGAGAAGGTCGTATTCCTCGGCCTTCATGTATTCGTTCTCGACGAACTGGTGCGTGTGGTGGCGCGCCACGCCGTGTCCCGGCCAGCGGAGCTGTTTGGCGTCGAGGGCCTCGAGCACGCTGCCGGCCTGGTTCAGCACGACGAGCAGCCGGTCCACCTGGAGATGCTCGGCAGCTTGGATGTAGGCCTGTTTCCAGTTCGAAAAATCGTAAAAGGCCGCCCAGGTGGTCGTGCCTGCGAATTTCGCCGGAAAGTAATTGAGCCCGATCGAAACCGGTACCCTGTCCGGTTTCTTCAACGCCACCGCGTCTTTCAGCCGCTGTTCTCTCTCGCGAAACGCCTGCTCCGCCGCTTTCTCCATTTATGTTCTCCCTTCGAGTCCCGGGTTGTTCGGGTTGATTCTTGGGCGGGCATGACGCGCACACCCTGGCCCGGGATATTTGCAGTTTCCACTCTAATCGCTCGCGACCGGAAGTCAACGGAAAGCTGCCGGGACGCCGGCCGCGCCGCTCGGGCAGGAGACGCCGGGGACGCCCGTGCCCATCCGGCCGGTGGACCGGGTGGAAACGGACGCGAGCGGAAGATTCCGATTGTGCCGGAGCGCGGTGCGGGACGGCTGAAAAAGATGCAACGCGCCGGATGACATTGGCGCGGAGACCGGATAAACTTCAGCAATCGCATGTGCCGGGGTGGCGGAACTGGCAGACGCACAGGACTTAAAATCCTGGGCCTGGCAACGGGCGTGGGG
>CAZTHE010000199.1:0-5596 GCA_964613495.1 uncultured Acidobacteriota bacterium | reverse complement strand
GACCTGGACGTGTCGGTCATCGGGCAGCTCCCCCCGGGACGCAAGCCGGTCGGAACGGTATGGCACGAGGAGAAGGACCGGGCGAAGGCTTTCGAAGCCATCCGGGAAGCGGCGAGCGCCGGGCATCAGGTCTACGTCGTCTATCCCCTCGTGGAAGAGTCCGAGAAATCCGACCTGCGCGCGGCGACGGAGATGGCGCGTCACCTCCAGTCGGACATTTTCCCCGACCTGCGGGTCGGCCTGCTGCACGGGCGGATGAAAAGCGCCGCGAAGGAGGCGGCCATGATGTCCTTCGCGGCGGGGGAGATCCAGGTCCTGGTGTCCACGACGGTGATCGAGGTCGGCGTGGACGTGCCCAACGCGACCCTGATGATCATCGAGCACGCCGAACGGTTCGGGTTGGCCCAGCTGCACCAGTTGCGGGGCAGGGTGGGACGAGGCGCGGCGCAGTCCCGCTGCATCCTGATCGGCGACGTGCGGGACAATGCCGAGGCGCGCCGCCGGCTGGAGATCATGTGCGAGACGAACGACGGGTTCCGGATCGCCGAGGTCGACCTGGAGCTGCGGGGGCCGGGAGAGATGATCGGAACGCGGCAGTCGGGCCTTCCGGCGTTCCGCTATGCGAACATCGTCCGCGACCGGAAGGCGCTCGAACTCGCGCGCGTCGAGGCGGACCGCTTCCTGCGCCTGCTCGGCACGCGTCCGGACGACGAATGCCGCAAGATTGCCCTGTACATCCGCAGGCAATGGGAGGACTATTTCGGACTGGCGCTTACGGGTTGAACGAACCGGGCGGGACCGGCGGTTGCGGCGCGGGCGCACCTGCGACCGGACGCCGGCCGGCGAACACTGGAGCCTCATGAGAGTCATCACGGGAAAATACCGGGGCCGGAAATTGGCGGGGCCGTCCGGGCTGGAGATACGCCCCACGGGAGACCGCCTGAAGGAGACCCTCTTCGACGTCCTCGGGACGAAGGTGAACGGGGCCGTCGTGCTGGACGTTTTCGGAGGGTCCGGGGCCATCGGGATCGAGGCGCTGAGCCGCGGCGCCAGACAGGTGGTTGTCGTCGAGAGCGCGCCGGCGGCGTGCCGCCTGATCCGGCGCAACGCCGAGGCGTGCGGCATCGGCCGGGGGATCCGCATCCTGCAGCAGGACGCATTCCGGGCGCTGCGCGCGCTGGCTCGCGAGGGTTTCAAGGCCGATATCGTTTTCTTCGATCCCCCGTATGACTTCGAGCCCTATGAAGATCTGCTCGAGATCACGTTCGCGCGGCAGCTTCTGGAGCAGCCGGCGACGGTGATCGTCGAACACCACCGCAGGGCGGACGTCCCGGAATCCGGCGGCGGCTACCGCCGCTCCCGCACCATCCGCCAGGGTGATCACTGCCTTTCCTTCTACGAACCCTCCTGACCGCGCCGGAGGCTGCATGGGCGCCGCGGTCCCCCGCACTCCGAGGGCGGGAAAGGGCACGGGCGGTCCACCGGGGCATTCCTCCGGGCCTCCCGGAGGAACGCCCCGGACGATTTTCCGCGGGTCTATCCGGCGGGCGGGCGTTACGCGCTACCGGATGCGCTTCAACTCCGCCTGGCAGAGCGCGATTCTCGCCGCGGCCAGCCTGGCATAATACTTCCTGGTTTTCCCGGCGTTCCCCGCGGCGATCGCCTTAACGAGGTCTCCTTCGAGTTCCGCGACATCCAGCAGCCTGTAGTAATCCAGCGATTCCTTGAAATGCGCCAGCACGATGAGTCCGGTTAAAACCGGGTGGTTGTTGGTCACGTTGGCGTCCTTGAAGCGGACGCCGTGCTCCAGTTCCACCTCCAGACCCGCACGGAAGTCCTCGAGCGCAATCGGCATCTTCGACGTGTTCACCTTCGCCAGGATCGCCTTCGCCTCCCGCGGGAGAACGGCCGCCTTTTCGAGTTTCGTCCAATCCCGGACCTTCAGTTCCCTGCAGACCTTTCTGACTTCCTCTACCGATACATATTCGGGCATCTTCACTTCGGTTCCTCCCCTCGACGCAATAATGCCGGCCTGTCGCTTTGGCCGGCCCGATGCTGGATGGCCCGGCATTCTCCCGAAGGCGGTCCGCGACGCAATCGCGCCGGCGGATATTCCGGGCTACCCCATGCATGCCGGTTCAACGATTATTGCCGGAACGCCTTCTTCGGGTCAAGGGGCGCAAAAACGGGACGGGATTTTCCCGCCTCCAAAATCTGCCGGTGCTTTCGGGCCCGTCTGCCGCTATAATCCGGTCAGGGAACCCCGGAGTCGGGGCATGGGAGCATGAATCTCTCCGCGGCGCGTCCGGATTTCTTTCCGGACGGCAATGCCCGTCCGGGATTGGAAAACTCGCAAATTGGAAACGGGGCGGATCATGGTCAAAAGGTGCGGTTTGTTTCTGGCGGCGGCGGTCGCCGCTATCTGTCTGGGGGGCGGCATGCACGGTTTCCCGGAGGAGGCCGTGAAGAGGGCGGAGAAGGGAACGCACAAGTATGAAGCTTTCGAACCGTCGGAGAAGTGCGCCGCCTGCCACAAGCAGATTTCCATTCAGTACCAGCAGTCCGCCATGGCCAAAGCCCAGGCGCTGCCGTGGGACCAGGCCGAATACTTCCAGTTCGCGCTCCCGCATACCCGGATCGAGACGAAGGTGGCGCCCGTGGAGGCGGGGTGCATCAACTGCCACGCCCCGCAGGCCTTCCTGGCAGGCGACGTTCCGCCCCCTCCCGCCGGGAAGGCGGACCCGAAGGCCGATGGCGTCTCCTGCGACCTGTGTCACGCGATCGTCGGGTTCGACGGCGACGCGCCGGCCAACGGCAATTTTGCCGTGAGCCCGGGCAAGGTCAAGCACGGGTCGAGGGAAGACGCCAGGCCGATGGGCCATGAATCCCGCCGCTCGGCGTTTTACAAAAGCGCGGAACTCTGCGGCACCTGCCACGACGAAAGCAGCCCTTACGGGGCCTGGGTCAAGGAAACCTACCGCGAGTGGAAAGAAGGGCCCTATGCGCGCAACGACATGGTCTGCCTGAACTGCCACGTGCCCCCCGCGCCCGGGAAAGCCGCCGCCATGGGGAAGGAGCGGCCGGACGTCGCGCAGCACCTCTTCCAGGGAGCGTATTCGCAGACCATGCTGAACGGGGCGGCGACGCTGTATCTCTACCCGCTCGGCGGCGGCGTCCGCGCGGGAAGCTCGCTGGAGGTCATGGCCGTCGTCACGAACAACCGCGCCGGCCACCGGATTCCCACCGGTTCCACCGAGGAGCGGCAGCTGTGGCTGCGGCTGGAGCTGCGCGACGCCGGCGGCAAAGTTCACCACATCCCGGCACCCCTCGCCCCGGGTGACTCCGCCGACAAGGGCTACAGCGTGACCTCCAACCGGCCCGCCTACCGGGACCTCGGCGATATGATGGGCCTCAAGGATTTCAAGGGCATCGCCAGGGACTCCCTGCCCGAAGGCGACCGTTTGTATCGGAAGGTCTTCCTGAATCCCAGGGGCGAGGAGACGATCGCCCAGTGGTATGCGGAGAAAACGGACGTGTTCGACAACCGGCTGAAACCGATGGAGGCCGTCGTCGAGCAGTACGCCTGGACCGTCCCGGCGGACATCCTGAAGGGCAAGGCCACCATCACGGCGACCCTGAACTACCGCCGGCTTCCGCAGTCGGTTGCGGACCTGGTCAAGATCGGCGAAGTCCCGATCCTTCGGGTCGCGAAGAGCGAAGCCGTCGTGGAGATTCGATAGGCCGGCGCCCATGCCCGGCAAAAGGCGCGCTCAGAGGGGCTTCGGGAAACCGCGGATGCCCTTCAGGACCGGGCGGACGCCCGCGCGGGGTCCAGAACGAGCGACCCTTCCTCGCTGCGACGGAATCTTTCCGCATCCCTCTTCCTCCGCAAATCCCCTATCTGCGGCAGAAGGAGCATCAGGATCACGAAGGCCGTCAGCCAGTCGGTAATCGGGAAGGTGTACCAGATGCCGTCCAGCCCGTACAGCCCGGCCATGAGGTACAGCACGGGGATCAGGAGCAGGGCGGGCCTGGCGATGGAGGCGATGAACGACTGCACGGCCTTTCCCAGCGCCTGGAACATGATGGACGAAACCGAGATGAAGCCGATCAGGTAGATGCCCAGGAGCATCCTCCGGGTCGCGTAGACCGTCTGCGCGATGAGGTCCCGCTCCGTCGTGAAAATGCCCATGATCGGGGCAGGGAAGAAATAGAAAACCAGGAATCCCGCAAGCGCGATTCCCGTAGCCCAGCCGAGCGAGAGCTTGAGGGCCTTGAACACCCGGTCGTAATTCCGGGCCCCGTAATTGAAACCCAGGATCGGCTGCATGCCCTGGCCGATCACCATGCAGGGCATGAAGAGGAAAACCATCGCACGGTTGATCAGGCCGAAGGCGGATACGGCCATGTCCCCGCCGTGGGTCACCAGGAGGTTGTTGAGGAATATGGCGGAAAAACTGTTGGAAAGCGTCATGGCCAGGCCGGACACTCCGATCACGACGATCTGTCCCAGGATTCCGAAATCGGGCCGGAAAATACGGGGCCGCAGCCGGAGCGGGCTGCGGCCGGAAAAGTAATACAGGACAAAGATCGCCAGCGACAGGCCGTTGCTGATCATGGTGGCGATGGCGGCGCCCCGGATCCCCATCTGCAACGAGACAATGAACACCGCGTCCAGGATGATGTTCAGAACGGCGCCGCAGATCATCGCCACCATGGGGACCTTTGCGTTGCCTTCGGCCACCACCACGCTGTGAAACGTCATCACCAGGGTCATCAATATGGCGAAGGCGATGACCACGGCCATGTAGTCCCGCGCGTACGGCAGGATGGTTTCGGACGCCCCGGCCAGGCCGAGCCAGAAATCCATATTGGCCAGGATGACGAAGCTCATGGCGAGGCCGAAAACGGATCCGATCAGGATCGCGTTGCCCAGCGTGCGTTCGGCCTTGGCCACATCCTTCGCGCCCAGGCTTCTCGAGACGAGCGACGCGCCGCCGATCCCGGCCATCATCCCGAATCCCTGGGCGAGCATCTGGAACGGGAACACGATGGACAGGCCTGCGATGCCGAGGGACCCGATATAGCGGCCGATGAATATCGTGTCCACGACGTTGTATAAGGCCATCACCAGCATGCCGAAAAACGCCGGCACCGCCAGCTTGAACAGCAGTTTCCCGATATGATCCGTATCCAGAACGCTCAAATGCATCATCGCGACTTTGCTTCCCCATCGTCGGCCGGAGAACCCCCGGCGCACCCACGCCACCGCAAGGCTTCCCGAATTCGTTCGCGGCGGGTCATGGAAACCGCGTGAACGGTTCCGACGCACGCACCGCGCTCGCTATCGCCACCGGGGGATTCCCGGCCGGAAACCGTTTCCTCGCGGCCGGCCACACCCCCCCCCCGAGATAATAACCGCCTGTTTCCGGGTGTCAAGAACGGAGACCGGCCGGACCGGCCAAAATCTGGAAATTGCGGCTTGGAATCCTGCCCCGAATCCAATATGATCTCTGGCATGCGCCTGTAGCTCAGCTGGATTAGAGCGTCGGTCTCCGGAACCGAAGGTCGCAGGTTCGAACCCTGCCAGGCGTAC
>CAZTHE010000198.1:0-5632 GCA_964613495.1 uncultured Acidobacteriota bacterium | reverse complement strand
GAGTGGTGACAGGGGTGGAGATGTTCCGGAAGCTGCTGGACGAAGGGATGGCGGGGGACAACGTGGGGCTGCTGCTGCGCGGGACGGACAAGAAGGACGTGGAGCGCGGGCAGGTGATATCGGCGCCGGGGAGCATCACGCCGCACACGCATTTCAAGGCGCAGGCGTACGTGCTGACGAAGGAAGAGGGCGGGCGGCACACGCCGTTTTTCAACGGGTACCGGCCGCAGTTTTACTTCCGGACGACGGACGTGACGGGAGTGGCGGAGTTGCCGGAGGGGACGGAGATGGTGATGCCGGGCGACAACGTGCAGCTGACGATCAAGCTGATCACGCCGATCGCGATGGAGAAGGGCTTGCGGTTCGCGATCCGCGAAGGCGGCCGCACCGTCGGCGCCGGTACGATTTCCGAAATCATCGAGTAACCCGGGGCAGCCATGCGAGACATCATTACTTTCGAATGCACGAAGTGCAAGAGCCGCAACTACACGTCGACGAAGAACAAGAAGACCACGACCGAGCGGCTGGAGTTCAAGAAGTTCTGCAACCGTTGCCGCGCGCACACGCCGCACAAGGAAACGCGCTAGGCGGGGCGACGCGCATATGGGAGTGATTTGGGTACAGGCCAGTAGCTCGAATGGTAGAGCGGCGGTCTCCAAAACCGCATGTTGGGGGTTCGAGTCCCTCCTGGCCTGCCAGTTTTTGATCGCCCTCCCGGGCGTGCGGTCCGGGAAGTTCGGGCAATCGTTTGCGGAGCCGGGAAAATGAAAGACTTCTTCGATAAGGTGAAAGGGTCGTTCCGCAATTTCATAGATTTCATCAAGGAAACCCGAAAAGAGCTCAACAACGTGTCGTGGCCGTCGCGGCGCGAAACGACGGGGACCACCCTCGTGGTGATCGTGGCCGTGTTCTTCTTCGGATTTTTCCTGTATGTCGTGGATTTTGTCGTAGGGAATGGAATGAATTACCTCTTCCGTGCGCTGTCGGCACAAAACTGAAACGGGCATATGGAAAATTCCAAGAAGTGGTACATCATTCACACCTACTCCGGATACGAGCGGAAGGTCGCCGAGAGCCTGATGAACCGCATCCAGGCCTACGACCTGGGAGAGTGCATCGGGCAGATCCTGATCCCTACGGAGGACGTGGTCGAGACCAAGAGCGGGAAGAAGATCGTCACCACGAAGCTGACGTTTCCCGGATATATCCTGGTCGAGATGGATATGACCGACCGGGCGTGGCACATCGTGCGCGGCACGCCCAAGGTCACAGGCTTCATCAGCACCGGGAAAAAGCCCACGCCTCTGACGGAAGAGGAAATCAACGAGGTGGTCAACCGGGTGTCCGTAACGGCGGAACAGCCGAAGCCGAAATTCACGTTTGATCGCGGGGACTCCGTCAAGATCAACGACGGGCCCTTCAAGGACTTTACCGGAGTCGTGGAAGACGTCAATCCCGACCGAAACACGTTAAAGGTGATGCTGACGATCCTCGGGCGCGCAACTCCGGTCGAGTTGGAGACCGAGCAGGTGGAAAAAGCCTAGGGCGGACTGGGACCGGACGGGTTTCCCGCCGGTCCGGATGGAGTAAAATCGATGGCAAAGAAGATTATAGCGAATGTCAAGCTGCAAGTGGCCGCCGGGAAGGCGACGCCGGCGCCTCCGGTGGGTTCGGCCCTGGGCCCCCACGGTCTGAACATCATGGATTTCTGCAAGGCGTTCAACGCCAAGACGGCCAAACAGGAAGGGCTCATCATCCCCGTCGTCGTGACGGTGTACGCCGACCGGACCTATTCCTTCATTACCAAGACCCCCCCGGCCGCCATCCTGCTGAAGAAGGCGGCCAATATCGCCAAGGGGTCCGGCGAACCGAACAAGTCGAAGGTCGGGAAGGTCTCGATGAAGGACGTGCGCGAAATCGCGCAGCTGAAAATGCCGGACCTCAACGCGTCCGATATCGATGCGGCCGTCCGGATCGTGCTGGGGACCGCCCGGAGCATGGGCGTGGAAGTCGAAGGGAATTGACGGCCCGCCGCCGCGCCGGCCGCCGCCGCCCCACGGGTGCGGCACGAGCCGCGCGGGCCGGGTCGAACATCAGTTTGCGAGGTATAAAGCAATGCCGAAGGCGGGAAAGAATTATACGAAGGCGGCCGCTGCCCGGGAGAAGAAGGTATACAGCCTGGCGGAAGCGGTGCCGCTGCTCAAGAAGATCGCCTATGCCAAGTTCAACGAAACCGTCGAGGTCTCGATGAAACTGGGCGTGGACCCGAAGCACGCGGACCAGATGGTCCGCGGCACCGTGGTGCTCCCCAACGGCCTGGGAAAGAGCAAGCGCGTGATCGCGATCGCGTCCGGCGACAAGGTCAAGGAAGCGCGAGACGCCGGCGCGGATGAGGTCGGGAGCGAGGAAATGGTCGAGAAGATCGCGGGCGGCTGGATGGATTTCGACGCCGTCGTGGCGACCCCGGACATGATGCGGAGCGTCGGCAAACTGGGAAAGGTGCTCGGCCCGCGCGGCCTGATGCCCAACCCGAAGACGGGCACCGTCACCTTCGACGTGGGCAAGGCGATCAGGGAAATCAAGGCCGGCAAGGTCGAGTTCCGCGTGGACAAGACGGGCATCGTGCACGCCCCCTGCGGGAAGATCCAGTTCGACGAGAAGAACCTTTACGAAAACGCCAAAGCCCTGATCGACGCGGTGCTCCGGGCCAAGCCCGCCAGCAGCAAGGGCAAGTACGTGAAGAGCATATCGATTTCTTCTACCATGAGTCCCGGGATCTGGATCGACGAGGCTTCCGTGGAGACTCATGCTTAATCCCGCCTGGCGGCGGCCCGGCCCGTGGGGCCGCGTCGCACCGGGCCCAGTGCGCATAAGGTTTTTCCATGAATAAAGCAGAAAAGCAAGAGACGGTGGAGTCCCTGGGGGAGCAGTTCCGGTCCATTAGCAGCGCTTTCCTGATCGATTATCGCGGCATGAAGGTGGTCGCCGCGACCGAGCTGCGCCGGAAAATCAGGGAGATGGACGGGCGCTATATCGTGGTGAAGAACACCCTGGCGCTGCGTGCCGCGAAACAGACCCAGATGGAGCAGCTGGAACCCTATTTCCAGGGGCCGACGGCGGTGGCGTACCACCCCAAGGATGTCGTCGGCCTGGCCAAGCTCCTGACGGAAGCCAGCAAGACCAACCCGAGCATCGCCTTCAAGGCGGCGCTGGTGGAGGGCAAGGTGGTCGCCGCGGGCGAAATTCAGGCCCTCGCTGCCATGCCGCCCAGAGAGGTGATGTTGAGCAGGCTGGTGTATTGCCTCAAGGCGCCTTTGCAGAGACTGGCGACCGTATTGAAGGCTCCGGTGCGCGATCTGGGACTGGTGCTGAAGCAGGTCCCCAAGTAGGGAGTCCGGACGGGTTCGCAATTCATTTCTATCAATCCTATAGGAGCAGAAGATGGCGATTACGAAAAATGAAGTCATGGAATGGATCGATCAGGCTACGATGCTGGAGATTTCCGATCTGGTCAAGGGCCTGGAAGAGAAGTACGGCATCAGCGCGGCAGCGGCGATGCCGGTGATGATGGGCGCCGGAGCCGCGGCTGGAGCCGAAGCCAAGCCGGCGGCCGAAGAGAAGACCGAGTTCGACGTGATCCTGAGCGCCGTTGGCGAAAAGAAGATCAACGTGATCAAGGTCGTCCGCGAAGTGACCAGCCTGGGCCTGAAGGAAGCGAAAGACCTGGTCGAGGGAGCTCCCAAGCCCGTAAAGGAAGGCGTCTCCAAGGAAGAAGCCGACGCGATCAAGAAGAAGTTCGAGGAAGCCGGCGCCACCGTGGAGATCAAGTAGGTCCGTTTACGCGTCCGCGCCTGCGTGCCGCCCGGAGGTCTTCCTCCGGGGGCGCACGCCTTGTCTTTGCCTGGTTTTGGGGCCTGCCTCCTGCGGCGGGCCCGTCGCGACCGTCAAACCCCAATATGAGGTCACCGTGCACAGGCCTTCAGACGTGGGGAAGCAAAAATTTTCTGTCAGACGCTCTGGGGCGGCTAGGGGCAGGAGTGTGCCCGCCGCCCTCTATCCCGTGATTCGGGCTCTCCCCCAAGGCGCGTCGAACCCTAATTGAGCATTTCGAGGTAAATTCTTCAATGACCAACATCAGCACTTCGAATGTGTATCGGGACCGCATGGATTTCGCGAAAATCCATACCAGCATCCCCATTCCCAATCTGATCGAAGTCCAGCGGAAATCCTACCATCGATTCCTGCAGATGGACGTTCCTCCGCCGGAAAGGGAAGATGTGGGGCTGCAGGCCGTCTTCAACTCGGTCTTTCCGATCAACGACTTTCGCGGCGCGTCTTCGCTCGAGTTCGTGGAATATTCGATCGGCAACTGGCAGTGCAAGTGCGGAAACCTGAAGGGCCTGGACTACCTGCGCGCCAACTGCTCGGAATGCGGCAAGGTGATCGTCAACAGCCCGTACAACCCGGAAAGCGGCACCTGCCGGCATTGCGGGGCGAAGAACGAGATCGAGAACCCCCGCTGCGAGTTCTGCGGCGGCGCCGTCGAGCTCAACGTCAAATACACGGTCGAGGAGTGCCAGGAGCGGGGCATGACGTTCGCCGTGCCGCTGAAGGTGACGGTGCGCCTGGTGGTGTGGGACAAGGACGCCGAGACGGAAGGGAAGAGCGTCCGCGACATCAAGGAGCAGGAGGTCTATTTCGGCGACATCCCGCTCATGACCGAAAACGGGACCTTCATCATCAACGGCACCGAACGGGTCATCGTCAGCCAGCTGCACCGGTCCCCGGGAGTGTTTTTCGAATCCAATCCGGGGCGGACGTTCATCCTCGCGAAGATCATCCCCTACCGGGGGTCCTGGGTCGAGTTCGAGTTCGACCAGAAGAACATCCTGTACGTCCGGATCGACCGGAAGCGCAAATTCCTGGCCACGACGTTCCTGCGGGCGCTGGGCCTCGGATCGGACGCCGATATCCTGCGCACGTTTTACGAACCGGTCGCCGTCCGCTGGGAGGACCAGCAGCTGTACCGGAGCCTCGGCCGGGACCTGATCGGGTCGCGGGCGACGGAGGACATCAAGGACCCGAAGGGAAAGACGGTGCTCGTCCCGAAGGGGAAAAGGATCGTCGAGGGCCTCTACAACCAGCTCCTGAAGGCCGGCGCCAAGGAGATCCGGATCGAGCCCGAGGTGCTGGAAGGCGCCCTTGCGGTGTCGGAGGTCATCAACCAGGAGACCGGGGAAATCCTCGTCGAGTCCAACTCGACGGTGACCCCGCGGACCCTCACCACGCTGAGCGAATCCGGCATCGACTCGCTGGAGGTGTTCTTCCCCGAGCGCGAGACGACGGGCGCCACGATTTCGCAGACGCTCGCCAAGGACCACATCCGGTCCCAGTCCGACGCGCTCATCGAGATCTACCGGAAACAGCGCCCCGGCGATCCGCCGACGCTCGAAACGGCGACGGCGCTTTTCGAGGGGATGTTCTACGATCCCCGCAAGTACGACTTTTCGAAGGTGGGGCGCCTCAAATTCAACATCAAGCTCGGGCTCAATACGCCGCTGGAACAGCGCACGCTCACCGCGGAGGACTTCTACGCCGTGATCCGGTACGCGCTCCGGCTCCCGCACAACAT
>CAZTHE010000197.1:0-5742 GCA_964613495.1 uncultured Acidobacteriota bacterium | reverse complement strand
CCGCGGCAACCACCAGGTGATCCTGTGCGAGCGGGGCATCCGCACGTTCGAGACCGCCACGCGCAACACGCTGGACCTCGGATCCATCCCGATCCTGAAGCGCCTGACCCACCTGCCCGTCTTCGTCGACCCGTCGCACGCCGCGGGGAAAAGAGAACTCGTCTCCCCGCTGGCGCTGGCGGCCCGCGCGGTCGGTCCGCACGGCCTGATCGTCGAGATGCATCCCGAGCCCGACAAGGCCCTCAGCGACGGTCCGCAGTCGCTGAGCTTCCCGGAGTTTGCCGACCTGATGCGCAGCCTCTATCCGGGCTAGCCCATGCCTTTTCTGTCGGACGGCCAACGAACGTTGGGAAAGCTGGGAATTCGGCCACAGATTCCACGAATAGAATTCATTTCGTGAGTTTCGTGCCAATTCGTGGCTGACGCCTGCCCGCGAAGGCGGCATTCATTGTTTTCCAGGCATCGGGCGGGATTTTCTGCTACTATTGGACCGGAAAGAAAGCGAAGTCATGAGAACCAGTTTCTGCGGTTATTATTATTACTCTTACGCGGCCGGCCCGTAGGGCTGCGTCTTTGCTTTCTCTGTCCGAACACGGAAAGAAAAAACGCGGCCCACCATGAAAATGGCGGGCCGTTTGCATTTTTGGAGAGCCGAAATGATCATCATATGCGAAACGAAGGCGACGGAGACCCAGATCGGCGCGCTGGTGCAGAAGATCCGCGAAGCGGGCCTCGACGTGCACCGGTCCGACGGCGTCGAGCACACCATCCTCGGCGTGGTGGGAAACCGCAACAGGCTCGACACCGAAACCGTCTCGATGATGCCCGGCGTCCGGGACATCCTGCCCGTGTCGACCCCCTACAAGCTCGCCAGCCGTGAATTCCACCCCGAGGACACGGTGGTGCGCGTCGGCGAATCCTGCCTGGTGGGAGGCATGGAGGTCGCCGTCATGGCCGGACCCTGCGCCGTCGAGAGCGAGGAGCAGATCGAGTCCAGCGCCGCGTTCGTGGCCGCGAGCGGCGCCCGGGTCCTCCGGGGAGGAGCGTTCAAGCCGCGCTCGTCCCCCTATTCCTACCAGGGTCTCGGAGAGGAGGGGCTGAAACTGCTCCGCAAAGCGGCGGACAAGTATAACCTCGCCGTCGTAACGGAAGTCATGACGATCGAGCAGATCGACCGGATCTCGGCTTACGCCGACCTGCTGCAGGTCGGCGCCCGCAACATGCAGAACTACCCGCTGCTGACCGCCCTGGGGCACGCCGCGAGACCCGTCCTGTTGAAGCGCGGCATGGCCGCCACCATCCAGGAATGGCTCATGAGCGCCGAGTACATCCTGACCGAAGGCAACCCGGACGTCATCCTGTGCGAACGCGGCATCCGCACCTTCGAGACGGCCACCCGGAACACGCTGGACCTTTCCGCCGTCCCGGTGGTCAAGCACCTGTCGCATCTTCCCATCATCGTGGACCCCAGTCACGGCGTCGGCACGCGGCGCTTCGTCGCGCCCATGGCCCGGGCGGCCGTCGCCGCCGGGGCGGACGGGATCATGATCGAAATCCACCCCAATCCGGACAAGGCCCTGTCGGACGGGCCGCAGTCGCTCCCCTTCGAGGAATTCGGGCTCCTGATGAACCGCTGCCGGATCATCGCGACGACCATCGGCAAGCGGCTCGGAAAGGCGAAGTGAAGACGGCCATGAAAATCAGCATTATCGGATGCGGTTTGATCGGCGGGTCGATGGCGCTGGCGCTGAGGCGCCGCAGGCCGGACATCGCCGTCGTTTGTCTCGATCTGCCGGAGCGGATTCCCGCGATCCGCGAGGCGGGCGTCTCGGAGCGGGTCGGAACGATGGAGGATATCGAGATCCACATCCCGGACAGCTCCGTGGTCGTCGTCGCCACCCCGGTTCAGACGGTCCCGGAAATCCTCGAGCGGATACGCCCCTCGCTGCGCGAAGGCACCATCGTCACGGATGTCGGGAGCACCAAGAAGCGGATCATGGACGAAGCGCAGAAACTCATTCCGGCAGGAGTGAGTTTCGTCGGAGGCCATCCCATGGCCGGATCCGAACGCTCGGGAGTCGAGGCCGCCGACCCGCTCCTGTTCAGCGAGCGGGTCTACGCGCTGTGTCCCTACCCGGACACGCCGCCCGACGCCCTCCTCGCCCTGATGGATCTCGCGGAAAGCCTGCTGGCGGCGCCCATCACGGTCGACCCGGAGGAACACGACCGGGTCATGGCCATGGTCAGCCATCTGCCGCAGCTGATATCCGTCGCCCTGATGCAGACGGCCATGGCCGGAGACGCCGAGCACGGCATGCTGGACAAGCTCGCGGGCCGCGGCTTCCTGGACCTGACGCGGCTCGCGGCCTCGGGTTACGGGATCTGGAAAGGAATTCTGGACACCAACCGGGAAGCCATCCGCGACACGGCGGCCGGTTTCGGCCGCAATCTCGCGCTGCTCACCGGAGGGGCGCCCGACGCCACGGTGGAAACCGCATGGGAGCGGGCCGCGCGCCGCCGCAGGGCGATGGGTCCCGAGAGCCTGCCGCGTCCGCGGAAACACGACCTGCGCACCATGATCGACCGCTGCGACAAGCAGATCCTCGCGGCGCTGGGACGGCGCGCCGAGATCGCGCGCAGAATCGGCAGGCTGAAGGCCAGCCAGGCGTCCCCCGTCGTCGATCCGGACAGGGAAAGGCGCATGATGGCCCCGCGCAGGGAATGGGGCACATCGCTCGGACTGCCCGAAGAACTGGTGGAGGAGCTCTTCGCCGTCATTCTCAAACACAGCTCCCGCATCCAGGCGAACAAATCCTGACGAAGGCCGGAGCCGCCGCCGATTCGGATCCCAGATTCCAGACAATCCCGGATCTCGGATCCCGGATCTCGGATCTTCCTATATGCGAAACGTGTAGTTCAGCTTGAAGCGGAAGTGCGTCTGGGCGGCCTCGAACCGGTCGAGGGCATTCTCCTGCCAGCTGTGGTTGAAGACGACGAAGAATTCCCTGCCCGGCTTCATGATCCACCGCAGGCGGCTCTGCAGCCCGATGTTGCGCGTGTCCGTGTCGTATTGCACGAAGTTGGCCAGGGAAATGAACGGGGTGAAGGAGTAGTCCAGCCGGTACATGATCAGGCTGGTGTCGAAATTCCCTTCATCGAGTCTGATCCAGTTTTTTTCGATGCTGAACGACGTGCGCAGGTGGCGGTCGGTCCGCCAGATCACTTCGCCCAGGTAGCGGCGCTGCGTCCCGGAGAAGAAGGAGCCCACGCGGACGTCGGTCATGAGGGCGACGGGCCGGCTCTCCGACGTGAAAAGCATGAGGTTGTGGGAATTGAAATCGTAGGCGCCCGGGGGCAGGACCACGCCGTGCCGCGCGTTGATCATCCAGGGCTCGAACAGCTGTTCCCGGTTCCACCGCCACTCGTACCCGGCGAAATCCCCGCTGTTGAATTCCCAGCGGAACGGGTTCACGACCATCTCCTTGGATTCCCACGTCCCCTTGTCCAGCTTGTAATAGTCCGAGTACTGGATTTCGAACGACATCCGGCGGATATTCCAGACCTCCGGGCGCGGGCTGAATTCGATGCTCCCGGAGGAGATGCGGACTCCGTCGCGGGGCACGAAGCCGAGCGCGGGGTTGAAGTTCTCCCCGATCACGATCCACTTGTACTGCGCCTCCACGAGATCGTTCGGATAGGAGATCATGCCGCCGTAGGAGGCGTCGTGGTCTTTGAGGCCGGAGGTCCAGGTCTTCGAGCCGAACAGGGTCAGGCTCATGTTTTTATGCCGGCCCAGGAAATTGGACGTCCCCAGTTTGAGGTCCAGCCCGCCCATCTGGTTGCTGGTCCGCCCGGTGGGATCGCCGTTGGTGAACATCGCGCCGACGTACGACTGGCCCAGGAAGTTCGCCTTGATCCGGCCCACGGAGAGATTCTTGCTGGCGACCACGGGGGTGTCTGGGTCCTCGTGCTCGTCGAAGCGTCCGGTCTGGACGTCGAGCAGCCCGACGTCGAACCGCCCGATCTTGCCCGTCAGCTTTTCTCCGAAGCGCAGCGGGACTTCATAGCTCCGGCCGAAGTCCTGGATCAGGCCGATGCGGCGGGAGAAAAAGGGGATGATATCCCCGCCGCCGCCAAAGCCGGGCATGCCGAGGCTCTCTTCCTTGGCGAAATCGAAAATACCCGCATCTTCGAGAAAGAAGGACCGTTTCTCCGGATAAAACAGGAGGAAGCGGGTCAGGTTGATCTGGCGGGCATCCGCCTCGGTTTCGGCGAAATCCGTATTGATGGTCGTGTTCGAGACCAGGTTGGACGTGATCCGGTAGGAAATGTCGGCGCCCGCGTCGGCCTTGGCCTGCACCCGGTCCCGCCATTCGATATCCCGGCTGAATCCGGCAATCCCGTACGGCTTGATGTCGAGGCCGACGCCCTGCGAAGGGTTTCTGATCCCGGTGATGTTTCCCGATTTGGCGATCTGCCAGATCATCGTATCCAGCGACGGGGAAGCCCAGCGCGAGGTCTCGCGCCCGCGCACCAGGAACCGCGACAGGTTGAATCCCCACTCCGACAGCCGCGGGTTGAACCCGATCGTCTTGAACGGAATCTCGAATTCCGCCGTCCAGCCTTTGTCATCGATGCGGGTGCGGACATTCCAGATCCCGTCCCATTCGGTGGACCCCATCTGGTTTTCCGAGATACGCCCGTCCACCATGGCCCCGGCGGCATTGGTCGAGAAGAAGTAGGCGTTGCGGTGGTCGTGATAGGTATCCAGCGTGATTTCGACGTTGTCGTTGTCCATCAGGAACCCGTCGCGGCGCATTTCGCGCGCCACGATCTGTTCGGGTTTTCGATCTTCGCACCGCACGGCGATATAGAGGTGGTCGCGGTTATGGGCGAGCCAGACCCGGGTCGCCTCGGTAGGGGCCTCGCCCTGGCGCGGCTCGACCTGGGTCAGGTTGTCGATGCCGGGGCTCTCCTGCCACGCCGGCTCATCGAGGACGCCGTCGACCACGATGGGCCCGGACAGCTCCCGCACTTCGGCCGTCGGCGCGCCTTGCCCGAACAAGGGCGCCGACGCTGCGGCGAGTGCCAGGATTGCTACGGCAGAAGGGAGATAGGTTCGCGGGAAACGACGAAAAAAAACTTCTCGCATACTGGATCGATACCACCCTTTCCGTTGCTGCCGGAGAGCCGGCAACGAGGGGACAATATTACATGCCGCCCCGCAATACTCAAGAATTTCGGTGACAGGCGCCATAACTCCCGAATTATCCCGGGCGAGGGCGGGGGTTCCGAAGGCAACGGGGCGGGGGCGCCGGGCGAATCGGGAGCGCACGGGCCGGGGCACGGCGGGCGATCCCGCGCGGCTATCCCCCCGCGCGGGCCGGGAGGACGTTCAGGTCCACGAAACCGTTCAGGACGAACTGAACGGCGATGGCCGTCAGGACCAATCCCATGAGCCGCATGAGGATGCGGATGCCCGTCTCGCCGAGGAACCTGCGGACGCGGTTGGCGCCGGCGAGGATCATATAGGACGCGACGGCCGTGACCGCGACCGCAGTGAAAACCAGGGCCGCCTGATACCAGTGCCGGGATTGCCCCACCAGCACCATCACGGTGGAAATGGCGCCGGGCCCGGCAAGCATGGGAATTCCCAGGGGCGTCACCCCGACTTCGTCCTTGCTCGCGCCTTCCAGCCGCTCTTCGGTCACTTCCTGCGTCCCCGACCGGCGCGCCTGCAGC
>CAZTHE010000196.1:0-5825 GCA_964613495.1 uncultured Acidobacteriota bacterium | reverse complement strand
GCGCGATTCTGGAACATCAAGTCGACGAAGGAGATGGCCGAGAAATATTTCTCGCTTAACTTCATCAGGACCTGGCAGCCGAAAGTGGAGAGCGACACGAAATGATCGAGCTTAGGCGAGTCACCAAGACCTACGAACTCGGAAAGACCAAGGTCGAGGCCCTTCGCTGCGTCTCGCTGAAGATCGAGCGCGGCGACTTCGCGGTCATCGTCGGCCCTTCGGGATCGGGCAAGACCACGATGCTGAACATCGCGGGACTCCTCGACCGCGCGAGCTCCGGCGTCGTCTTCCGGCAGGTTGATGTTGCAGTGCCGGCAGGCGTTATTGCACCGCTCGGTCAGCTCGACGTCGATGGCAGGGAGCGTTGATTTCATGGGAAGAACGGCCACGAATCGCAGGAACTTCGTGTCATTCGTGTAATTTGTGGTAGGGAATTACGACGTGCTTTCCATTGAGCAGCGCGCGGGACCGGTCAGGTCGCGGCAATGGTTCTTGAACGGCCCGCCGGAATGCCGCGTCTTGCACCCGGCGAGGACGGCCTCTTCTGGCGTCGTCCGCGACAGGACGAGCAGCTGCGGCTTTTCCCATTTCTTTTTGCCCGCCTTCATGCCGCTGCCTCCCGGATGTGCCCGGCGATGCCGCCGCTTCTGTCGAAGCGCATCTCGTAGAACCGCGTTTCGCGCACCATGGCTTCGACGAGGTCCAGGCTGCGTTCCCACCACCGCGACGTCACGAGCGGCTTGACGAGGCACGCGAGCAGGCGCGAAACAACGGAACGCGCATCGGTGACGGGCACCAGCCTGTTTTCGCGCGCCTGGACGGGAAAGAACACGGCGGCGAGCGGCGCGGAACCGCCCGAGACCTCGGCCACGTCTCCGTGGCACCAGGTGCCGTAGACGCGCAGTCGCCCGCCCGCGGGTCTCACGATGACGCGGTCGTCGCACAGGATCTGCGCCTGCGGCCGCAGCATGCGGACGGTGGTGGACTTCCCGGCCCCGGAATGCCCGGCGAAGAGCAATCCCTTGCCGTCTATTATGGCGCCGGCCGCGTGCAGGATGGCGCCGCCTCGCGGGGCGAGGGCGGCGGCGAGCAGCACCTGGTCGGTGGAAAACATCGTGAGCGTGTCCAGGTTGCCCCGGCGGAACCGGCGCCCGCGGTCGGCGAAGATTTCGGCGCGCGAGTGCGCGTCGTCGACGACGGCGAGGCAGTGCAGGCGCGGGCACGCGGGATCGGGCGATATGCCGGCGTAGACCCATTCGGAGCCGCGCCGCCGGATGCTCCAGGGAGCGCGCCGGTAGACTTCGCGTCCCCGGCCGGCAGGGTCGCCAGGGGGAATGGCGAAATGGTGGCGGATGGCGATCCTGTCCGCGCCCGGCCGGTCGGTCTGGAAATGGCGGAACTTGGGCGCGAATGTCCGGTCATGGATGGGGAGGTCCGAGTGCACCTCGACGGTCATGCCGCCGATATCGAAGTACCGGGTGCAATCGGGATTTGGCGCCGCCGGTCGATCCATGTCCAGTCCTCTCACGGATGGACATATCGGTAAAACGCGCCATTTCCGTTAATTCACTGAATAATCCCGGACTTGTCACGAATTCCACGAATTTCGCCTTCGTGCCATTCGTGGCTGCTTCTCTCCTTTTTTCCGGTTCGATTTGAACACTCCGATGGGATATTATTGTAATCAGCAAACAGGGCAAAAATGGCCGAACAATTCGTTGATGAGGACCGTCTCAAGGGCTTGTTGAAATCGGCTCTTATCGAGGCGCTGGATGAGCGTCGTGATCTCATGCGCGACCTCATCGCCGAGGCGCTTGAAGATATTGCTATGGCGCGAGCCATAGAGGAAGGCGCCGCAACAAAAACCGCCGACCCGTCCGAAGTGTATAAAATCCTGGACAGCAAAGAGTGAAAATCCTTTTTAAAGAAAGCTTTGCGCGGGATCTGAAATGCATTGCGGATCAAAAAGTGCGAGCTCGAATCAGGCGAATCATCTCCGGCGCTCAGGCCTCCGCAACATTACAGGAAGTTCCCAATGTAAAAAGACTGCGCGATGCGGGCAATTACTACAGAATTTGACTCGGGCAATACCGCATTGGATTTATTGCCGAAAAGGATGAGATAATTTTTGTCCGGTGTCTGCACCGACGTGAAATTTATCGGTATTTCCCTTAGCCTGCGGAAACGCGCAGCCTACCCAACGTTTACCTCAAGCGGCGTGACATAGATTGCGTCTTTGAATTTCCGGCTGAATTCCCGGCATGAGGCGGTGGCGTAGAAGAGCTCGATCGCTTCGCGAAGATTCTCCCGGGCGGATTCCATGGACTCTCCCCGGCTGGCGATGTCCAATTCGGGGCACAGGGCCACATAACCGTTTCCCTCACGTTCAATAATCGCCGTAGTTTCCTGGTCACATGAGGCATCTGGATTTCGCTGCGGCGTAAACCAGTGCGGCGCGCACATCTTCCGGTTTCAGGAATCCGTAGTCGGCCAGTATTTCCTGCTCGGTTGCCCCGGAGGCCAACAATTCCAGCATATCACTTACCCGCATTCGCGTGCCCCGAATGCAGGGCCGGCCCCCATACTTACCGCCATCTATTGTAATTCTGTCCAAAAGCTTATCTGAGTTCATCTTCAACCCTTCAACCCTTCCAACCCTTCCAACCCTTCCAACCCTGCAACTCTTCCAACATCCTCAATCCCTCTCCCCCAGCATAAGTCTTCTTGCCGCGATGGGGATCGCGAGTTTCTTCTCCCACCCCGGTATGCTGAGTTCGTCGACACCGGTCCATTCCTGGAGTTCCGGAAACGCGTGCGCGGTGATCGCGAGCCCCCGCTGGACGTCTTCGGCCATCTCGAGCACGCCGGCGAATTCGAGTATCGACTGAACGGGAATCTGATCGTTCCAGACGAGGAGGGATAACGCCAGGTGCGGCCAGATCGACGGAGGGGGAGGGGCGCCGGGGTTGCCGAGGTGCGCGGCCAGGAGGGTGATTAGCAGAGGCGGCTTGGGTTTGCGCCACAGATTCTTGCCGATTTTCACCGGTTCGGACCAGTCTTCCTGGGGCAACCCGATCCTGCGCGGCCTGCTGTCGGCGGCGTAGGTCCCGTCGTCGAGCAGTGCGGCCCAGTGCGAGGCGCCGAAGGCGCCCATGTCTTCGTAGAGGCCTGACAGCGCCGCGGCGTCGCCGGCAAGGATGGCGTCTTCGGTTTTGCCGCCGAATTTCGAGCGGACGTTCGAAGCGAACTTATCGAGCGACGCCAGGTTTGCGGCTTCGCACCGCGCGTTGATCCTGAACAGCGCGCCGACGCTCGCCGGCAGCGTCGATTTGTCGAAGGAGCCGGATTCGACGACTTTCTTGAGCGCCGCGCTGAAGGGCAGCAGGAAACTGTCGGGGATATTGGCTTCCCGCCCGCGGATCAGGGCGTTCAGCTGCCGCAGCGTCTTGAAGCTTCGCCCCCGCAGCATCTCCGCATGCCGCCGCACGAGCCCCACGATGATGTCGCCCTGCACGCTTGTAATCACGGATGTTTTCTCCCCGATGTCTCAAAAACCAACTGAGGAAGGGTTACAGGGTTGGACTTCCCAACCCCTCCAACCCTGCAACTCTTCAAACCCTTCCAACCCTGTAACCCTTAAGTCTAAATGAAATCCTGCGCTGCCCTTGGGCGAACGGTGGAGGCAATTTGTTTCGCCTGTAAGATTTCAGCCACCCGAAGATCGTATGCCGCCTGCAGATTCATCCAGGATCGGGCATCCGTTCCAAAATAGCGGGCCAATCTCAGGGCGGTATCCGCGGTAACACCTCGCCGTTCGCGCACGATTTCATTGATTCGGGCCGGAGTCACGTTGAGGGCCTTCGCGAGGGAATTGACCGACATCCCCAATGGCTTTAAATATTCCTCGCGAAGAATTTCCCCCGGATGAATCGGCCTCATTCCGTTCCTGGCCATGGCTGTCTTTCTTCCTTCAATGATAGTCAACGATCTCGACGTCGTATGCATCCATATCCGTCCAGCGAAAGCAAATGCGCCACTGGTCGTTGATACGGATGCTCCATTGCCCCGTTCGGTCGCCCTTAAGCTTTTCGAGGCGGTTGCCGGGAGGAGCGTTCAAGAAGCCAATCGTTGCGGCGGCATCCAATTGAGCGAGTTTACGTTCTGCCTGGCTCCGAAAATGCTTCCATTGTTTCGGACAACGCCCCGAATAAAGCGATTCGGTTTCCCTGTTGCCGAACGATTTAATCACGTTTATATACTATATCGGTAAGCGATATAAATGCAATGGCGCTTTTGTCTTGAAGGACGATAGGGTTGCAGGGTTAACTACCCAACCCTTCCTCGCCATCTCAAGTGCGGCTCCGCTATCTGTTGTGGTGCTGCTCCGTTTAAGCCGAGCACTTCCGAACATGTGGTAAATCGGTAGTATCGCAGAAGCATTTCAAGTTTGCCGGCGGTACTCTTGAGGCCAACGTAACTCTTGAATTTCCTTCTGAGGCTGAGGGGTAATCGCGGGCATTCGGGCGCGAAATCGCGGGGAAGATAAACAACTACAGGCGATCCCTGAGCATTCAACTGATGGAAGGCGTAGTTGATAATGCATTTCGGCAGCAAGCGAAGGTAGCCACCGCCACTGAATGGAACTCTTAAAGGGCCCATTTTAAAAACGCTCATTGGAAGTTCCAGAATGGATCTCCCGTTTGGCGTACTAACTGTGTATGGGCCGGTATGGCTGCATCTATATCCTCCATGCCCGCGAATTGCCGGAAACAGGCTGGCGTCATAAGCCAAGCCCAAGTCGAGAAGGAGATCGAAAATCCGTTCGGATCCTGGAGTAATGGAAAAGCTGGGTGCGCGAAATCCAAGTACTTTTTGCCCCGTTTGACTCTCCAGAACATCAATCGAGCGCTTTAGGTCATCACGCAATTCAGCAGGGGTGAGCTTTGCAGCTTGACGGTGCCAATAGGAGTGAGTGGATTGCACGAATTATTGTGAAATAAAACCCCGACTCGTGAAACAAAGCGTTTGCGGCGGTGAAGTGGCTTTGACCGTGGCGGATTATTTGATAAGCTGACATCATGAAAGCCAGAATCCGCGAAACCCAGGGAACGTCAGACACCCGCATCCGCAGTCCCAAGCGGCGGATTGATGTAGAAACGGGTGAGACCGCCCATCCGGCTGATCCCGACGATATATTGACTCCGCGGGAAGCGCAACGGGTGCGCGACGGCGAAGCGCAGCTTCGGCAAGGGCTGTATGTTACCCTCGAGCAGCTCGAAGACGCTCTGGAACATAAGGCTTGCAAAGCAGGCCGCAAGGCAGTTTAACCGGCTGCCTCCCGCCGATCAGGACCTCATCCTTGCCCATCTGCAGAAGATGCGCTTGAATCCTTTCCAGGGCGACGTCAAACCTCTCAAAGGAAAGGACTGGGAAAACAGGTTTTGAAAGCGAATCGGGCGGTATCGGATAATATTCGTTCCGATATATTCAGAGCGCGTTATCGACATTTCCCTGATCCTGCTGCGGAGAGAATCGACCTATCGGATCTGAAACGGGCGCCGCCAATCCTATTCGTGGCATTCCGTGGCCCAAAATCCCGATCAGGGACGCCGCGCCGCAAAGCGCCGAAGGCGCGGTGTATCTATCGGGGATACGCCGCCGCAAAGCGCCGAAGGCGCGGTGTATCTATCGGGGATACGCCGCCGTAAAGCGCCGAAGGCGCGGTGTATCTATCGGGGATACGCCGCCGTAAAGCGCCGAAGGCGCGATACAGCACAGCCCAGGATGACGGAGCCCGCGGAGCGGGCGACGGAATCCTGGGTATG
>CAZTHE010000195.1:0-5869 GCA_964613495.1 uncultured Acidobacteriota bacterium | reverse complement strand
TTTTGAGGGCTTTTACTTCGGCTTCCAGCTCTTTCAACGTCATTGGCATGTTCGGATCCTCCAGTCAGTTTGTGTTTTGCTTTATATCACAGGGACCGCCGGAAAAATGAACCGGAATTCCAAATTGCACGCAGCCCGGCTGTGATATAGTTGGGCACCAATCGTCTGAGATCATTCGGGCCAGGAGGCTGCGACGGACCATGCACCAAACGGCACATCCGGGGGCATCCGCAATCCGGAGCGCGCCGGTTCCATACTTCGGGCCCGAGAGGGAAAGGGGATAAGGAAATGATCGAAAAGCAGAAGCTTTCCAAAATTGTCGGGGCCCGCAACGTGTTCTGGGATCCGGCGACGCTGGACCAGTACTCCAGGGACATGAGCTTCGTCAACTCCGTCCGGCCGATGGGAGTCGTAAAACCGACCCGGGCCGAGGACGTGGAAAAAATCGTGAAACTGGCCAACGAAACGCGGACGCCGCTCGTGCCCGTCAGTTCAGGGCCTCCGCACTTCCGGGGCGATACGGTGCCCGGCGCCGGCGGCGCCCTGGTGGTCGACCTCAGCGAGATGAAGAAGGTGATCTTCGTGGACCGGGCGCGCCGGGTCTGCATGGTCGAACCGGGAGTGACGTTCGGGGAACTGATTCCCCAGGTCCGGAAGGAGGGGCTCCGGCTCAACATGCCGCTGCTGCCGCGCAAGACGAAGTCGGTCGTCGGCAGCATCCTCGAGCGCGAACCGGTCCTGATGCCCAAGTACCAGTGGGACATATCCGATCCGCTGGCGTGCACCGAGGTCTTCTTCGGCACCGGCGACGAGTTCCGCACCGGCCAGGCCGCGGGCCCCGGAACCGTCAAGGAGCAGAGGAACGTGGGCGGCCTGCAGAAAGCGCCGTACGGCCCCGGGATCGCGTCCTGGCACCGGCTGATTCAGGGCGCGCAGGGAACCATGGGCATCGTCACCTGGGCCTCCATGCGATGCGAAATCCTTCCCGGCCTCGAAGAGCCGTTCGTGGTCGAATCCGGCAGCCTCGGCGCCCTGCTCGACCTGACGTCCTGGCTCATCCGGCTGCGCATGGTCAACGAATGCTTCATCGTCAACGACGCCGATCTCGCGGCCATCTTCGCGAAGAAATGGCCGGAGGACTACGGCAGGCTGAAGGACTCTTTCGCCCCCTGGACGCTGTTCTACACGGTGGCCGGCTACGAGTTCCGGCCCGAAGAAAGGGTGGCGTCCTACGTCAAGGACATCACCGACCTCACGCAGCGGCTCGGCCTGGAAGCCGCACGGGCCGCCGGCCCCGTCTCCGCCAACGAGATCCTGAAGACGGTCCAGCAGCCCTCGCGCGATCCTTACTGGAAACTCTCCGCCAAAGGGGCGTGCCAGGACGTGTTCTTCCTGACCATCCACGACAAGCTGGAGCACCAGATCGGGACGATGCGCGCCGCAGCCGAAAAGGCCGGCGCCTCGGTCCCCGACATGGGGATTTACATCCAGCCCGTCGTTCAGGGCACGGGCTATCACTGCGAGTTCAACCTGTTTTACGATCCCGAAAATGCGAAGGATCGGGATCGCGCCCGGACCCTGTCCGGCCAGGCTACCCGAAATCTGATGGCCGCAGGCGCGTTTTTCTCGAGGCCGTACGGGGAAGACGCCGGAATGGTTCTGAATCGGGACGCGGCGACCGTCGCTGTTTTGAGCAAGCTCAAGAACATCGTGGATCCCAACAACATCATGAATCCCGGGAAGATCTGCTTTTAAAACAGGCGCACGGCGCAATTTATCAGCAAAGGAACAGAGGAGGTAGCGAAGATGGGACTTGAGCAATACAAAGGCGATATGGCGATGTGCTGCCGGTGCTCGTGCTGCAAATTCATACCCATGCAAAGGATCAGCGGGCTGGAGTACGCAAACGTGTGTCCCAGCATCGCGAGATACGAGTTCCACGCCTATTCCGGCGGCGGACGCATGAATATCGGGACGGCGATGCTGGCCTCGGGCCTGAAATACACCGACAAGCTGCTCGACGTCATCTACAACTGCCAGATGTGCGGCGCGTGCGGCGTCTCCTGCAACTACGCCATGGACATGGAGGTGCAGGAACCGATCCACGAGATGCGCATCCGGTGCGTTGCCGACGGCAAGACCAATCCCGCGCTCGACAAGGTCATCGCCGGGCTGCGCCGGAATGGCTCGATGGTGCCGGTCCAGGGCAAACGGGGCGCGTGGGCGTCGGGACTGAAGCTGAAGGACGCCACCAAAGAGAAGGTGGACGTGGTGTATCACGTCGGCTGCCTGACGAGCTACGACCCCGGGATGCACAAGCTGGCCCGGGCCACGGCCAGGATATTGCAGAAGGCGGGCGTGGATTTCGGAATCGCCGGCGACAACGAGACCTGCTGCGGCGGCCGCGCCTATCAGATGGGGTATGAGAAGGACTTCCTGAAACAGGCGAAGAAGGTCATGGCCATGGTCAAAAAGTCGGGCGCCCGGACGGTCGTAACGTCCTGCGCCGACGGGTACCAGGCCTTCAAAGTCCTGTATGACAAATACAAACTCAAGGGGGACCTCGAGGTCCTGCACATCTCCGAGTACATGGACCGGCTGATCCGGGAGGGAAGCCTCAAGCCGCGGAAGAAAAACGCCGTGGCGGTGACTTACCACGACCCGTGCCGCCTGGGCAGGCTGGGAGAGCCCTGGATTCACTGGGAAGGGAAGAAGATCCCCGGCGACCGGTTCGTGTTCGACCCCCCGAAGCACTACCGGCGGGGTTCCAACGGCGTCTACGAGCCGCCCCGGAACGTGCTCGCGAGCCTTCCGGGCGTGAAGCTGACCGAGATGACCCGGATCAGGGAATACGCGTGGTGCTGCGGAGCGGGCGGCGGCGTCGGCGAGTCGAATCCGGAATTCGCCCAATGGACGGCGAAGGAAAGGATCGAGGAGGCCGTCTCCACCGGCGCCGAGGCGATCGTCACCGCGTGTCCCTGGTGCGAGAAGACCTTCAACGAAGCGATCGAGGCGACCGGAAGCGGTCTGAAGGTATACGACATCGTCGAGCTCGTAGAGAGCGCACTCTAGAAGGGGGGAAACAGTCATGGCTTTGAGCAAGGAAATTTTCGCGGCATTCGAAGACATCGTCGGACCGGAGTACATCAGCGACGATCCGGTCCTGATGCCGGCTTACCACCAGACCCAGTTCGCGGCCGTCCTGCTGCCCAAAAACACCGCCGAGGTCCAGGCGATCGTGCGGCTGTGCAACAAGCACAAGCTGGCGTTCCGGGCCACGTGCACGGGATGGACGGGCAAGTTCGTCCCGGGAGTGATCTACATGGACCTGCGCCGCATGAACCGCATCCTCGAGATCAACGAGAAGAACATGTACGCCGTGGTCGAGCCGTACGTCATCACGGCGCAGCTCCAGGCGGAGCTGTTCAAGCGGGGCTTCCACATGAACGTGAAGGGGGCGGGCGCCAACTGCGCGGCGATGCTGCGCGGGCACGGGCACCTGGACCAGGTCACGAGCGGCGACGACCGGAACCACCTCGCGATCGAGTGGGTGACCCCGGAAGGCAACATCGTCCGGTCGGGCGCCCTGGGCTCCACGGACGAGTGGTTCTCCGGCGACGGCCCGGGGCCGTCCCTGAGGAGCATCCTCACGAGCGCGGTGCCTCCGGGGGTGACGCCCGGCGTCTTCACCCGGGCCGCCATCAAGATCTACCACTGGCCCGGCCCGACGAAATTCCCGATCCAGGGGACGTCGCCCGATTACACGCTGAGCGAGATTCCGGCGAATTTCATGGCCCGCTATTACAGTTTCCCGTCGGTGGAGAAGATGTGGCAGGCCGAGATCCGCCTCGGGGAAAACGAGATCTGTTTCGAGCTCATGGGATTCAACGTGTCCATGGTCGCGGCCAACATCACCACCTGCAACGAGGAGGACGAGAAGGCCTTCAAGCAGATGGAAAAGGAAGTGATCGGACCCGGGTTCTTCGTCATCATCGCCGGAAACTCTCCGGCCGATTTCGCCTACAAGAAAAATGCGCTGGAGCATATCGTCCGCGACTCGGGCGGCCAGTCGCTGAAGCATGTGGAGGACCCGAGGATCGAGGGAATCCTGTTGTGCCAGTGCGTGAGGATCTCGGCCTCCGTGCGCGAGACGTTCCGCGCCGGCGGCGCCTTCAGTTCCATCCCGGTCATGGGCCAGCGCGACCTGACCATCCGCTGGGCCGTCGGAGCCGGCAAGGCGAAGCTGCCCCTGATCGAAAAGGGCCTGATCGTGGATGACGGCGGCGGGTTCTTCGGCTGGGGCGTGGAGCAGGGCCACCTCGGCAAGACCGAGATATTCTGCAAGTTCGACCCGGCCAACGTCGCGGCCCAGGAGGCCGTGGACGCCTGGTCGCTCGAGCAGAGCCGGCGGGCCTTCGAGGAGCGATATTTCGCAAACACCATGCGGCCGCTGGACGAAATCGGCCCCGAAATGTCGGGTTTCCACGTCTGGTGGCGGAAGGTCACGAAGGCGCTGGACCCGAACAACGTGTCGCCGGAAGCGGGCGCTCTCGTGTAATCCGCGGGGAGTTTTTGCCCCTTCAGACGGCAGCAGATCGAAACTCCTTTATCTCCAGGGATAAGGGAGTTTCTTTTTTATGGGCGGTTTCCGGCGCCGCGGGGCGCTTGGTTTTCGGCCTGCGGAGCGATACAATCGGCCCATCGCTTCAAATCGTCGGTTCGGAGGACCGTGCCTATGAATCCGGTGATATCCGATTTTGTACGCGACGCGCTGTCTCGCGGGATTTCCAGGGAGGAGATCCGGCAGGCGCTGCGGGAGGGCGGCTGGGAGTCGAAGGAAATCAACGCCGCCCTCGACGCCTTCGTGGAAAGCAGCCTGAGCCTGCCCGTGCCGCGGAAGCGGGTCTCGAGCTCGCCCAAAGAAGCTTTTCTCTTCCTGATGCAGTTCGCGGCGCTGTACACGGCGGCCTTCGCCTTGGGCAGCGTGCTGTTCGACCTGGTCAACCTGGTTTTCCCGGCGCCCGGCGAGGTTGCGATGAATTCGGTCGTCTCCCTGCGCTACGGCATCGCCTCGGTCGTGGTCGCCTTTCCCCTCTTCCTTTTCATGTGCGGGGTGATCGCGCGCGAGAACCTGCGCAACCCCGGGCAGCGCATCTCCCCGGTCCGCCGCTGGCTGACCTACATGACGCTGTTCGTGTCCGCCGTGTCGATCGTGGCGGACCTGATCACGCTGCTGGTCCGCTTCCTCGAAGGGGACGTCACGCTGCGGTTCGGGCTGAAGGCGCTGATCGTCGCGATCCTCGCCGGAAGCGCGTTTCTGTACTATCTGCGCGATCTGCGGCGGGATGAAGAGGATCCGGCGGCGGCATCGCGCCCGTCGCGCGGGGTGCGCCTGGGGCTCGCCGCCCTCGTCGTGGCCGTGGCGGCGACCGTCGCGGCGGGATTCTGGTATGCGGGCAGCCCCATGAAGGCGCGGCTGCAGGAGCAGGACCGGCAGCGCATCAGGGACCTCGCGGCCATCTGTCACCGCGTCGAACGGTATTACGCAAACCAGGGGAGCCTGCCGCAGTCCCTGGCCGACTGCGACGTCAGCCCGGAAACGCATATCGCCCGCAAAGCGGACCGGGTGACGGGCGATCCCTATTTCTACAAGGTCGCCGACGCCACCCATTTCCAGCTTGGGGCGGTATTCGCGCTGCCCGGCCGGCCCGGAATGGCTCCCGTGCAGTACGGTAAACCGGGGGCTCTGTCCCCGGAGGACGAGGGCTTCTGGGCGCATGACGCGGGTTTCCAGCTGTTCCACGTCGATGCGACGCGCAAGACCCGCAGGTAGGATAAAAAAGCAGCCACGCATTTCGCGAATTCCACG
>CAZTHE010000194.1:0-5895 GCA_964613495.1 uncultured Acidobacteriota bacterium | reverse complement strand
GCCGTCGGCGTTCTGGAGAAGGTACCTGACGAGGTTCTCCACGTCCTCCCCGACATACCCGGCCTCGGTGAGGGTCGTGGCGTCCACGATGGCGAACGGGACCGACAGCATCTTCGCCAGCGTCTGCGCGAGCAGGGTCTTCCCCGTGCCCGTCGGCCCGATGAGGAGGACGTTGCTCTTCTGCAGTTCCAGGTCGCTGCGCTTTTTCGATATTTCGAGGCGCTTGTAGTGGTTGTAGACGGCGACGGCGAGCTTCTTCTTCGTCGTTTCCTGGCCGATGACGTACAGGTCGAGGAATTCCTTTATTTCCTGGGGCTTGGGAAGCTTTTCGCCGATCGGCGATGTCACCACGTCGTCGGCGATGATCTCGTTGCAGACGTCGACGCACTCGTCGCAGATGTAGACGGTCGGGCCGGCAATGAGCTTCTTCACGTCATTCTGGCTCTTGGAGCAGAAAGAACATCTTAAGACATCATCTCTTTCGTCGTCTTTTCTCAAAGGAGTCCTCCAGAATACAACTAGGCTTCCCTATTCTTTTCTCGCGATCACCTGGTCCACGATGCCGTAATCTTTGGCCTGGACCGCGGTCATGATGTAATCGCGCTCGACATCTTTCTCGATTCTTTCGATGTTCTGACCGGTGTGCTTGGCAAGGATCCCGTTCATGGATTCGCGCAGTCTGAGAATTTCCTTGGCGTGGATGTCTATGTCCGTGGCCTGGCCCGCCAGCCCGCTCATCGATGGCTGGTGGATCAGAATTCTGGAGTTAGGAAGGGCAAAACGTTTTCCCGGGGTGCCGGCCGCCAGCAGCAACGCTCCCATGCTGGCCGCCTGGCCGATGCAGATGGTCGAGACGTTGGGCCGGATGTACTGCATCGTGTCGTAGACGGCCATGCCCGCCGAGATGGAACCGCCGGGGGAGTTGATGTAAAGGTGAATGTCCTTGTCCGGGTCCTCGGCTTCCAGGAAAAGAAACTGGGCCGTCACGACATTCGCGACATTGTCGTCGATCGGGGTCCCCAGGAAGATGATGTTGTCTTTCAGGAGGCGCGAATAGATATCAAAGGCCCGCTCGCCCCTATTGGTCTGCTCGACCACCATTGGAATCAGTGCCAACGCTTGTCACCCCTCGGTTATATTAGCATTGCGATAGATGAAATCAAGCGCCTTGTTCTGGCGCAAATGATCTCCAAAGCTTTGAATTCTCTCCTCTTTCTCGAGTTGAGCCCGCAGGGCCGACGCGGTCTTGCCCGTGCCCGCGGCAGCCTTCTCCAACTCGGAGTCGATCTCCTCGTCGGTTACCTCGAGGTTCTCCTTTTGCGCGATCGCGTCGAGGAACAGAGACCGGCGGACCGCCTGCTCCGCACGGGGTTTGTCTTCCTCGAAGATCTTTTTCCAGTCGATGCCTGCCTGGTTGATGTCGACGCCCTGATAGGCCAGGTTGGAGGCGATCCGCTGCGCGTAGGACTCAAGCTCCTCATTTACAAGGCTTTCCGGGACCTCGACGGCCTGGCGCTCGACGATGGTGTCCAACACCGTCTCCCTCGCCTTCTTTTCGGCAGCTTGCCTGGCCTGCGTTACCAAATCATCGCGGACCTTGTTTCTGAGGGATTCCAGGCTCTCCATCCCCATGTCTTTTGCGAAATCGTCCGTCAGTTCCGGCAGCTGCTTTTCCTTAATATCTTTAACGACAACAGTATAGCTGACTTTCTTTCCGGCAAACCGCTTCCGGTGATAGTCTTCCGGATAGACGACTTCGAACTCGCGCGTTTCTCCCGTTTTCGCCCCCCGCAGGTTTTCGGAGAATTCCTCGTTTGTCTGCGGATGACCGATGATGAGGGTGACCTCCTCTTCGTGCATCGGTTTGGGCGAATCCTCAAACTTTCCATCCACCGTGGCCGTCAGATATAAGCCGTCTCTTGCCTCATCCTCCACGGGCACGAATTGGGCGTTGTGTTCGCGCAGGGAGTCGATCGCCTTGTCGACGTCTTCGTCCGAGACCACGGGCGTCTGCAGGGTGACCGGAATGCCTTTATAGTCTTGTATTTCCATTGGAGGAATAATTTCAAAGGACACGGTGAATTTCAGCGGGGCCCCGGGTTTGTTTTCCACATCCTTGATCTGGGGTTGGGACACGGGCTTGAAATTGTGTTCCGCCAGGGTGTCCTTCCAGCAGCGCTCGATGAGGTTCTGGGTCGCGTCCTTCTGCAGATCGCTCCCAAACCGCTGGCGGATGATGCTCATGGGCACCTTGCCCGGCCGGAAACCGGGTACTTTGAGATTGCGGGAGTATTCCCGGGCCAGTTTCGACACTTCGTCTTCCACCTCTTGCGCCGGAATTTCGACGGCGAGGCTTCTCTTGCAGCTGGATACTTCGACTATTTCGACTGTCAACGTTGTTTCACCTGTTGTCTGCTGTTTTTGTGTGCCGGCAGACCGCGCGATCTGCCGTGACCTAGCCATTTCGATGGTGCGAAAGGGGGGAGTTGAACCCCCACCCCTTGCGGGACTGGATCCTAAGTCCAGCGCGTCTGCCAATTCCGCCACTTTCGCAGTTGTCCCACCTGATGATCCGCGTTCCGGGTTTCAAACTTAACCTGCAGCCGGAGAGGCAAAAGCTATGGCGAGTCTTCCCATCAAACCAAATCAAACAGGGAATTTAACAAAGCCCATTCGCACTGTCAATGACAGGAAAATGACCTCCTCCTGAATCCTGAAAAACGTGGACACCCACCGTTTTACACAACGGTGGGTGTCCACGATACTTTTTGTGGGGCAGCGGGGATGCGGGCGTGCGGCTGTGGTAAAATATCCGTCTAAACGGGGAGGCTATCCATGAAGCTGGGAGTGATCGACTACATCGACTGTGCGCACTATCTCCCTGGCCACGACAAATGCGGGTCGCTGCACGGCCACACCTACAAAATCGAGGTGATCATCGAGGGGGAAAATAAATCGGGCATGATCCTCGATTTCTCGAAACTGAAGAAATCGATCAAGGAAGGTCTGAGCGCCTTCGACCACAAGACCCTGAACGATTTTATCGAATATCCTTCCGTCGAGAACATCTGCGAGAATATCAAGCGTAAGCTGAGCGAACACATAGACTTCCCGTTTACGCTGCGCGTTTGGGAAGGTCACGGGAAGTGGGTAGAGCTCTAGCCCGGGCTATTTCACCGCGAGGTTCGGGTAAAGGGTGGGATTGAACAGGAACCGAGCCAGAGGCTCGTCCGTCTCCGCCAACTCGGTTACAACCGCCTGTGCCTGGCCGGGTTGTGCCTCGGCGAACCAGCCGTATTCCCGGTCCAGCGCCTCCGCCAGCCTCCTAACGGCGGGCATCGTCGGAAGCTTCCTCCTGATCGGTTCCATGGGACGGATCGTCAGGTAATAGGCGAACTGCGAAAAGGCGACAGGGATCCGGGCGCCGATCTCGTCCAATTCTCCCGATTTGGTGTAGCGGAAGGGAACCGACCCGACCTTGGCCGGGATGAAGTCGAGCATCAGCTGCACGCCCGACCGGGTCGCCGTGATTTCCCCCATAACCGACCACTGCACTCCCAGGTACGCCGCCACCGTGGTTGCGGTCTCCTGCGAAAAACTGCGGGTCACTCCCGCAGATTCGATGGCGGTCGGCATGCTTTCCCAGAACGGCCGGACGTTCAGGTCGCGGGCATTCTGGATCGCCTTGCCCATCAGAATCGGGCCGGCCATGGCCGTCCACCGAAGGTCCTCGTTCTCGGACGGCACATTGAGGGGGAGGATCGCGATCTTGACCTCCGAGGCGGGGATGGCCTGCGCCTTGCTCTTTTTGCCGAAACATGCGGATTGTGCGAGTCCCAGCAGCAGTATCGAGGCGGTGATCAGGACGAACCCGCCGCGCACGGGACCCCGCATCCTGCGCACGGACACTCTTCGCAGACCATTGAGCATTTTCGCATCCCCCAGCATGTTGTGAGTCATGCAGTATGGATATCACAACTCTCCGGATCGCGCAATTCGCCATCCCGCGGGCAAACTTTTCCCCGCATCGAAAAAAATTTTCAATTCGGCGAAATAATTCCGCCGGTCGCGAAACAGTACCCGCAGGAGGAAAACACCCATGACCCATCCACGCCTTTACCCGGACGCATCAGGCTCCGCGCTGCTCCTGTCGCTGGTTGCGCTGACGCTCCTTGTGCTCCTGGGCTTTTTCATGGCCCTGAACGCGACGACGGCCGTTCACATCAGCGACAACTACGAAAGCCAGGTGCAGGCGACCCACGCCGCACTTGCGGGAATCCGCCACGCCCGCGCCCTGATGCGCGGTCTGTCCCACCAGGACCTGTTGCAGGGTCCCGACGGAGTTTACGACTCGACCCCTCTTTACCTTTCTGCCGCCAGGAGGTTCGAATTCCGCACTCCCATACCTCCGGCAACCGCCCAAATGCTGGACATCTCCGACCCCGGGCCCCGGGTCGCCGCGCTTCCCGACGACGGCGTTGTCAGCACCGGCGCCTATGGGGGCATCCCGGGCACGCCCCTCATCCCCGCCGCCGGGATCGGCCAATCGGCGCCGAATCCCTACGGCTCCGGATCCATATTCACTTCGCGCTATTTCGTCAAGGTCAGCGACAACAACGGCGAAGCTTCGGAGGCCGCGTCGGATCCCGCCGATAATCCATTTTGGGACGGTGACGGGACGCTCCTCGTGCGCTCCATGGGAATATCCAAAACGATCGCCGACGCAACCGGACCCGTCCTGCGGCGCAACTCGGTCGCAGTCTTCGAGGCGCGATTCAAGCGGCTTTCCACCTGGGACGTGGGCCCGGCCGTGGTCCTGATCGCTCCCCGGGTGGACGCGTCCTTCGGCGGCGCCGTTCAAATATCGGGCGGCGCGCATCCGGGGATCGGAGCCATCGACACCTCGCCGGGCGACGCCGTCTTTCCGGACCAGATGGTCCGGACGGCAGCGGCCGCTTCCGCCGGGATTACGGGCGGCTCCTGTCCGAGCCCGTCGGTCGCGGACATCACCGCACAGGTTTCCACTACCCGCGACCAGGCGGCGCTCCTGCGGCCGGAATATTTGAGGGAATTCGTCCTGAACCGCGCCCGCACGTTTGCGGACCGCTGCTTTGAGGGCAATCAGTCCTGGACCGCCGGAAACGCGCCGGACCTGGGGACGTTCGATCCTTCGCAGCCGTGGAACGCTCCCGGCCAAAATCCCGCGGTCACGGTGGTTCGCGGCGACCTCGAGGTGACCGGCGGCGTGACGGGCGGCGGACTGCTGGTCGTGACCGGCCGCCTCGCGTATTCCGGGGCATTCGCGTTTAACGGGCTCGTGCTCGTGATCGGGGAGGGCATCCTGAACGCAGCCGGAACCGGTCCGGGGATCGAGGGCGGAGTTTTTGTGGCTAGGCTGGAGAACCTGCTCGGGGCAGCCGCCTTCGGCGCCCCCGTCGTTTCGATCGGCGCCGAAAGCCGTATCGCGGCGAACGCGGCCAACTCGAGAATGGCCATCGGCCTCATCCCCGCCGCGCAAATCGGCTTCCGGGAAATTTCGACCGTGGATCCCTGAAGAAACAGGGGAGCGGGCTCAGGCGCTCTTGCAGCCGGCGCAACTCGACGCGCTGCAGGAGGAACAACCGGAGGACATCGAGTGGCTCGTGCCGTCGCTGGAACGGGAAACGCCGTTGAAACAGGAGAAAACCCGTTCGACGTCGCCGGAAGCGCAGTCCGGGCATGCAATTGCGCTCTCGGATGAAGATCCCATGATGATCTTTTCAAACTCGGATTCGCACTTCAGGCATCGGTATTCGAATATAGGCATGATTTCATCCGCTCCGTACGCGCTTATTATAGCACAGGCAGTCGGCAGTCGGCAGTCGGCAGTCGGCAGTCGGCAGTCGGCAGTCGGCA
>CAZTHE010000193.1:0-5923 GCA_964613495.1 uncultured Acidobacteriota bacterium | reverse complement strand
TCTCTTGACATCCCCTTTTATAGAACGGATTACACCGGTTTTAAGCCACGATAAATCAGTGCAATCCGTGGCTCCACGGACATTCGTCTCCTCCAAGCGGGCGCCGGCCCGCATATTTTGGGGAGTGTGGACAAACAGGAACTACGCCGTCAGGTGCCGCAGCGCTTCGGCGGCTTCCCTCCGGACCACGAACGCCCGGTCCCATTCGCCGCTCTCGTCGGTGCCGAGTATGTTCTGGCATATGGATTTGAGCTTCGCGCGGTCCGGGACCGCCAGGTGCCGGTGCAGGGCCAGCTTTCCCAGGCTGCGAATCGCCTTGGCGCGCACGCCCGTATTGCGGTCCGCCAGGTTGCCGTACAGGCGCTCGAGGAAGAGCGCTTTCAATTCGCCCGTCAGCGATTCGGGGGGAATGGCCTCGGCAAGCTTCCCGAGGACCCGGGTGGCGGTATCGCGCAATTCGAGATTCGGCGACTGCGCGGCCTCGAGGGCCATGGCCGCCGCTTGCGCGATTTTCGGAGACTTGATCTTCCCCATCGCATACAGGATGAAGGCGCGCAGCGTCGGGTCGGTGGCGGAGGCGTACGCCATCATCATGGGCTGGATCGCGTCGGCGCCGATTCGTCCCAGGACGTGGGCGACGGCCCACTCCGCCTTGAAATCGCCCGCGTGCAGGCTTTCGATCAGCGCGGGAATGACGGGAGGCCCCAGCCGCGCGGCCAGGCTGACCGAGTCGTTCAGGATCGGCAGGAGTTCCGGATGGTCCAAAGCGTCGATATAGAACAGCGGCGAGATCAGGTCGAGGATCGGCTTTGCGTCACGGGAACCGACTTTGGCGATTTCCAGCTCGGCAAGCTCGAGCCCCTTGCGCAAATCATCCAATCGCGTGCTTGCCAACAGGGTCTGTATAGTGCGATAAGTGTCCTCAGGCATGGCAGAACCTCCTTCATGCGCTACGGCAGTTAACGGAATTATACAGCATCGGGGAGACTGTCCAACACAATGCAGGGAGAAATTCACATGTCGGAATCGAAGTACGCGAAATACATCGTCACGGAAGACCTCATGCCGCCGGAACCGCCGCAGATGGTCCAGGCGATGCGGGACCAGGAAAAAGAGGGGCGGATCCTCGACCGGACCATGCTCCTGGGCATCCAGGACTCCATCGTCCCGGGCTGCAGCCTGTTCGCCGGATGCGAGATCCTCTGGGGACTTCCCGGCGGCAAGCCCGTAAGCATCGAGATCCCCCACCGCCACGATTTCGACGAAGTCATCGGCTTCGGCGGCACCAACAGGAACTATCCCCGCAACCTCGGCGGCGAAATCGAGTTCAACATCGGCGGCGAAAAGCACATCATCACCAAGACCTGCCTCATCTTCGTTCCCAGGGGCGTCCTGCATTGTCCCGTGACCTTCAACCGGATCGACACCCCGATCTTCATGTTCGAGGCGGCCAGCAAGGCGGTCTATGTGAAGGATCTCGAGGGATTGGAGAATCAGGGAGCAAAGAATTAGAGAGTTAGAGGATTAAAGGATCAGGGGGATCCTGTTTTCGGGGTCGGGGGTCGGCTTTCGCCGGACCATGACCTCCCGTCACAGTCTGGAAAGAAGCTGAACAGGAAAATGCATATGAGAGAAAAGACCTTCTCCTGGATCATCATCGTCGTCGCGGGCCTCGCATTGTCCGGGCAGCCGCTATTCGGCGCCCCCGGAACCGACGCGAAAGAATCGCTGTCGATCTTCGATCGGTGGGAACGCATCGGGACAACCGCGGCGGAACGGTCGATGGATATGATCCGGAAGGCGGCCGCGGTTCCCAAAAAGGGGAACATGGTGGTCCTGACCAACGCCGGACACGCGGAAGTGAACGGAGAATCCACGCAGGGTGCGCTGGACGGGGTGGCATCGGTTACGGGCGCCAGCCGGGGAAGAAATACCCTGGTCGAAATCAATTCAAGTTCGTGGGCGCCGCTCTGGTTTGCCGTCTACGACAAGTCGTCCGGGTACTGCGCCTATCTGGAACTGGACTCCTCCAGAGAGGCAATGACGGCCGCCGGTTCCGAGAGTCCCGGAGAGCCGTTCCGTGCCTTGGCCACGGAGCGCATCGATGCGGCCCACCTTTTCCGGCATGCCGCCGAATACGAGGCGAAGTTCAGCCGCAGGGTGTTCGGAGGCAACGACTTCAGAATTGTTTCCATCGCCAATGCGGTCGCCGCCGGAGCGCCTCCGTATCTGATCCGGACGGTGGAGCTGCACAACCATTACTGCCCCGGAATCACTTCGGGCATCCTCACGGCTCTGTATGTCAAAGCCCATTTCCCGTCTCCGAAGACCGGGTACTTTGTGCATTCATTGGAGCACTGGTGCAAGGAAGACGCCCTGATGCTTCTGCTGAATGCCTATCCGGCGACCGGAAGCTATGCGGTCGGCTATCCGACGGATGCGGAAAAAGCTGCACGAACAAAGGAGGCGCAAAACGCCGCCACGATCGTTTACCGGCAGGATGAAAAAACAAAAAAGTGGGAAGGACTGGTTCTCGGTTTTGAGTGGGCGGAAACATCCTGCGCCCGGGAGGGCAAAGGCGTTCTCGACAAGCTGTGCGTCGATCTCTGGTACCTGGAACGGGTGGGACATCCGGAGGCGTTTGTGAAGGTCATAAAGAAATTCGAGCTTCCGGACGGGGTTTCGCCCAAAGACTGGGCCCGACCGGGAGCCGATCCGCTGAAAACGCTCGGATTGGCCAGATAATCCGGCACTTTGTTCAGCGTGGACGGGCGTCCGCATTCGCCATGGGTTCCGTGGCAAATGCCACAGTCCGATGCAAACCGGCCTGGGAGAGGAGGAAGTGCCATGACTGCCGAAAATCTTAGAGCGGATCTCGTGGTGATCGGGGGCGGAGGCGCCGGACTGGCTGCCGCCTGTGCCGCGGCCGAAAACGGGATCGAAAATGTAATCGTGCTGGAAAAGGCCGGATCGGCCACCGGGAGCACGGGCATGGCGCACGACATCTTTGGCGCCGAAAGCCCGGTTCAGAAACGCCTGGGGATCGATGCTCCGAAAGACGAGCTTTTCAGGACGGCCATGGAATGGGCGCATTGGACCAAAATCAACCCGCGGATCGTGCGCGCCTTCATCGACAAGTCCGGCGATACGATCGCGTGGCTGGAGCAGAAGGGACTGCGCTTCGAGATGATCCAATATTACCCGAACCAGGTTCCTCTCGTCCGGCATTCGGTGATCGGGCACGGCCTCGCGCTGATGAAAGCGCTGAGGGACGGCTGCCGGCGGCAGGAAGTGCGCATCCTCACGCGGACAGCCGGGAAACGGTTGCTGCGCGACGCCGGCGGCAGGATCTCGGGCGTGGCCGCGGAATCCATAGAGGGCAAATTCACGATCGCGGCCGGAAGCGTGATCGTCGCCACCGGCGGTTTCGGCAACAACAGGGAGATGCTGAAGCAATACCTGTCCGACTACCACGACACGATGACCTATGACGGGCCGCCGGGCAACACGGGGGACGGCATCCGCATGGCCGTCGAAATCGGGGCGGCGACCGCGGGAATGGGCGCCTGCAACCTGCACGGGCCGTTCATCAAGCCCAAGTCCGACTCCCACTGGATGAAGATCGATGCCCCGGGACCGGACGGGGGGCTCATCCGAATCACGCTGTGGTTCCTCGCATGGGAACCCGGGATGCTGTGGGTCAATAAAAAGGGGCTCCGTTTCATCGACGAGGGCTACAACCTGGCGTTCTTCGCCTTCGGGAACGCCGTCGCGATGCAGCCGGACGGCATCACCTATACCCTGTTCGACACCGGCATCCTGCGCGCCATAGAAACCCGGGGCCTTGTCCGGCCGGGAGCCGCGTCGCGCGCCAACTGGCTGCCGGTGTCCGCGGCCACCCCGCTGCCGGGGCTGGAAAGGGAGATGCAAAAGCAGGCGGACAAGGGCGATCTGAAGATCGCCGGCGCCTGGGAGGAGATCGCCGCCTGGATGGGAGCCGATGCCGCCGTCCTGAAGGCGACAGTCGACGAGTACAACGCCGCCTGCGACGACAAACACGACGGCGTTTTCGCCAAGGACCGGCGCTATCTGCAGCCCATGCGCACGCCGCCGTTTTATGCCGTCCGCGGCCACATCGGCCTGTGCGACACCTACGGGGGAATCAAGATCAACGAGCGCATGGAGGCGCTGGACGCGAAGGACAATCCGATTCCCGGTTTGTACGCCGCCGGCTCGACCACCGGGTGCTGGGAGACGGAGAGCTACTGCTATCGCCTGACGGGACACCTGGTCGGCTTCGCGCTCAACTCCGGGCGCATCGCCGGTGAAAACGCCGTCCGGTATTTGAAAGGAAGGTAGAGAAACTGCGCAGACGATTGCGCCGAATCCAGCCGGAGCAGTGGGGCAAAAGAAGCGGGAAAGGAGCCAGGGATTACGGGGTCACAGGCCCAGATACGTCTTGAATTCCAGTATCCGTCTCCGCATCCCGTTCTTTGGAGGTAAACCGGGGCAAAAATGCCATGGGTTGCGCTATTGACCAGCAGTCGGGGGCCATCATACGCGTAAAGGCTGCATCACAGCAGATAATTCCGGTACGTTTTGCCTGGATAAATCGCAGAGACCTTTGGGAAACTAAAATCGCTGGGACGGCGATCTATGAAGCTTCGCGACCTTTTTCGCTAATCGAAACGTGCCTGTGATCCTACTGGATTCGCGATCACTACCCCATATTGAAATTTCATATTCAACTCCTGTTACCAGCGTGAAGCTACCAGTACTATTTGGAGTAACGACAGCATAGGTGCCGGATAAAACTCCATTCAGAATTGCTGGGTTTTCCCCGATTTTCAATTCGATCTGATGTATTTGAGGCGTACCGGATTGAGCTTTCAGTTCCCAGATAGTATCCCCGGATGACTTGTCAACAAGCCTTATCCTATCTATCGTAGTTCGGTATTCGCCAAGAGTTTGAACATCCACTGTAACCATATCGCCTGACGCAATTATGCGAAGCGGGGGGGGCTGGCTACAGCCCCAAAAGAGCAACACGCTCAAAATTAACGATGCTATCCCATTTCTCATATAGCTTAGGTTTATTCCGATCCAGTCTTTTTCTTAAACAGGTTTATAAAAGACTGAACGACTGAAGTGCTTTTCTTACCAATAGTTGTCGTCTTACTTACAAGCCCCGGTTGCTGAATTACTGTGTCGGCAAGCTGGTCAGGAGTAAAAGATTTATCAGCCGCGCGCTGAAAGACTGCCCCACCCTTACCAATCACTTCCGGACCAGGCTGCGGCGCTGGAAGAATCCCAGCATTCTGGAGTCCCTTCTCGATGACTGTGACACAAGAATTTCCTAGAGCGTCATACTTGGCAGCTCCTGGTGCATTCGGATTATTGGCATTTAATGTTTTGACGAGCGATTGTTCTTGATCCGGTGTGATTTTGAGTTCGAGCAAATCAGTCTGACGAGAATTGCCTTGATCATCGAGATAAACCTTTGCATCCGCACCCCAATCCTCATTTCCGGCAATCTGGTTGTAGTTCGTTCCAAACGAATAAACCTTGCCGTCAATGATCAAGGCTATATGGCCAAATGGATTGGTATCTGTGTTTCTCCCGACAGCAAGCTCAGTTTTTTCACCGTCAGGATCTATGTAAATAGGCGGGTTATTTCGGGTGTATGCGTATCGATTCCAGTTTTGCGGGGATTCCAAATAATTTGCGAAGCATCCAGCCTTTCCACACTCTAGTTGAGGTATGTATGGATCTGCCGAGATAAACCTCCCCTGCGCCCCCGAGTAGTACCTCGCCCCAAAGTAATCAAGCCCAGTCTCCGCATCCCGTTCATTGGAGGTGAACTTCTGTGAGATGGCGCTGTTAACGTGGGTGTCGGGATCCGTTTGATAACATCCGAGGGTGC
>CAZTHE010000192.1:0-6081 GCA_964613495.1 uncultured Acidobacteriota bacterium | reverse complement strand
GGTTGCAACTAACACATTACCACCAGAGGGGCGCCCTTTTATTATGCGTGGCCAAACGAGAAACGGTTTTAATCGGCGACGATGCCGCCGTCGACGGGCAGCGCGTGCCCGGTGATGTACGACGCCTCGTCCGAGCAGAGGAAGATGGCGGCCGCGGCCACCTCTTCCGGCTCGCCGATCCTCCCCATGGGGACCTTCCGGTCCATCGCCTTGACCATCTCCGGGTTCGTGGCCGCCAGGCTCTCGTTCATGCCGGTCCGCGTCGGGCCGGGACAGACGCAGTTGACCCGGATGCCCCTGCGCGCGAACTCGAGCGCCGTCGACTTGGTGATGCCCACGACGCCGTGCTTGCTGGCCGGGTAGGCCGGGTTGCTCGGCGCGCCGACCAGGCCGGCGGCCGACGACGTGTTGACGATGGCGCCCTTGCCCTGCCGGAGCATCTGCCGGATCTCGTATTTCATGCACAGCCAGACGCTCTTGAGGTTGACGTCGATCATCTCGTTCCAGTCGGCTTCGGTGAAGTCGACCGTGGAGACGAAGTTCTTGTGGATCCCGGCGTTATTGAACGCGCAGTCCAGCTTCCCGTAGGTCGCGACCGCCCGGTCCACCAGCGCCTTCACTTCCGCCTCCGAAGAAACGTCGGTCTTCACGAAAATGGCCTCGCCGCCGGCTTCCCGGACGCGGCGCAGCGTCTCTTCCCCGCGGACGGCGTCGATGTCGGCGACGACGACTTTCGCTCCCCGCCGCGCGAAGCCCAGCGCCGCCGCCCGGCCGATGCCGTACGCGCCGCCCGTTACCAGCACCACCTTGTCCAGATATTCGCCTGGCATGTCTTTCTCCGTTTTTCGCTGCCCGTATTCTTAGAGATGTCGTCCGGAATAGTCAACAACCGCATTATCAGCCCATCCAAATGCCCGCTCACCGGAAAGCCACGGATTTCACTGCTCACTACCGACTACCGACTACCGACTGCCGACTGCCGACTGCTACCGCATGACGGCGCGCGGGAGAAAGGTCGCCAGCGCCGGAAAGACAAACAGCAGCAGCAGCGCCGCGACCAGCGTGATGAGAAAAGGCGCTACGCCCTTGTAGATCACGCCGATGGGCTCCCGGGTGATGTTTTTCACGATGAAGGCGGCGACGGCCACCGGCGGCGTGATGACGCCGATCATCATCGTCACACCGATGACGATGGAAAACCAGATGGGATCGTAGCCGAGTCTCATGGCGACGGGGAAAAAGATCGGCGTGGCGAGGATCATGAACGCCATGTCGTCGACGAACGATCCGCCCACCAGGTAGATGAGCAGGATCACGGCCATGATCACGTACGACGGCAGCGGCAGCCCAAGCGTCCACGCGGCGACGACGCCGGGAATTTTGGAAACGACCACGAAGTGGCCGAGCACCGCCGACCCGCCGATGAGCATCAGGACCATGCAGCCCATGCGCAGCGACTCGCGGACGCTCTTGGCGAAGCCCCGGGCGGCGAGGTCGCGCTTCAGCAGCGTCAAGAGCAGGACGGCGATGGAGCCTACGGCTCCCGCCTCCGTCGGGGTGAAAAAGCCCGCCAGGAGCCCCCCCACCGTCACCACAAAGATCAGCAGCGGCCAGAATATCTGCGGGACCGACCGGGCGCGCTCTTTCCAGTTCGCCGCGCTTCCCCTGGGTGCGAGCGAAGGGTCCATCCGGCACCACACGACGATGGTCAGGAGAAACAGCGCCGCGATCATCAGGCCGGGCACAATCCCGGCTAAAAACAACTTTCCTATCGACTGGTCGGTGATCATGGCCAGGATGATGAGCGTGCCGCTCGGCGGGATGAGGATGCCGAGCGTCCCGACGCTGGCGACCACGCCCGTGGACAGCTTCCGGCCGTAGCCGCACTTGTCCATCTCGGGCACCGCGACGCTCGAAAACGTCGCCGCGGTCGCGAGGCTGGAGCCGGAGATGGCCTTGAAAACGGTGGCGCCGACGACGGTCGCCAGCGCCAGCCCCCCGGGCACGTGGCCCACGAACTTGCGCGACGTGGCGTACATTTTCTCGGCGATGCCCGAATTGTAGGCGACCTGTCCCATCAGGACGAACAGCGGCACGACGACGAAGGCATAGGACGCGAAGGCGTCGAAGTAGTCCTTCGCCACGAGGTCGACGGCGGCGGGCACGGACCGCAGGATGGCGAAGCCGGCGAAGCCGACGGCCGTCATGGCGAAGGCGAGTTCGATGCCGGTCAGGAAAAGGGCCAGCAGCAGGCACAGGCCGGCGCAGCCGATGAGGACCTCGCTCATGGGCGCTCCTCCCCGTCGCCGCCGGGTGTCAGGGCGTCCGCGATCTCGGACAGGAGCACCGGCGTCTGGACGAAAAAGGCGCCGCCGATGGCCCAGGCGACGGGGTAGAACGGGAAGGCGAGCACGGCGGTCACTTCGCCGGCTTCCTTCAGGCGCATCCCCATCCGCACCATGCCGTATCCGGCCAGCAGGAAGACGGCGATGCCCATCAGGCGCGTCAGCACCGCGAGCCGGCGGCGCGACGGCGCGGCGAGCCGCGACGTCAGCACGTCGGTGGACACGTGCCCCTTCGACCATGAAGTCGCCGGCAGCGCCAGCCCCACGACCAGCCCGCCGGCGAGCGAGACGATTTCGTACGCACCGGGCACTGGCCAGCCGAACATCCGGCCCACGATGTCCGCGCCGATCAGCAGCATCACCCCGACCAGGGCGGTCCCGGCGAGAATCTCCATCCAGGAGCTCACGCGGAAGGAAAATGCGCCCAGAGATTTCTTCATCGTCTCAATCCGTGAAATCCGTGTCAATCCGTGGCTGGTCCTCAATGACAGAAATTGGCCACGGATTAACACGGATTACACAGATTTTTTTGCATCGTTTCAATCCGTGAGATCCGTGTCAATCCGTGGCTCTCTCGTTCGTTCGCACCCAGTCTTTGCAGAAAGCCAGCGCTTCGGCCGCCGGCAACCCGCGAAGCGACTTTTCCCGCACCAGCGCTTCATAGAGCGGCACGACGGCCCGCTCCCACCGCCGCTCCTCCTCGGGACTCAGCCGGACGGACACGTGGTTCATCGCCGTCCATTTCCGGATCGTGGCGCGGTCCTTCTCTTCCCAGAGCCGGCTGAGCCGGTCGGCGTACTCCGGGGACATGGCGTCGATGATCGCCTGCAGATCCTGAGGCAGGCCGTCCCATTTGGACCGGTTCATCACGACATAGCCCGGCGCGCCGACCGAGGCATAGCGGCTGACGGTGGTGTACGGCAGGATCTCGCCCCACTTCAGCGTCTCGAGCGAGTCCCAGGCGGCCACGACGCCGTCGACGATGCCCTTGCGCAGCGCGTCGTAGGTATCGCCGGTGGGGATGATGATGGGCACCGCCCCGAGCGCCTCGAGCACCCGGGCCGCGTTGCCCCCCAGGCAGCGCACCTTCATGCCGGTGAGGTCCTCGAGCCGCCGGACGGGCCGCCGGGTGTGCAGCAGCCCGGGACTGGCGCTCAGGAAGAACAGGACCTTCACCTTGTCGAATTCCTTCGGCCGGAAGGCGCGGTAGAAATCGTTGGAGAGGCGCGTCATCGCCGAGGCGCCGTCGATGCCGAGGGGCTGCTCCATGACCTCGGTCAGCGGAAACCGGCCGGGCGTGATCCCGGTAGGCGCGAAGCCGATGTCGGCGATGCCCGTCGTCACCGAGTCGAACATCTGGGCCGCCGGGGTCAGGATGCCGCCCGGGTGGAATGTCGCCTCGATGCGGCCGCCGCTCCGGCGGTTCAGTTCGCGGCACCAGTCGTCGAGCGTCACGCTGAGCTTGTCGTGCGCCGGGAGGGCGCCCGAAAATTCGAGTTTCGTCGCGCGCCCCGACGTGCCGCAGGCCGAGGCGGCCAGCAGCGCCGCCGTGATTATGCAGAACATCGCAGAATGAACTGGCTGACTGAGTCTCGCACCCGGCATGGCGCTATCTTATACGGGAAGACGGGAGCGTATAGAAGGTTTTTCTGTTGCGGCCGGTTTGGGATTCTGTCATTTATAGCTCCTGGGCAACACGCGGCGGTCAACCAATGGAGGGACGCACCTTGTTACTGGAAAAGCGGGTGGCAATCATCACGGGCGGCGCCAAGGGGATGGGCCGGGGGATGGCCCGGAAATTCGCGGGCGAGGGATGCGACATCGTCGTCGCCGACATCGACCTGGAAGGCGCGAAAGCGGTCGCGGCCGAAATATGCGCTTCGGGCCGCAAGGCCGCCGCCATCGGCGTGGACATGTGCGACAGTGCGCAGATCAAGGCCATGGTCGCGCAGGCGGCCGCCGAATTCGGCAGGATCGACATCCTGGTGAACAACGCCGGCGCCGCCGGCGGGGCGGACCTGGAGGGCTCGGACGAGGACGAGTGGGACCGCGTCCTGGCGCTGAACCTCAAGGGCGCCTTCATCGCCTGCAAAGCCGCGGTGCCCCACATGAAGAAGCAGCGCTACGGCAAGATCATCAACGTCTCGTCGATGGGGGCCGTGCGCCCGTCGGTCTCGGTGATGGCCTACCACTCCGCCAAGGCCGGCATCCTGGGGCTGACGCTGAACCTCGCGTTCGAGCTGGCTCCCTTCAACATTTTTGTCAACTGCATCGTGCCGGGACCGATCGAGACCCCGTTCTGGGACCCGCTGTCGCGGGGCATGTCGCCCGAGACGAAGCAGGCGTTCTTCGCCGCCCTGGCGAAGAAGGAAGTGCCTCTCGGGCGGATGGGGACGCCGGACGACATCGCCGGGCCGGCGCTGTTTTTCGCGTCGGAGCTCTCGTCGTACGTGACCGGCCAGATCCTGTGCGTCGCCGGAGGCCAGCCCGGCATCACGTCGGAGATGACCTTCATCTCCTCCGAAGAGAGCAAAAAGTTCAGACAGTGACAGGACAGCCACGGATTACACGGATTTCACGGAATTGTTTTTTTAAATCCGTCTAATCCGTTTAATTCGTGAAATTCGTGGCTGCCCTTTTTCCCCGCAATGGTTAAAGCCAAAAACATGCAAAAAGTATCGTGAACCACTCCACTAGAATTTTACGCGCGGGATCCGGTCTTCCTTCATGCTGTCGGCCATCGTCCAGAAATACGCCTCGCCCGCGTAAAGGTGAAACACGGCGAGCAGCGGGTTGTCGGGCGTCGTGATGCCGAAATTCTTCACGAACGGCCGCTCCTGAATGCACCGGGCCCGCACCTCAACGTCGTCGATGAAGCGCACCGTGCCGTAGACGCGCATCACTCTGCTGTAGTCTTTGGCGTGGAAGTACACCTCGACCTTCGGGTTCTTCAGAAGCTGTTTGCACAGGTTCTTCACCGTCTGCGCCTGGAAATAGAATCCCGTCTCGTCGGCGTACCACATGCCGAGACAGCGCACCCGAGGCTGGTCCCCCTCGACGGTCGCGAAATAGCAGTTCCTGTTCTCGTTGGCGAAATCCGCGTAATCCTTGAAATTCATAAATCGCTCCTTGGTCACACCCCTTTGTATCACGAAATCCCTGGAAAGTTCGATTCCAGATTCCCGATTCCTGATTCCGGATTTCATAGGAAGGGCGCCCGCATCTGGGATACAATCGCCCCCGGCGGGCCAGGATCCGGATCCGTGCAATCCGTGAAATCCATGGCAGGCCGGTGTCTATCAGGATAGAGCGGAGGATTCGTATGCCGGAAGACAACAAGCCCTGGACATGGAGGATTCCCGAAGGTTTTTCGCCCGTCGCCTACAGCGCGCCGCGGCACGACGCGCACGACAAGCTGTCGGGCCAGGGACTCTACACGCGCGACCTGGACTTCCCCGGCATGCTCTACGCCAAGATCCTCGTCTCGCCTTACGCGCACGCCCGCATCGCGGCCATGGACACGTCCAAATCCGAGGCCCTGCCGGGCGTCCGCGACGTGGTCCGGTTCGACGATCCGGACGTCGCGCTGGAGAACGCCACGGGCGGCTACTGCTCCAGCCAGTACAACATCCTCGCCCTTCCCCGCACGAGCGACTTCTACCAGCACCCGATGGGGGTGGCCGTGGTGGCCGACAGCGAGGAGATCTGCGACCGCGCGCTGCGGCTGATCGACATC
>CAZTHE010000191.1:3819-6085 GCA_964613495.1 uncultured Acidobacteriota bacterium | reverse complement strand
AGGCTGGAGCGCGGCAAATAGGAAGGTACGCCATGGAATGAATTCCGGATTTCGGATTCCGGATTCCAGACCACAGAGGGCTGAGAATCCGGAATCCGGAATCCGGAATCCGGAATCCGGAATCTGGAATCTGGAATCAATATACGCACGGAGAGCATCCGCATGAGTCCATATCATCCGCTTGCAGAAGCAGCCAACGCCGACCTACGGGCCGGAGCTCCGCAGATCTACAGCATGCTTTCCGAGCGGGGCAAAGCGATCTATTTCCCTTTCCAGGGGATTCTGGGCCAGACGGCCGAAGCCAGGGGAGCGAAGATCAACGCCACCATCGGCACGGCCTTCGAGAACGACGGATCGCCGCTCACCCTCGAATGCATGGAGGCGCTGGTCAACATCCCGTCGGAATCCTTCCTCTACGCCCCGAGTTTCGGGCTCCCTAAGCTGCGCGAGGAGTGGGGCAAGCTGCTGGCGGTCAAGAACCCGGGGCTCTCCGGCAAGACGTTCAGCCAGCCCGTCGTCACGGCCGCGTTGACGCACGGCCTCTCCGTGGCCGGCTACCTGTTCCTGGACCCCGGGGACGCGGTGGTCATCCCGGACCTCTTCTGGGACAACTACGAACTGGTGTTCTCCGAAGCCTACGGGGCGAAACTCGCCTTCTACAACACCTTCGTGAACGGCGGCTTCGACGTCGGAGCTTTCGGACGCTCGCTCCGCGCGGGAGGACCGGGGAAGAAATTCGTCCTGCTGAATTTCCCTAATAATCCCACCGGCTACACCCCCACGGTGGCCGAGGCCAGGGGCCTGGTCGCCGAGATCCTGAAGGCGGCCGAGGAGGGCAACCGCGTGGTGGTCGTGCTCGACGACGCCTATTTCGGCCTCGTCTACGAAGAAGGGATCGAGCGGGAGTCCCTGTTCGGACCGCTCGTCGAACTGCACCCCAACGTCCTCGGCGTAAAGCTCGACGGCGCGACCAAGGAGGATTACGTCTGGGGATTCCGCGTGGGATTCATCACCTTCGGATTCAGGGGCGCCACGGCCGCCGGGCTCAAGGCGCTGGAAAACAAGGCCGCCGGCGTCGTCCGCGGCAGCATCTCCAACGCGCCCTGCCTGTCGCAGACCATGCTGCTGGAGGCTTACACCTCGCCGGAATACGCCGCCCAGAAGAAGCGGAAATACGACATCCTGGCCGAGCGCGTCGAGAAGATCCGCGAAACCCTCCGGGCGCACCCGGAATACCGGCAGAGCTTCGAGGTGATGCCGTTCAATTCCGGCTACTTCATGTGCGTGAAGCCGATCGGCGTCGACTGCGAGGCCCTCAGAAGGGAACTGATCGCGAACTACGGCACCGGCGTCATCGTGCTCGTCGGCCTGATACGCCTCGCCTTTTCCGCGGTGCCGACAGGCCGGATCGAAGACCTGTTCGCGAACCTGGACGCCGCCATCCGGAAGATGCGCGAACTTTAATTCCGGATTCCAAATTCCAAATTCCAGATCGGCCAATCTGGAATCTGGAATCTGGAATCCTTCATTCATGCCGAGGATCACGGACTCAAGAGGCGTTCGCGCGCATTCCGGTCGCCAAGGTCCATCGGCAGGACGATGGTGAACGTCGTTCCCTTTCCGGCTTCGCTCGCGACCCGAATCTCCCCGTCGTGGTCCCGCACGATCTGATAGCAGATCGGGAGTCCCAGTCCCGTCCCCACGCCCACGCCCTTCGTGGTAAAGCCCGGGTCGAAGATCCGTTCCAGGTTCTCCGCCGGGATGCCGCAGCCGGTATCGGCGATCTCGATGAACGCCCGGTTCCCTTTGCGGCGCGTCGTGACGGTGATTTCCCCCTGCTTCCCGATCGCCTGGATCGCGTTGACCAGAATGTTGAGGAAGACCTGGTTCAGCCGTCCGGGACAGTGCGCGAACGGGGGCACTTCGCCGTAGTCCCGCCGCACGGTGATTCCGCGCTTCAGCTCGTGCTGAAGGATGCCCAGCGTGTCCTCGAGCCCGTCGCGGATGTCGGCCTCCTTGAGCTCCGCCTCGTCCAGCCGCGCGAAGCTCCGCAGCCGCCGGACGATTTCCGCCACGCGTCCCGCCCCCGACGTGATCACCTGGTTCGACTCCTCGATGATGCCGAGCAGCGATTCGACCGCACCGGTCTCGGGCGCGCCGGGGACGCACACGCGCGCGAGCGCGTCCCGGAGTTTGACGACCGCGCGCCGGAGCGTGTCCTGCACGCTGAGGATCGCGCCGACGGGCGTGTTGATCTCGTGGGCGA
>CAZTHE010000191.1:0-3809 GCA_964613495.1 uncultured Acidobacteriota bacterium | reverse complement strand
GGAGGTGCGTACCTTTCCGGTCTCGGCCAGCAACCCCAGGGAGGCCATCTTCTCGGACTGCGCGAGCTGCGACTGCGCCGCGCGCAGCTGGGCCGTGCGCTCCTCGACGCGCCGCTCCAGTTCGGAGTGCGCCTGCTCGAGCTCCGCCTCCGCCCGGCGCCGGTGCTGCGTCTCGATGGCGAGGGACACGTAGTCGGCGAGCGACGCGGCGAACTGCTCCTCCTCGACGGTCCAGTGGCGCTTTTCCCCGACATGCTCGTGGCAGACGACGCCGGCCATCCTCCCGCCGAACCAGACCGGGGAATCCAGCATCGAGGTGATGCCCAGCGGCTCGAGGTAGGTTGCCGAAAACTCGCTCGTCCGCGGGTCGCCGCGCGCGTCGTCGGCGGCGATGGACCGCTGTTCGGCCAGGGCGCGGAAATACCGCGGGCACAGCGCGGCATCCAGCGTCATCCCCTGGGAGTGCGTCCGGCTTTTGCGTTCGTACACGTCCCGGGCCACGATGCGGGAGAAATTTTCGTCGTAAAGCCAGATGCCCACCCGCTCCACCTCGAGCGTCTCCGCGGCGGTTTCTGTCAGGGTCCGGAGGCCGATGTCCAGGTCTTCGTCGCGCGGCTGGCTGCGGACGATTTGCTCGAGCACCTCGTTCAGCTTCCGGAGGCGCCGCTCGCTCTCCCGCAGCCGCTCGTTGACGGCTTCGATTTCGGCCGTGCGTTCCCTGACGCGCCGCTCGAGCACGTCGTATGCGCGGCGCAGGTCCCTGGCCAGATACTCTCGCGCGCGGGCTTCCAGGTCTGCGGGATTGTCGGGCATGGCGGCGGCCTCCTTCCGGAACTGCCATAAGAATTCCACGCCATGCCCGGAAAGGCAAGCGCCACCCAGCGGTTGAAACGTTGGAAGGTTGGAAGGTTTGAACGTTGGAACGTTGGAACGTTGAAAGGTTGGAAAGTTTTAAGGTTTGAATGTTGTGGGGATTCGTGTAATTCGTGGCCCCCTGCCCCACAAAAGTAATACAAGAAATTACGGAATCCCGGCTCCCAGGACAAAGGGTTGTATTTCAGCAGCTTGCACAGCCATGCCGCAGGAGAATTCTGTCGCCGCCGATTTTTATCTTGCTTTTCGGCGGGGTTCGCGGCTAATGTCATTTCATATTTTCCTATAATCAAATTTCATAATTACAAACGGATGCCAATAGCAGACGCTTGATTTCTCCGAAATCATATGTTGCGTCAGGATGTCGCCGGGCGGCGGCTGCAGGCCGCATACGGGACGGCAATCAACCGGGGAGGGATCTGCCATGAAAAAAGCGGCGTTTGTCGGCGTTTTTTTGCTTTTCATCTCCATGAATGCGGTTGCGCAGACCACCGTCTGGCAGAACGGGTTCGAAGACGGCTGGACGGGCTGGAGCACGGACAACGGCGTCTGGCAAATCGGGACTCCCGCGGCCGGTCCGGGCGCCTGTTATGAAGGCTCTCAGTGTGCCGGCACCGTGCTGGATGGCAACTACCCCGTGGATACCGATAGCCGCCTGATTTCGTATCACATAGTGTTGCCAACAATTACGGCGCCGGAGGAGCTGCATCTACAGTTCCGGAACTGGTTCTTATATTCCAATGATGATTACGGTCAGGTGCAGATAGCCGTGTGGGATGGGGCCAGTTGGGGAGGCTGGATCAGCGCGGGTATTGGCGTAGTGGATACATCGGCCGGGTGGTTTCTGAAGGATGTGGATTTGACACCCTATGCAGGAAGTACAATCCGCATCGCCTTTTACCATACAGCGGATCCCCCATACGAAAGCGCCGGGTGGTATATCGACGATATCCGGATAGTCGCCAAAACACCGCAATTCACCGGCGACTTCGAGACGGGCTGGGGGGACTGGATCGCCGAAAACGGCCTCTGGCAGGTAGGGGTTCCCACGGCAGGCCCGACTGCCTGCTATGAGGGTGCTCAATGTGTCGGCACGCTGTTGGACGGCAATTATCCGGTAAATGCCGACAGTCGTCTGATTTCGGCTCCTCTGTTGTTGCCTGAAGCCGAGGGGCCGGAGGAACTGCATCTGCAGTTCCAGAACTGGTTTTCATATGCCAATGATGATTACGGACAGGTGCAGATATCCGTGTGGAATGGGTCCACTTGGGGAGATTGGATTGGTGTGGGTATCGGCGTAGTGGATACATCGGCCGGGTGGTTTCTAAAGGATGTGGAGTTAACGGCCTATGCAGGAGAAAGAATCCGTATTGGCTTTTTCCACGCGGCGGATTCTCCCTATGAGAGCACCGGCTGGTATATCGACGACATACGGATCGCGGTCAAGACGCCGCAATTCACCGGCGACTTCGAGACGGGCTGGGGGGACTGGATCGCCGAAAACGGCATCTGGCAGGTAGGCGTTCCCACAGCGGGGCCATCCGCATGCTATCAAGGGGAGCAGTGTGCCGGCACGATTTTGAATGGCAGCTACCCGGTAAATGCCGACAGCCATCTAGTCTCCGCCACTATCGCGCTGCCGACAGTTTCCGGATCGGAAGAGCTTCACCTGCGGTTCTGGAATTGGTTTTCATATTCAAATGATGATTACGGTCAGGTGCATATAACCGTGTGGAATGGGTCCAGTTGGGGAGGCTGGATCGGTGTGGGTGCTGGCGTAGCCGAGGAATCAGGCGGATGGTCTCTGAAGGATGTGGATTTGACAGCCCATGCAGGAGAGACGATCCGCATTTCCTTTTTCCACGCGGCAGATTCACCGTATGAAAGCACCGGATGGTATATCGACGATATCAGGCTCGTGCTTAAAACACCGGAATTCACCGCTGATTTTGAGACAGGATGGGAAGATTGGAATACCGAGAATGGCGTTTGGCAAATAGGTACGCCGGCGGCTGGCCCGGGCGCGTGTTATGAGGGCACTCAATGCGCTGGGACAGTACTCGATGGCAATTACCCGGTCAATACGGACAGCCATCTGATTTCGGCTCCTCTGGCGCTGCCGACAGTTACGGGACGGGAGGAGCTTCACCTGCGGTTCTGGAATTGGTTTTCTTATACCAATGATGATTACGGCCAGGTGCAGATATCCGTATGGAATGGAGCCAGTTGGGGAGGCTGGATTGGCGTGGGTATTGGAGTCGTGGACACGTCGGCCGGATGGTTTTTGAAGGATGTGGATTTGACAGCCTACGCCGGAGAGACGATCCGGATGGCTTTTTTCCACGCGGCGGACTCTCCGTATGAAAGCTCCGGATGGTACATCGACGATATCCGGATCGTCGTCAAGACGCCGCAGTTCACCGGCGATTTTGAATCAGGCTGGGGGGACTGGATCGCCGAAAACGGCATCTGGCAGGTGGGGGTTCCAAATGTGGGACCTTCCGCCTGCTATCAAGGGGAGCAGTGCGCCGGCACGATTTTAAACGGCAACTACCCGGTAAATGCCGACAGCCGTTTTATCGCCGCGACCATGACTCTTCCTGTCGGGACTGGACCGGAAGGAGTCTGGCTGCGGTATCAAACCTGGTTTTCCTATACTAATGATGACTATGGCCAGGTGCAGCTGTCGGTGTGGGATGGGGCCAATTGGGGAGGCTGGGTGAATGTGGGATCTCCTGTATCCAATACATCGGGCGGATGGTCCCTCATACATATAGATCTGACACCCTATTCCGGAAAAACGGTTCGCATTGCCTTTTATCATACGGCCGACTCCCCGTATGAAAGCTCCGGCTGGTATATTGACGATCTCCATGTGACTGGCGACGACGACAACGACGGCGTGGGCAACTATACCGATCTTTGTCCCGGGACGC
>CAZTHE010000190.1:0-6094 GCA_964613495.1 uncultured Acidobacteriota bacterium | reverse complement strand
TCTGCTCCCACCTGCGCGCGCGCGGCCTGCGCGTGGTCGCGGTCCGCCACCCCATGCCCTACGGAAACCTGACGCAGCAGAAGGTCCAGCGTTACGCGACGCTCGAGGATCTCCGGAAGCACCGCTGCACCGTGGAGGAGATGGAGGAATACGAGCCGCACATCGTGGAGGGAAGCGTGGTCTACGCGGGAGTGGACTACGCCGCGATCCTGCGGCAGGCGGAGCGCGAGGCGGACGTCATCGTCTGGGACGGCGGCAACAACGACCTCCCCTTCTACCGGCCCGACTGCACCATCACCGTCGTCGACCCGCTGCGCCCGGGACACGAATCCACCTACTACCCGGGCGCTTCCAACGTGCGCATGGCCGACGTCCTGGTCATCAACAAGGTGGACAGCGCCACGGAGGAAAACATCGCCGCCGTGCGCGACGCCGCGGCACGCATGAATCCCCGGGCCACCATCGTCCACGCGGCCTCGCCGATCACGGCGGACGACCCGGACGTCATCCGGGGAAAGCGCGTCCTGGTCGTCGAGGACGGCCCGACGCTCACCCACGGCGGCATGCGTTTCGGCGCCGGCACCATCGCCGCCAGGATTTTCGGGGCGCGCGAGATCGTGGACCCGCGCCCGTACGCCGTCCACTCCATCGCGGAGACTTTCAGGAAATACCCGGATACCGGCGTGCTGCTGCCCGCGATGGGATACGGCACGGAACAGATACGCGACCTGGAACGGACCATCGGGCGCGTCCCCTGCGACGCCGTCGTCATCGGCACGCCGATCGACCTGCGCCGGATCCTGAAGATCGCGCAGCCGTCCACCCGCGTCCAGTATTCGCTGCAGGAGTGCAGCCAGCCCGGCCTCGACTCCATCCTGGACCGGTTTTTGCGAAAGAACCGCATCCGGAAGCCCGCCCGGTAGTGCCGATTCGGGATTCGGAACCGGCACCCGGCGGACCCGGTCAGGAGGAACTGCGGCGCAGTTCCGCGAGGATGCGGACCATGTCCTCGCAATTCCGGCGGCCGAAAGCCCGGAGCGCGTGCAGGACCGGCTCAATCCGCCCGGGCGGCGTTTCGCTGAAAACCATTTCGCAAAACCGCAGGCCCGCAGTCTCCCCATCGGGGATTTCGGGCGTCCCTTTCCCGCCGCGTCTCATTGCCGCCGCCACGCGCCCCAGGGAGGTGCCGCCGTCCTGAGACCGATGATAATAGTGGAAATCGCGGAAAGGGGCGTGCAGGTCGACGAAGCGCGGGAACACCGACCGCAGCCAGGCGCGGTGCCGGACGAACCTGTCGGCCGAGGCCCGGAGCGCCCGGAGGACGGGCGCCGCGTCATAGACGAGGACGGAACCGGCCGGCCCGATGTCTTCCCGGATCGCGGCCAGGATCTCGGGCCCCGGGTCCGCGCCGCCGTCCGAAACGCGGTCATGACGGACCGCGGCGGCGCCCGGCGACGGGATGACGTGCACCGAGTATTGAAACGCTACTTCTTCATAGGGACGCAGTCCCTCGTAAGGGGGAATCGCCGAACGGAAAACCTGCAGGTCCAGGACATGGAGCGGATACCGCAGCTGCCGCAGAAACGCCTGGATCCGCGGCCGCTCCCGATAAGCCTTCCGCGCCCGTTCGCATTCGACCTGGATGCACTGCTTCTGCGTCAGCGGGTAGTCGCGCGGGATGTCCTCCAGTCTCAGGATGTTTTTGCGCATCAGGTCGTAGGCCGCGGACCGCTGGCCGTGCAGCAAAAAGACGTGGCGGTCCGGGATGAAACTCCAGCATTCCACGTTGACCGGGCAGGCGGCGCAATGGTGCCCGAGTTCCGGAAGGGGCGGCGTCTTCCCGGACATGACGGACATCAGCTTTTCTATCCGGCCCGGCAGGCCGGCGGCCAGCGGCAGTATGGCGAGCGTCACGTCGGCGCGTTTGAAAAGAGCGCGCACGTCCAGTTTCGGCCCGCGCACGTAGTCCGCGTCCACGCGCATCACGAAGCACCGGCCGACCCGGATCGCCGATCCGTCGCACACGGTTTTCAAAAAAGCCATTTCCTGAAGCCGGCTGTCGGGGACGGCGGCCGCGCCCTCGATCCCGATCAGGTCCCACCGGCCGCCGGGGGCCGGCTTGAGGATGGGCACGCGGCCGATTGCGGCGCCCCTCCGGAAACCGGCCCCGAAGATGGGCTTGCGCCCAACGAGCATTTCCGCGGTCCGGGCGACGGCCGCGGCGTCGCCCGATTTCCAGTCTACGGCAATTGCCGAGGGGAAGAGGCTCCTCGCGGCACTCTCTATTGCGTGCTCGCCGGAGAACGCCGCCGCCCGCTCCATCGGGGCGGCGGCCAGCCGCTCCCCCGCATTCTGGTAAATCCAGAAATACTTGCTGCAGTGCAGGCTGTTAACAAACGCACTCTGGCTCAACATGCGCTTCGGTTTCGGCATACGCGGTGCTCGGCTTGGGCGTGAACCGCTTCATGGGAATTCCTATTTGTTACCAATTCGCATCCCCCATGGACTACTGAACCGTTTAACCGGACCGGGATCAAGCACGTAAAATGTAAATTCGTGTAAAATCCGCAGGGCGGAAACCGATTCCGTTCGGGAATTGGAATTTCGCGTGCATGGATTTTCGCGGAGGCGGCAGGAACCCCTCTCCCAATAACTGCAAAGTCTGATTTTTCCCTTCTTCGTCGGGAACGAATACCATTCCCAACGGGCAACGGGAAACGCGCAACGCGAAACGGGAAACGGGAAACGCGTTACCGTTTGCGGCGGGTTCTGTAGTATTCTAGTGGCATCCCATCTGTCGGACGGGACAGGATAAGACGATGCCGCGCAATGATCAGGTGACGCGCCAGTGGCTTCTGCTGAAGGTCCTGGAAAAGCCCGGCGGCGCGACGATTGAAGAGCTGGCGAAGTCCCTGCCGGAGGACTACGCCTGCACGACCCGCACGGTCCGGCGCGATCTTCAGGCGCTCGAGGTGCGGTTCCCGCTCTACACCGACCGCGTCGAAGGCCAGGCGCGGTGGAAGCTGGTGGAAGGCTTCAGCCGGGTCCCCGCGCTGCAGTTTTCGGCGACGGAGCTGATGGCCCTGGCCTTCACCCGCGACCTGGCCAAACCCCTCGAGGGGACGCCGATCAAGGAATCGCTCGACTCGGCCCTGGCGAAGGTCACCCTGGCGCTCCCGGCGGCCGCCGGGGAATACATCGAGAGTCTGCAGGGGTGGTTTTCCGCCGGCGTGGGACCGCACAAGAACTACCTGGAGCACCGGGACAAAATCGATCAGCTGGCCCGGGCGATCACGCGGAAGCGCACGGTCGAGATGCGCTATTACGCCGCGACCCACGACAAGACGTCGCGGCGCAAGGTGGACCCGTACCACCTGTGGTACGCGGGCGGTTCGCTGTATCTCATCGGCTACTGCCACACGCGCAAGGACGTGCGCATGTTCGCCATCGACCGGATCCTATCGCTCACGGTGACGGGCTTCCCCTGCCAGATGCCGCTCGGCTTCAACATCGAGGAATACGTGCAGAACGCCCTGACCGTGATGCGCGGCGGCCCGCCGATCGAGGTGGAGCTGGAGTTCGACCGCCAGACCTCGGCCTGGGCCAAGGACCGCATCTGGCACCCGAGCCAGACGGCTTCCATCGGCAAGGACGGCTGCCTGAACCTGAAGCTCGAGGTCGCGGACACGCCGGAACTGGTCGGCTGGGTCCTGAGCTTCGGCGCGGGAGTGCACGTGATCCGGCCGGAGTCGCTCCGCGAGCGGCTCAAGTCGACGGCCGCGTGCATCGCCGGCAGCGATTGACGCGGGCGGCTTCCCGGCCGCGGGGGATTTCCCCGCGCTCGGGAAAGGAGGGCATAGATGACGGGCGAAAAGCGGGCAAGTTGCGAATTCGAGAGCGACAAGCTTCTGGTCAAGCTGGACATGACCCTGCCGGCCGATATCGGGACGGTTCCGGTCGTGATGAGAAGAATCATGTCCATCATCGGGGAGATGGGGTGCGCCGTCGGCCGGGAATTCGAGATCGAACTGGCGCTGAACGAGGCCCTCGTCAACGCGATTCAGCACGGAAGCGCGCACGATCCCGCCAAGAAGATACAATGCTGCGTGGCGTGCGACCAAGCGCGGGGCATGCTGATCGTCGTCCGGGACGCGGGGCCGGGATTCGATCCCGCGTCGATCCCGAATCCCGTCATGGGCAGGAACGTGTTTTCGACGCACGGCCGCGGGATCTACCTGATCAACCAGCTGGTGGACGAGGTCCGCTTCGAGAAGGGCGGCACGGAGATTCACATGCAGGTGCATCCCCCGGCACCCGCGTAGCCCCGCCTCGGCCGGCCGGGGCGGGAGTTAAATCCAAAGGAAATTGCGCAAGGAGGAAAGCGGATGCACGGTTTAGACCCGAAAGAGGCGGCGGTGAGAAGGCGGGATTTCATCAAGGTGGCGGCGCTCGCCGGAATGGCGCCCGCATGGCCGGGGACCGCCCTCGCCGCCGGCGGCGCGGAAGCGCTCCTGAAGCCGCAGCCGGGCGGAGCAAAGAAGAGGCTGCTCTTTGCGAGCGACTCCCCCGCATCTTTCGAAAAATTTCTGGAATCGGTGCGCGCCCTCCGCGCGGGCGGCCTGACGGTCGATACCGTCACGGTGAATTATCAGAAAGCCGAGGAAACCGTCGCCGCGCTCCGCGGCAGGGAGGCCGACGCAGTGCTGATGTGCCTGCCGCGTTCCATCTTCAGCTATGGCGACCTCAGCGAGCGCCTGGGGACCGTAGGCGCACCCGTCGTATTCCTCGCGCAGAATCCCGACCTGATCCTGATCGACGTGAATTTCGCGGCCGCCGTGCGGATTCATAATCCCGGCGTCCTGTTCGCCGTTTCCCAGGCGCAGGCCCTGGAGATGCTGAAAACCGTCACGGCGCCCCGGGTCCTGGAGGGCAAACGCGCCCTCCTTTTCGGGCGGCCGTTTGATTCGACCAGTTCCCCGATGCCCAACCTCGACGCCGAGACCGTCTACCGGCGCACGGGCGTCCGGCTGGAATACCGGCCCATGGAGGATCTCAAGCGGCGGTTCGACGCCACGGACGGGGCGGGAGCCGCCAGGGAAGCCGAGCGGTGGAAGAAGGAGGCGGTCCGGGTGATGGAGCCGTCGGACAAGACGATTCTCGACGCGTGCCGGCTGTATGTGGCGCTGCGCTCGATGATCGACAAGGAGGGATGGAGCGCCGTCGGCATCGATTGCCTCGGGCTCGTCTTCGGCCCGAAACTGGCCCTGCCGTACCCGTGCCTCGCCTTCTCCCGTCTGCGCGACGAGGGGATCACGGCCGCGTGCGAATCGGACGTGTGCGGCACGCTGACGTCGATGCTGCTCGCGGAGGTCTGCCGCAGGCCGGCGTTCTTCTCCAACGTCCTGTCGGTGGATCCGGCCCGGTCCGGCACCGTGCTGAGCCACTGCGTGTCCCCGCTCAAGATGCTGGGGGACGGGGCCGCGCCGCTGCCCTACCGGCTCCGCGACTATCACGGCATGGGCCAGGGCGTCGTGCCGGAGGTGGAATTCCCGGCGGGAATGGAAGTCATGGCATGCACGTTCACCAAGGACCTGAGGAATTTCTTCATGTGGCCCGGCCGGGTCCGGGTCGGGACGAAGACGGACGATCCTTCCGCCAAGCCGGCGTCCCCCGGCGGCTTCACGCGCATGACGTGCTCGAACTACATGGAATTGAAGATCCCGGACGCCGGCGGATTCCTTCAGAACATCGCCGGCATCCACCAGATCGTGATCGCCGGCAACCACGCCGAGGCGATCCGGGACGCGCTGCTCGCCATGAACACGGGCGTGATCGGCCCCTCCGACTTCAGCACGCCCAAATAGCGAATCCCGGATTCCGGATTATCCTGTTCGGGTGACACGAAATCCGGGACCCATATGCATTCGCCGTTGGTCGTTATCCCTGGATTTTGCGCCTATAAGGACAGGAAGCCGCTGCCGCAGAAAGCGACCTCGCGAGCATCCGGCATCACATGCATAATTTCCCCTCTCTTCCCGAGGCGTCCCGTTCTTTGGAGGAACTACGGGATCCTGTGCCGTTTCGTCGTAAGCTT
>CAZTHE010000189.1:0-6097 GCA_964613495.1 uncultured Acidobacteriota bacterium | reverse complement strand
TCCGGCGTTGCCTCATGCAGAGAATTGCTGGAACGAAAAACGAGTCGTCAACGCTGTCTGGTGGGCGATTGTAGCACCAGTCCGCGGCGGCCGGGCAAGGTATTTTCGACGGGCCGGGGTCTCCGAAGGCCGGTCCGCTAAATTTTGACATAAACCCTGCAATCGCCTGGCCGCGCCCTTATAATGGTTGCTGGATCATCCGATTCTCAATGGGGGGGAAGAGCAATGAAGACACGCAGAACAGGCAGCCGAATTCTGACGCTTTCGGCGGTCATCGCACTGGCCGCAATCATCCCACAGCATTCCTTCGGGCAGGCGGGCAACGGCATCGAACTGTACAACGATTGGAAGTTCGCCGAAGCCGAAAGGGCGCTCCGGGAAACGGTAAAGGCCGATCCCGGGCAGCGCACGGCCCGTTATTACCTGGGGCTCTCCGCCCTGATGCAGGAGAAGTTCGGCGATGCCCTCGATTCTTTCCTCAAGGTGAAAGGCATCCAGGACAAGACGGATCCGCAGGCCCGGGCGGCGGTCCCGAGCGAATACCAGATCCAGCTCGCCCTGGCCCGCGCGCGCCTCGGGTTGAAGCAGTATGAAGAAGCCTGGAAGCACCTCGAGGCCGCCGGAGCGGAGGACGGCGAGGCTGCGGACGTCTACGTCTTCAGGGGCGAGTATTACGTCCTGCAGAACAGGAATGACGAAGCCATCCGGGAACTCCAAAAGGCGATCAAGATGGACGGGAAGAACGGGCATGCCTACTACTACCTCGGGCTCGCCTATCACCAGGCGGGGCAGGCCGAGAAGGCGGTGGAAGCGCTCAAGATGTTCCTGCAGCTGGACCCGCACGCTCCAGAAGCCCCCGCGGCGAAAAAGCTCATCGACCAGCTCTGCTGACCTCCGCTCGAGGACGCCTGCTCCAGGGCCGCGGGTTGCAGGGCGTCTTGGGACCCTGCAATTCGCGGCCCGCACTACCTGTAATCGCGCTTGATGCCGAGCCTTTTCATGCGGGCCTGCAGCGTGGTCCTCTTCAATCCCAGCAGTCGCGCCGCCCCGCCGGGGCCGGAAACCACTCCCCCCGCTTTTTTCAGCGCTTTCAGAATCCTCTCCCGCTCGTCGTGGAATCCCGTTTTCTGGAAAGGCGCGTTCACGGGGACCGCCGCCATTTCCGGCATGGCGAGTTCGAGCGTGCGGCCCTTGGACAGGATGACGGACCGCTCGATGATGTTCTGCAGCTCCCGGATGTTGCCGGGCCATTCGTAGCGGCGCAGGATCCCCATGGTTTCCGCGGAGATCGACTCGATCCTGCGCCCTATGCGCCGGGCGTATATCTGCGCGAAATGGCGGGTCAGCAGGGGGATGTCCTCGCGGCGCTCCCGCAGCGGCGGCACGGTGAGCGGGAAAACATGCAGCCGGTAGTATAAGTCGCTGCGGAAACCTCCCGCACCCACCATGGCCTTGAGGTCCCGATTGCTTGCGGCCACGAGGCGCACGTCGACGCGGAGGGTGCGGTTGCCGCCCAGCCGCTCGAACTCCTGTTCCTGGATCGCCCGAAGCAGCTTCGATTGCAGATCGAGCGGGATTTCCCCTATCTCATCCAGAAACAGGGTCCCCTGGTCCGCAAGCTCGAATCGCCCGATCCTTTGCGCGAGCGCTCCCGTGAACGCGCCCTTTTCGTGTCCGAACAGCTCGCTTTCGAGAAGGCTGGAGGGGATAGCGGCGCAGTTGACCTTCACGAAACCTCTTTGGCCCCGCTGGCTTTGCTGGTGGATCGCGCGCGCCACCAGCTCCTTCCCGGTCCCGGTCTCGCCCAGAATCAGGACCGTTGCGTCGGTGGGGGCGACGATCTGAACATTCTTCAGGACGGCCTGAAAGGCGAGCGATTCGCCGATCATGTCTCCCGGGTTCCGGTCGGACCGTATTTCGTCCTCGAGGTACAGCTTCTCAACGGTCAGCCTCTCCTTCATCTCCGCCAGCTCGCGGTAGGCGAGGGAGTTTTCCAGGGCGATTGCGATCTGGCGCGCCATCTGCACGAGGAGTTCGACATCGTCGTCGCCGAAACGCTGGCTGCTCATCCTGCCGAGTTCCAGGGTGCCCAGCGTCGCATTCCTCGTCACCAGCGGGATCGAGCAGGAGGACCGGAAGCCGGCCTCCACCCACTTTTTGTAGAGTGGTGAGGGAAACCGCTCGAAATCGACGCCGTCCAGCAGGACCGGCTTTCCCGTGGACAGGGCCTCGGCCGCCGGCAGGCCCTCGGGCCGAGCCGACACGCGGTTCGGCGGCAGCCCTAAATCCCGGTCGGTGTAAATCCTGCCGAGCATCAACTCCCCCGTCCTGTTGTCAAGGACGGTGAGCGCCGCGAGGTCGAATTCGATTATTTTATGAAGCTGTTCCGAGGTGGCCGCGAAGAGTTCGTCGGGGGAACGCTTCGAGACCAGCCCGTTGGTCAGGTCGAACAGCGCCTGCAGCCGGTCGCGCTCCCGCAGGTATTGCTGCCGGGTCAGAAAGGAATCGATGGTGACCGCAAATTCGGAAGCTACCCGGTGGACAAAATCCATCTCCTCGGGGTTTGCCCCGGAGGGATCCAGAAAGCCGAGCGCCAGCACGCCCAGGTGGCGGCTTCCGGTCGTCAACGGGACGAACAGAAGCGAGGAAAGCCCGAATTCACGCGCGGGACCGAGCAGTTCGGGCCATCGCGTTTCCTCGGCGAGACTGGCGATGAAGAGCGGTTGCTGCTGCCGCCAGGCCCAGCCGGCCGGGTTGTCGTTCAGCGGCACTATCCGCCTGCCGTTCCGGTCCCCGATCCTTCCGGAGACGCCGTGCCAGTACATGCGAAACTCGCCGGCAGGGGCGTCGTGGAAAAAAAGGCCCAGGAGATCGAACGCCAATACACGCTTGAGCGAACCGGAGAGTGCGCGGCAGAGGCTGGCGAGGTCGTTGTGTCCGGAGATGGACCGGGACAGTTCGAACAATGCCTGGTACAGGGAGGATTTGTCTGCGCTCACATCCTTCATCATACACCATCCCGCCCCGCCCGCCATTTCTGTTCGGCAGGCGGGAAAGGGAATATCCCACTTGTTGAGCAAACGCCGTGCCAATAAACGCCAAACTGCCGAGATGTACACTGACACGCATATTGCGGGCATGGACTCTTCGACCGCACCGGAGATTTGACGGATCGGTGACCTGCCAAAATTATGTAATATATAGGATTATTCACGATTCCCTGCAAAATCGCGGCAGGGCGCGATCCCGGCTCATTCGAATCGGCGGTTGGCATTTGCCATTGGCATGTGCCAATATCTGGCACTCGGATTCAATGGATCGCTGTGCCGGAGATCAGGATAGTTCTGGAGTTAAAAGCCGGGCGGCCGGATAGAATTTGCTGCAAATATCGTGATATCTTAGGTATTCTACCTGCTTGCGCGTCGAATTCGGGTGTGCCTTGCCCCTTCCCCGCATTTTTTTACCCAAGGAAGCCCTTGTGGCACGAAGGTTGCTATGATCAATACCTTTGGCTTGGGCAGCGATCGTCGTCTTGAGGAGTTTTCATATGCCGCTGAAAAACTGGTTCAGGTTTACTTTTGCAGCACTTTGCATTTTTTCGGGGATGCTCCTGGCGGGCTGTAAGGCGACGCAGGCGCCTCCGGCCGCGGGTCCCGCCGAGGTGGCCGTCGTAACGGTGGCAACCGAGCGCGTGGTTTTAAAAACCGAACTGCCGGGGAGGATCAACGCCTATCTGGTTGCCGAAATCCGTCCGCAGGTCAGCGGCCTGCTGCAGAAGCGCCTGTTCGAGGAAGGGGCCTATGTCCGGCAGGGCGATGTCCTGTACCAGATAGATCCCACCCAATACCAGGCAACCTATGACCAGGCTAAAGCCGCGCTCGCCCTTTCAGAATCGGAAATCGCGCTGGCGCAGGCAAATCTGCCGGCCCTGCGGGCCCGCGCGGAGCGGCTCAAAGGGCTGGCCGCCATCAACGCGGTCGGGCAGCAGGACCATGACGACGCCCGGGCGGCCCTGGAGCAGGCCGAGGCGAACCTGTCGGTGCGCAAGACGGCCGTCGAAGTGAACCGGGCGAACATGCAGCGGGCCTCGATCGATCTCTCCTACACGCCGATCAAGGCGCCCATCTCCGGGCGCATCGGCAAATCGAACATCACCGTAGGCGCGATGGTAACCGCCTATCAGCCGGTACCTTTGGCGGTGATTCAGCAACTGGACCCCGTGTACGTGGATGTGACACAGGCGAACGCCGAACTGCTTCGCCTTCGCAGAAGCATGGAGAGCGGCGAGTTGAAGCGAAGCGGCGGCGGCCAGAGAAAAGTGAAGCTGCTTCTCGAAGACGGGAGCGAGTACCCGCTGACGGGAACGCTCCAGTTCCGCGATGTCACGGTAGATCCCACAACGGGTTCGGTTACCCTGCGGATCGTGTTTGCCAATCCACGGCAAGTCCTTCTTCCGGGCACCTTCGTGCGGGCCTCAGTGGAAGAAGGAGTCAGGGAGCAGGCCATCCTGGTGCCGCAGCAGGGAGTGAATCGCGACCCGAAGGGGAATCCCGTCGGGCTCGTAGTGGACAGCTCGGGGAAGGTCGAGCAGCGGCCTCTGACTCTGGACCGCGCGATCGCAGATAAATGGCTCGTGACTCAGGGCCTGGCTCCCGGAGACCGGTTTATCGTCGAGGGGAATCAGAACGTCCGTCCCGGCGACACGGTCAGAGCAGTCCCGTTCGAACCGCCTGCCGCACCGGGGCAACCTCTAACGGAAACCAGGTAGGAGGGGACCCATGGCCAGATTTTTTATTGATCGTCCTGTTTTTGCCTGGGTCGTCGCGATCGGCATGATGCTGGCAGGCGTCATTGCGATCGTGAATCTTCCCGTCTCACAATACCCCCCGATTGCGCCTCCTTCCATCTCGATACGGGGCATGTACCCCGGCGCTTCGGCAAAGACGGTGGAAGACACCGTCGTTCAGATCATCGAGCAGAAGATGACGGGCCTGGACCAGATGCTGTACATGCAGTCCAAGAGCTCCTCCTCGGGGACGGGAAGCATCGAGCTTACCTTCGCGCCCGGCACCGATCCGGACCTGGCTTGGGCCAAGGTGCAGAATAAGCTGCAGCTTGCCATGCCGACGCTGCCCGAGACCGTGCAGCGCCAGGGCCTTTCGGTCAGCAAGTCTACGCGCAACTTCCTCCTGATCGTCGCGCTTACCTGCGAGGACGGAAGCCTGGACCAGGCCGATTTGATGGATTATGCGATTTCGCAGCTGCAGACTTCCCTCGCGAGGGTGCCCGGCGTCGGGGAAGTGGAATCCCTGGCCTCCCAGTACGCCATGAAGCTTTGGCTGGATCCCAACAAAATGACCAGTTTCGGCATGACGCCGAGCGACGTCATCGCGGCGATACGGACGCACAACGTGCAGGTCTCCGCCGGCCAGTTCGGCGGGACGCCGGCGGTGCCGGGGCAGCGGTTGAACGCCACCATCACCGTCCAGAACCTTCTCAAGACTCCGGAGGAGTTCGGCTCCATCCCGCTGCGCAACAATCCCGACGGCTCCGTCGTCCGGGTGAAAGACGTCGCGCGGCCTTCGCTGGAGACCGAGTTCTCGTCTTTCCGGCTCACCTACAACCGGGGATATCCGGCGGCGGCACTTGCCGTGCGGCAGATGGCGGGGGCCAACGCGCTCGAAACGGCCGATGCCGTCAAGGCGTCGATGGAGGAAATGTCGCGTTACTTTCCGCCCGGGATGAAGGTCGTCTATCCCTACGACACGACCCCGTTCGTCAGGGCGGCCATCGGTGAAGTCGTCCGGACTCTCATCGAGGCCATTATCCTGGTGTTCCTGGTCATGTATCTCTTTCTCGGGAACATGCGCGCCACGCTGATCCCGACCATTGCGGTGCCTGTGGTCATCCTGGGAACGTTCGGCGTGCTTTCGGCCTTCGGCTATTCCATCAACATGCTGACGATGTTCGCCATGATCCTGGCCATCGGGCTCCTGGTCGACGACGCCATCGTCGTCGTGGAGAACGTGGAGCGGATCATGTCGGAGGAGGGGCTCGCCCCGCTCGAAGCGACTCGAAAGTCCATGGATCAGATCAC
>CAZTHE010000188.1:4548-6102 GCA_964613495.1 uncultured Acidobacteriota bacterium | reverse complement strand
TCATGCAATTCCGCGCCGAAACCCGTCAAGCGCGAAAATCCGCAAAAACCGGGTACGCGCCGCCGCAAGTTGTGATAGTGTTGCCGCCATCCCGGACACGATTCTCGAACTCGACCGAAGGGGCGTATGCGCATCGCCAAAAAAAGATTTCTGATATGGGGCATCGTCGCGCTGTGGCTGGCGGCCGGCGCCGGGACCTGGTGGCTTCTCCCGGATTCCTGCCGCCACCGCAAAACACCCCAATCGTCCGAATCGGCCCCACTGGCGTCCGCCAAAGGGTGGAAGATCTCCCGCTCGCGCGCGGGCAGGAAGGTGTACGAAGCGTCGGTCGACCGGTTCTCCGTCGAGAGGGCCAAAGTAGGCCCCTTCGCGATCGGGCCGCTGCGGGTCGCCCGCTTTCAGAATGTGGCCATCAACTTTTTCGCCGAAGGACTCTTCGAGGAGGCGGATGCGCCCCGGTCATCGGCCAGACCGGAACCGTTCGGGATACGCGCCCTGGAGGGCCCTCTCGCCGACATGAGAAAAGAGCTGCTTTTTCGCGGCAGGAAAATCGGGATTCTGGATATAATGGGAATATCCCTGAACCTGTGGGAAAAAGGAAAAAGGACATTTCGTATTTCCAGCGACCGCGCCACGATGGACCGCAAGACCGGGGACCTTATTTTTACCGGCCACGCGTCGCTGGACGCCGCCGAAAACGGCAGCCTCATCGCCCACAGGATCCGATGGGACAAAAAGACATCGCTGTTCCGCGTCAGGGATCCTTACATCCTGACCATAGGAAATAAGAAAAAAGAAGGCAGGGAACTGGAGACGGATTATCTGTTGAAAAAGGTGACGGCCAGAGTCGCTAAATGAGCGGCGCCGCCGACCGAAACGTCAAGGGGTGAAAAAATGAGAATCCACGGAGACAATCGTCTTGCGGGCATCCTGGCCCTGATTTTCGCTTTTCTGCTCGGGTTTCCGGCTCCCGGCCATTCGCAGACGGCCGACCAATACGTCGAACTCGGGAAGACGGATCTGGCCAGCGGCTCCCTGGCCGCGGCGCACGCGAATTTCCAGAGCGCCCTGTCTCTCGATTCGAGCCACCAGGGGGCGAATTTCTTCTACGCCCTGACCCGCGTCATGATGATATCGCAGTCCCCCGCGTTCAACACGCTGCTCGACCGGGCCGGCGTGTCCGCGGACGGGCGGGATATCTTTCAATGGCAGGCCGACTTCGAGCGGAACGCCTACGGGGACATCCTGCTGCCCGCGGATTCGCCCACCGGGACGGAGCTGCAGACCTTCGCCAGTGAGGACGTGGTTCCGGTGATCGACGGGGCCCTCGGCAACCTGGGCAAGGTGGGAAGCGGCTTTCAGACCGAATACCCGTGGACCTTCGAGTCGGGAGAGGGGATCCGCTCGGGGCTGAACACGTTTTATACCTATTCCGGCTGGTGGAACACGGACGAGTGGGTCGGCTACACGCTGGCCGTGAACGGGTCCGAATACAGCATCGTATCCAACACGGAAGATACGCTCACGGTGAGCCCCAACCTGAACCTTTCGTCG
>CAZTHE010000188.1:0-4538 GCA_964613495.1 uncultured Acidobacteriota bacterium | reverse complement strand
GAATATGAATACCGGATCCTGGCGCCGGTCGAGATCGATTACGGCGACGTGCTGGTCGTCCGCGGCGGCCTGCACCTGGCCAAGGCGGGGCTGTACATATTTTCCGCATACGACCTCAACGTGGATATCGATGCCGTCGTTTCCCTGTTCAACGGTCCCGGCTTCAGCATACAGACGCACCTCGTCCAGCCCTACCCCCAGCTCATGACCCTGCTGCCGGCCCACCGGCTGACCGAGGCGAAAGCGAGCGTCGGGGCGTGCATCGAGCAGCTGGCCGCGTCGATCCAGTTCATCCTCGGCGAGAGCGACGCGCAGGCGAACGACCTGATCACGCTGGATGCCGGGGAGGCGGCGGAATTCTCCGCCGCGCTGGAGCAGTGGAGCGACGCGCTGAGCGGCCCCACCCTGATCGGCGATCTGAACACGACCGTGGACCTCACGCAGTTCTTCGACAATCCCAAGAACCTCAGGAGCTTCCTCCCGGCGTTCAAGGGGAAGCTGATCAAGAGGGGTTCCTACCCGGACCCGGCGCTCGGGGGGATTCTGCCGGCGATGACGGCGGCGGAGCTGAATCGCCTCCTGATGCAGGTGGACGCGCTCGCGCCGCTGGACCCGACGGATTTCGACGGGGACGGCAGGAGCGACCTCACCGTCTGGCGGCCGGGCAACAGGGTCTGGTATACGCTGCGCAGCGGCCCTGCCGGCGGCTATACCGGCACGACATGGGGGATGGCGGGCGACGTCCTCGTTCCGGGCGACTACGACGGCGACGGCAAGAGCGATATCGCCGTGTGGCGGCCGGGCACCGGCGTCTGGTACATCCGTCCCAGCGCGACCGGCGGGTACACCGCCACGTCGTGGGGCATCGCATCGGATGTGCCGGTGCCGGGCGACTACGACGGCGACGGCAGGGACGACCGCGCGGTGTGGCGCCCCGGCACCGGCGTGTGGTACGTGCGGCCAAGCGCGTCGCCGAGTTCCTATACCTCCGCCAAATGGGGGATGACGGGGGACATCCCCGTCCCGGGCAACTACCTTCACGAGGGACGGATGGACTATACCGTATGGAGAGCGGGCACGGGCATCTGGTACATTTTCTACTCATCGTACTGGTATGATGCGCAGAAATGGGGGATGAGCGGGGACATCCCGGTCCCGGGGGATTACGACGCGGACGGTGACGTCAACGTCGCGGTGTGGCGGCCAAGCACCGGCGTCTGGTATATGATGGTCCGGGGCGGGTATAAGACAACGTCCTGGGGCACGAGCGGGGACATCCCGGTCCCGGGCGATTATGACGGCGACGGGCTCACCGATCCCGCCGTGTGGCGTCCCGGCACCGGCGTCTGGTATATCAAGTTGAGCGGATCGCCCGGAAGCTATGCCGCGCGCCTGTGGGGGAAGCCGGGAGACGTGCCCGTTTCGACCGCCACCGGCATTCTCGACTCGATGCCGTGAGCGCGGAGCCCGCGCCGCGGGACTCCGAACGGCGCCGCTCCTGAAGGCGGCGCCGGATTTGTCGCGATTCCGGCGCTTCGCCGCCTGAATCGGAAATTCCGCGAATGCCCGGCGCCGCCCGTCCCGGCAGGCGGCACGAAAAGGAATTCACCGCGCACCCGGCGGGAGCCGGAGTGTGCTACTATAGCTCCCCGTCAAAACAGACTCAGGGCTTTCCGCGGACCCCGCCCCGATGCCCGGCACCGGGGCCGTCGCGCGGCTGCGTGCGCCTCCGTCCGGACGCGGCGCGAGTGCGGCCGTCCGCGGCGGCGGAAGGCCCCTTTATCGAGAGAGAAAGACATGGCGGTACTCGGCATAGACGTTGGGACCGGCGGCACGCGCGCGCTCCTCATCGACGAAACGGGGCGCGTGGTGGCGTCCGCCACGGAAGAGCACGAGCCGTTCGCTTCGCCGCGGATCGGGTGGGCGGAGCAGCGGCCGGAGGACTGGTGGCGCGCCTGCGGCGTCGCCGTGCGCAAGGCGCTGGCCGCCGCGGGGCTTGCGGGCGACGCGGTCGGGTGCGTCGGCTTTTCCGGCCAGATGCACGGCGCCGTGATGCTGGACGCCGCGGACCGCGTCGTGCGTCCGGCGCTGATCTGGTGCGACGTCCGCACGGAGACTCAGTGCCGCGACTTCACCCGGAAGGTCGGCGCGGACCGCCTGATCCGGCTGACGTGCAATCCGGCGCTGCCGAACTTCACCCTGACCAAGTTCCTGTGGGTGCGCGAAAACGAGCCGGAGAACTGGCGCCGCGTCCGCTCGGTGATGCTGCCCAAGGACTATGTGCGTTTCCGCCTGACCGGCAGCCGCGCGACCGACGTGGCGGACGCCTCGGGAACGCTGCTGCTGGACGTCGCGAACCGCCGCTGGTCGGGCGAGGTCCTGGAGGCGGCGGAGATGGACGCGTCGGTCCTCCCGGAACTGTACGAGTCGCCCGACGTGTGCGGCGCGGTCTCGGCCACGGGCGCCGCGGCGACGGGGCTGAAGGCGGGGACACCCGTGGTCGCCGGGGCGGGCGACCAGGCGGCCGGGGCGACGGGGATGGGCATCGCCGCCCCCGGCGCGGTGAGCGCCACGATCGGGACGTCGGGCGTGGTGTTCGCGGCGACGGACACGCCCGCGCTGGACGCGCGGGGACGCCTGCACACGTTCTGCCACGCCGTCCCGGGGCGCTGGCACGTCATGGGCGTGACGCAGGCGGCGGGCCTTTCGCTGCGCTGGTTCCGCGACCGGTTCGGGGCGGGGGACGACGACGGGCGCGACCCGTACGAGCGGCTGACGGACGGCGCGGCCCGCGTCGAACCGGGGGCCGACGGCCTCCTGTGGGCACCCTACCTGATGGGCGAACGCACGCCGCACCTCGATCCGAACGCGCGCGGGGCCCTGGTCGGCCTGACGGCGTCGCACACGCGCGACCACATCGTCCGCGCCATCCTCGAAGGCGTCGCGTTCAGCCTGCGCGACTCGTTTACCCTGTTCGAAGAGATGGGCGTACCGGTGAAGAGCGTCCGCCTCGGAGGCGGCGGCGCCCGGTCCGCGCTGTGGCGCCAGATCCAGGCCGACGTGTACGGCCGCGAGGTGGAAATCGTCGAAGCGGAGGAGGGCGCGGCCTACGGGGCCGCCATCCTGGCGGGCGTGGGCGCGAAGATATGGGGTTCGGTCGACGCCGCGTGCGGCGCGGCCGTGCGCGTCGCCCACCGCGTGGCCCCGCAGCCGGAGGCCGTGCGGCGGATGCAAGCGTGCTACGCGGCCTACCGCCGCGTCTACCCGGCCGTCCGATCGGTGTTTTCGAACGCGGGCGCTTGAACCCGGGGCCGCCGGATTCCGTCCCGCTGACGCGGCCGGTGCGCTCGAATCCGGGAGATGGCGCACCCGGTTCCGGCGGGTTTAACAGAGAGGGGACTTTCATGGGGACGCAACGCAGGGCACGCGGCAAAGCCGCATATCTGAATCCGGACCTTCCCGCGGAGCGCCGCGCGCGCGACCTGCTGTCGCGCATGACGCTGAAAGAGAAGGTCGCGCAGATGCTGTGCATCTGGCAACAGAAGAGCGGCACGATGCTCGATGAAAACGGCGATTTCGACCCGAAGAAGGCGAAGGCCCGATTCAGGAACCGCCTGGGGCTCGGGCAGGTCGGCAGGCCGAGCGACGCGGGCCGGGGCAAAAACGCGCGTGAAATGGCGGAGCTGACCAACGCCATCCAGAAATTCTTCGTCGAGAACAGCCGGCTCAAGATCCCGGTAATTTTTCACGAAGAATGCCTGCACGGCCTCGCCGCCGTCGATGCGACCAGCTTCCCGCAGCCGATCGGGCTGGGCGCCACGTTCGATCCGGGGCTGGTCCGCAGCGTGTTCGAGGCGACGGCCGAAGAGGCGCGCGTCCGCGGGACGCACCAGGCGCTGACGCCGGTCGTGGACGTGGCGCGCGACCCGCGCTGGGGGCGCGTCGAGGAGACCTACGGCGAGGACCCGCACCTGGTCGCCCGCATGGGGATCGCCGCGGTCCGGGGATTCCAGGGAGACGCCACATTCAGGGACCGGAAGCACGTCATCGCGACGCTGAAGCACTTCGCGGCGCACGGGCAGCCGGAGTCGGGCACGAACTGCGCCCCGGTCAACGTGTCGGAGCGCCTGCTGCGCGAGGTTTTTCTTTCGCCGTTCAAACAGGCGATCCGGGAGGGCGGCGCCATCAGCATCATGGCCTCCTATAACGAGATCGACGGGGTGCCCTCGCACGCCAACAAGTGGCTGCTGCGCGACGTGCTGCGCAAGGAGTGGGGGTTCAAGGGATACGTCGTTTCCGATTATTACGCCGTCCGCGAGCTGCACGAGCGTCCGGAGCTTTTCGGCAACCACCTGGCGGCGGACGGAAAGGAGGCGGCGGCGCTCGCCGTCAGGGCCGGGGTGAATATCGAGCTGCCCGACCGGGACTGCTACCCGGGCATCGTCGAGCTGGTGAAGAAGGGCATTCTCCGGGAGTCGCAGATCGACGAGCTGGTGGCGCCGATGCTGCTGTGGAAGTTCAGGCTCGGGCTGTTCGAG
>CAZTHE010000187.1:0-6237 GCA_964613495.1 uncultured Acidobacteriota bacterium | reverse complement strand
GGAGACTCCGGTGCCCGTGTCCTTGATCGAAAACCAGATTTCGCGGTCGTTGCCGCCGATGGTGATGCACAGGCCGCCTCCGTCCGGCATCGCATCGCACGCGTTGCTGAACAGGTTGGTGATCACCTGGTTGATCTGGTCCGGGTCCAGGTCCACCTTCGGGTTCTCGATCGACGACTCGATGCGCGTCTCGATCCAGGACGGGAACGGGTAGGCCTTGACCGCCCGCTGCATGAGCTTGCAGATGTCCACGGTGCGGAAGACGGCCTTGTTCTGCCGCGCGAAGTGGAGCAGCCGGACCACGATCTTTTTGCAGCGGTCGGCCTGTTCGGCGATCATGTCGAGGTCTTCTTTCCAGTCCGGAAACTGGTCCGCCTGTTCCAGGAGCATGTGGGAATGCATCAGCACGATGCCGAGCGGGTTGTTGACCTCGTGAGCCACGCCCGCGGCCAGCTGTCCCATGCTCGCGAGGCGCTCGGAGTGCATCAGCGCCTCCTGGGTGCTGACGAGCTGCTGGTGCGAAACGGCCAGCTGTTTGACCGTATCGCGCAGCTTGTCGATGGTGTACGGCAGGCACATCTCGGTTTCGGCGAGGCGCAGGTGGATGGCGATCGCGTGCTCCACGCACGAGTCGTAGCCGCAGGCGCCGCAGTTGAGCTCGTCCTCGGGCTTGACCTTCCCCATGCGCGCGAGGATCTTCGAGATCTCCTCCTTGGACGGCGGGACGTATCGCTGGTCGTAGGTGCCGAATTCGCGGGACAGGTCGATGTCGGAGAACCGCGCGATGTCCTGCTCCCATCGCCGCTTGCGGTCCTCGTCCCACCGCTTCTGAACATAGCCCCCGACGAGGCTGCGCCGCCGGAAAAGGGGCGCCGTCGTCGTCATTCCGGCTCCCATGATGCAGCCGTTGCAGCAGAGGATCTCGAGCAGCCGCGCCTCCATGCTGTGCGACGCGGCGGCCTGGATGGCCTCCACGAAGTTGGTGCGCCCGTCCGTCGCCATCACTTCGCCCGTCATCAGGTCCTCCTGGATCCCGGCCGCCTGCAGCAACCCGCGGCTGACCGGAAACAGGCCCCCGGGACCGCTGTGCGGCGGATCGAAATCCGAGGGTTCCACGGACTCGGGACGGATGTCGGATTCCTGCAGCATCTGGCGGAGTTCGCCGAACGTCAGCACCGCGTCGACGTCCCCCTCCAGCTTCGCGCTCGCCGCCTCCCCCTTCTTGGCGATGCAGGGCCCGATGAACACCACGGGCGCGTCGGGGCCGTAGAGACGGTGGGCGATCCGCGAGGCCGCGACCATGGGGGAGACGATGGGGGCGAGCCGGGGCACGAGGTCCGGGTAGTACCGCTCGACGTATCCGACCAGGGCGGGGCAGGTCGTGGCGATGTAGTTCGTCGTGTCCGGGCTGTCCAGGAGCTGCCGGTAGCGCAGGGCGACGAGGTCCGCGGCGAACCCGACTTCGTGCACGTAACGGAAACCGAGCGCCCGCAGCATCCCGACGACCCGGTCGTAGTCGCACCCCTCGAACTCCGCGGGAAAACTGGGCGCGATCAGGGCGACGACGGCCTTGTCCCGGCCGAGCAGGTGCTTGACCCGGTGCGTCCCGTCCAGCACCTGTTTGGCGCCCTGGCTGCAGACCCGCGCGCAGTTCCCGCAGCCGATGCAGCGCTCCGGGATGACGTTGGCCTGGCCGTCGGAGATCCCGATCGCCTTGGCCGGGCATTCCCGCACACACGTGTAGCAGACCCGGCACCGCTCCTTGATCGTCTGGACGAAACAGTTGGCCTGCATGGGAACCCCGGAAAATCGAAACTAGTGCTTTGCGTGAGAGCCCTCGGGCTCCTCGCGGAGCAGTCTCCGCACTTCTTCGCGCAGCTGCTCCGGGCGGACCGGCTTGTCCAGGATCTTGTCCACCTTGATCCAGGACTGCGCCTCGGCCTGCCGGCCGGCGAAGGAAAGCCCCGTAGCGCCGGCCACCGCGGTCAGGAGGATCACGGGCAGCTCGGGATACAGCTTCTTGAACTGGTGGCTGAGCACGAAGCCCGAGTCCTTTTCTTCCATCATGAGGTCCAGGATGGCGATATCGGGCCTCATTTTGAGAATCGCCTCCTCGCCGCCCGCGCTCCCCTCGGCCGCGGTCACATCATACCCCGCGGCCGTCAGGATCGCGGTGATTTGTTCGAGGAGATCCACGTCGTCGTCCACGACCAGTATCTTCTTTTTCACTTGCGTCCTCTCCATTGCGTATTGCGGTCTGTCCAGGCGGCGGCGCGTGCGCCGCCGCCCCGGAGTCTACACCAGATCCCTCGCGGTGTAGTGCGTATGCAGCAGGCTGTGGCTCTTCTCGCCGAGCGGTTTCCCCAGGTATTCGTCATAGAGGCGAATGATATAGGGATTCCGGTGACTGACGCGGGCCTTTTCCGTCTGGTCTATCTTGTACAACGCCTGCATGCGGGCACGCGCGGCGTTCAGGTCGGCGTTGATCGGCTGACCGCCCCCGTTGATGCATCCTCCGGGGCAGGTCATGACTTCGATGAAATGCAGGTCCTTCCGGCCCGCGCGGATCTCTTCGAGCAGCTTGCGCGCGTTGCCGAGGCCGCTCACCACCGCCGCCCCGACTTCCAGATCGCCGATTTTGGCCCGAAGCTCCTTCGAGCCTTTCATCCCGCGCAGCGGCTGGATGTCCAGCTTGGCCATCTCCTTGCCGGTGAGCAGGTAGTGAGCGGTGCGGACGGCCGCTTCCATGACGCCGCCGCTCGCCCCGAAAATCTTGCCGGCGGTCGACCGTTCGCCGAACGGGGTATCCGCGGCCTGCGGCGTCATCGCCAGCAGATCCACGCCGTACATGCGCAGCAACTGCCCCAGTTCGCGCGTCGTCAGGACGTAATCCACGTCCGGGACGTGTCCCGGCGCCATTTCCGGGCGGCCGCTCTCGAACTTCTTCGCCGTGCACGGCATGATCGAGACGCTCACGATCCGCGCCGGATCGACCTTTTCGCGCTCGGCGAAGTAGCTCTTGATCACGGCGCCCAGCATCTGCTGGGGACTCTTGCAGCTCGACAGGTTCGGCAGGAGGTCGGGATAGAACTGCTCGACGAATTTGATCCACCCCGGCGAACAGCTGGTGAACATGGGCAGCGTGCCGCCGTTCTGGATCCGATGGGCGAGTTCCGACGCCTCCTCCATGATGGTGAGATCGGCCGCGAAAGACGTGTCGAACACGCGGTCGAATCCGATGCGCCGGAGCGCCGCGACCATCTTGCCGTCGACGTCCTGGCCAGGCTCCATGCCGAATTCCTCGGCGAGGCTGACCGAGACCGAGGGGGCATGCTGCGCGACGACCAGCTTCGTGGGATCCTCCAGCGCCGCGATGACCTCCTGCAGATAGGATTTCTCGGAAAGAGCCCCCGTGGGGCACGCGATGATGCACTGGCCGCAGTTGACGCAGGTCGAAACGTTCAGGCCCTGGTCGAAGGCGGTCCCGATATAGGCGCTGCAGCCCCGGCCGACGAAATCGATGGACCCGATGCCCTGTACCTCCTCGCAGACGCGCACGCACCGGCCGCACAGGATGCATTTGTCCGGGTCGCGGACGATCGGGCCGGCGACGTCCTTTTCCCTCGCGTTCCGTTTGCCGCGGAACAGCCGCTCGCGGACGCCCATGCTCTGCGCCAGCTGCTGCAGATCGCATTTTCCGCTGCGGACGCAATACAGGCAATCGTCGGGGTGGTTGCCCAGGAGCAGCTCGACAATCGTCTTGCGCGCGTCCAGCACCCTGGGCGAGCGCGTCTGGATCTTCATCCCCGGAGCCACGGGGAAGGAACACGCCGGGACGAAGTTCGGCGCCCCCTCCATCTCCACGATGCACATGCGGCACGCGCCGCTCGGCAGCAGCCCTTCCATATAGCACAGGGTCGGGACATGGATTCCTTCCCTCTTCAACGCCGAGAGGATCGTCTCTCCCTCTTTGGCCTCAATCGTCCTGCCATCCACTTGCATTTCAATCATAGGTTCACCTCAATCCATGCGTCCAATCGATCAGTGCGGCTGCGTAAATTCCAGGTCGCAGCGCGCGCAGCGGCGCGCTTCCTTCAGCGCCTGCTCCTCGGTGGGGCACCGTTCCACCTCGGCGAAACATTTGGTGCGCTGGGCGACCGGCAGCAGCGGCAGCTCCAGGCGGTAGGCTTCCCCCGTCTCCTCGTCGACTTCCATGAAGGGTTCCACGTAGACCGAGGGGAGTTTTACTTTGGACAGGACCTTCATGAGTTTGCCGGCCACGTAACGGTCGATCATGACGGCGGCCTGCTTGCCGGCCGCGATCGCCTGGATCACGGTGCTGGGGCCGGTCACGACGTCGCCGCCGGCGAATACGCCCTCGCGGCTGGTCGTGAAGGACTCCTCGTTGACGTTCAGCGTTCCCCAGGAAGACCGGCTCAGGGATTCCAGACCGTCCGTCTCGGGTTCCTCGCTGATCGCGACGACGAGCGTATCCAGCTCTGCGTCGAACTCGGAGCCGGGGATCGGAACCGGTTTGCGGCGGCCCGACGCATCGGGGGCTCCCAGCCGGTTGCGCAGCGAGCGCAGGCCGGTCAGACGGCCGCCGCTGCTGTGGACCGCCACCGGCGTGACGAGCTCCTCCAGGATCACGCCCTCCTCGAGTCCGGCTTCGACCTCTTCCCGGTAGGCCGGCATTTCGCCCCGGGTGCGGCGGTAGAATACGGTCACGCTTTCGACTCCGGGCTGGCGCAGGGCGACGCGCGCGGCATCCATGGCCGAGTTGCCCCCGCCGACGACGCCGACGCGCCCGCGGGCAAGCGACTTGCCCTCCAGGTTATAGGCCTTGAGGAACCGGATGCCCGGGAGAATGCCGGCCACGTCCTCGCCCGGCAGGTCCAGCTTCTTGCTGGCGTGGGACCCGGTGGCGACAAACACGGCCTTGTAGCCCTCCTCGAACAGCCTGTCGACGGTGAACTCGCGGCCGAGCGCCTGTCCGAAACGCATCTCGATGTTCGGATTCATGAGGGCCGCGATCTCGCGCCGCACGCCCTCGCGGGGCAGCCGGTATTCCGGGATCGCCGCCGTCAGCATTCCTCCGGCAGTCCCTTCGCGCTCGAACACGGTGACGCGGTGTCCCAGGACGGACAGGGAGTTGGCCGCGCTCAGGCCGGCCGGGCCGGCGCCGACTACGGCGATGCGCGCGGCGTCCCTGGCCGCCGGGACCACGGCCACCCTGGGCGGCGTGGTGACGGTGTCCACCACGAAGCGTTTCAGCGAACGGATCGCGATCGGCTCGCCCCCGGTCGCGCCGGCGCGGCACACCTGCTCGCACGGGTGGTGGCAGACGCGGGCGCAGGCCGACGGGAACGGGTTCGCTTCGCGGATCACGCGATAGGCATCCTCATACTCACCGCGGGCGATGTGCGCCACGTACCGCCAGGCTTCGGTGCCGACCGGGCAGCCGTTCTGGCAGGGGGCCCCCACGAGTTCCTTGCAGGAGCCCGCCGGGCAGCGGCGCTCGAACACGTGCGCCTCGTATTCGTCGCGGAACCACTGCAGCGTGCTCAGCACCGGGTTCGGGGCCGACTGGCCCAGTCCGCACAGGCTGGTGGACCGGATCGTCTCGGCCAGCTTCTTGAGATGCATGATCCCCTGGACGCGCAGCAGGGCATCGAGGTCGCTTTCCTTGTGCCGCGGCCGCGTGATCGCCTCGAGGATCTCCAGCATGCGCCGGGTTCCCTCGCGGCACGGGATGCACTTGCCGCAGCTCTCGTTCTGGATGAATTCCATGAAGTACTTGGCGAAGTCGACCATGCAGGTGGACTCGTCCACGACGACCAGTCCGCCGGACCCCATGATGGTGCCGAATTTCTTCAGCTCTTCGTAGTCGGTCGGCAGGTCCATGTGCGCCTCGGGGACGCACCCGCCCGAGGGGCCGCCGATCTGCACGGCCTTGCATTTCCTGTTTCCGGGGATGCCGCCGCCGATGTCGAACACGACGTTGCGCAGCGAGGTGCCCATGGGGATCTCCACCAGGCCGGTCCGCTTCACCATGCCGGAGAGCGCGAAGACCTTGGTTCCCTTGCTCCCCCTGGTGCCCATGGCCGCGTACCATTCGGCGCCACGGTCGAGGATGACGGGCAGGTTGGCCAGCGTTTCCACGTTGTTGATGACCGTGGGCTTGCCGAACAGGCCCTGCACGGCCGGGAACGGCGGGCGCGGGCGCGGCATGCCGCG
>CAZTHE010000186.1:0-6373 GCA_964613495.1 uncultured Acidobacteriota bacterium | reverse complement strand
GTTCGTCCGAAACGAAACGGTCCACGATCACGCTTTCCTTGATATAGGCGTGAAGGAAGCGATAAAACTTCATGACCGATTCCCGGGATTTGAGCGAACCGCCGACATGGACCATCTCGAAATTGTCGGCGAAATATTTGAGAAACCCTTCGTAATCTCTGCCGTTGAATTTTTGCAGGTAAACGTCGAATTCTTCACGGGTCATATCTGCCTCTCTATCTGGTTAAAACGATCTGCTGCATCCGCTACAGGGCCCTACCGATGCGCGAACCATCCCCGATGGCATCGATAATCAGGGAAGAGCTCCCGCAGTCTCCGATCTGGTAGATTTCGGGGGCCGCCCCCTCCAGGCTCCCGGCGAACTCCGTGTCCGGCGCCATGGGCAAAGCGGGCAGTATGGTATCCGCCGCCAGGGTCTTTGTCTCTCCTTCCCGGGTGGTGATCGTCAGCCCTCTGTCCGTTATTTTCTCATACCTGACGCCGGACAACATGGGCACTCCCTTTTGCTCCAGCCACCAGAACAGGCGCAGCTTATAGAACTCAACCAGGCCATCCCCCATTTGTTCCGCTGCGTCCACGACCGTGACCTTCCGGCCGCGCTTGACCAGAAACGCGGCCAACTGGAGGGCCTGTATGGCGCCGCCGATAATGACGATATTTTTCCCGATGGGCATCCAGAATCTCGTGGCCCACGCCAGCAGCCCGGGGCCCGCGAACCTCAAATACTTCTTCAGCCGGCGGTTCAGGACGGCGGCCCTGACCACGTTGCCCGAATCGATCCCGGGTATTTCCGGGATGGAATACAGCCCTCCCGTGGCCAACAGGAGCACATCCGGCTTGACCCGTTCAACCAACTCCCTGTTAACCTCCGTGCCCAGATGGATCTTGACCCCCAGTTTGGCAATTTGGGTGCCGAGATAACGGACCAGGGCCGGAAGGTCTTCGATTTCAAGCCCCTTGATCGTGGCCGCCACGGGCACGGATCCTCCCAGTCGGGACTCTTTCTCGTACAGTACGACTTCATGCCCTCTTAATGCCGCCACCCTTGCGGCCTCCATCCCCGCCGGTCCGCCGCCGACTACCATCACCTTTTTCCTCTTCACCGCCGGCTTGATTTCGTATTCCCGCTCTCTCGTCAGGGAAGCATTCACGCGGCAGCACGATCTCCCCGGAACGGGGTGCGAGTGAATCCTGTCGAGGCAGGAGAGGCAGCGCGTGCACGGGGCAATATCCTCCAGCCTTCCCGCGGCGACCTTGTTGGGAAGTTCCGGGTCGGCCAGCAGGCGCCGGGTCATGCCGATGAAGTCCGCATTCCCCTGCCGCAGGATGTTCTCCGCCAGCTCGGCATGGATGCCGCCGGTGGCGATCACCGGTATGGAAACGGCCTTCTTGACGGAGGCGACCAGGGGCACCCAAAATCCGGTCCCGCTCCCGCTTCCATCGAGTCCTTCCGGCAAGGGAACCGGAGCCTCCGGATAGCAGACCGTGTCGGGCCAGTTCATCAATTTATAGATCGGGCCCAGGCCGTCGGCCTTCGGATGCAGGTTATCGGCGCCTGCGGATTCGAAGATTCGCCCGAATTCCCGGCCTTCTGCGGGCGTTATGCCGTCGTCGATCCCATATTCGGCGGCGTTATAGTGGACGCCGATCGGGAAGTCCTTCCCCAGACGCCTCTTCATTTCCTGCAGGATTTCGACGATGAACCGCGACCGGTTTTCCAGGCTCTGAGGGCCGTATTGGTCGCGGCGCCTGTTCCAGTGGCGCGACATGAAAGTATTGCCCAGGTGCTGCGTCGCGCAATGTACCTCGAGATGGTCCACCCCGGCTTTCTGGAAGCGCTCCGCCGCCTTTACGAACTTTTCCTGAATTTCCTCGATATCGGCAACGGTAGCCTCGACGGTTTCGTCTCCCCAGTGTTTTTCATACACCTCCACCCTCAATACCGAGGCCGCGATGGGCGGGCGCCCGGAAAACGACGCGGGGCACCAGGGCCCGGCATGCATCATCTGCACCGACAGCTTGCAGTCATGTTTGTGGACGGCGTCCGCCAGTTCCCTGAAGCCCGGAATGTATTCGTCGGAGTCGATGCGCAGCCCGTCGGGCATCCTCGCGCCCAAAGGGTAATCCACGTAGGCGTCCCAGAGAATGACCATGCCGGCGCCGCCCGCGGCCACTGCCTCCACGTAGTCGATGGTCCTCTGGTTCATGTGGCCATGCTGGGGATCATGCGTATTCATTTCCGCCGCGGTCTTGATGATTCGGTTCTTGAGCCGCAGCTTCCCGATGCTGCAGGGCGATAGTAACTTTTCAAACTGCGCCTTCCCGCTCATTCACACTCCTCCGGTGTTTCTCTTCCAGACAATAACGCTTCAGGGAAGCGGCAATCCGGGGTTCAGCCTCTTCTGCAGCACCCGACACGCAAGAGAGGGATTGCAGGCGCCCGGGATGACGTACTTGTCGAAATCATGCCGATAAGGGAAATTTGCCCCGGCGCAGCTAAATGCCTTCTGCCTGGGACCGTAGTCTGTTTTCGGCAAATCCGCCCCGCTAAACCATCCCCGATTTACAGAGGGTAATTTTACTACCGCATGCCGCGGATTGATGCAGGAAACCGCAAAATTAGCGGGACTCCGGGCTACCTGGATTCAGACCGCAGGCCGGCAGGCAATGCGCCATGCAAACGAATGGCTTCGCAGCGCGTCCCATTCGTCGCGGCAAGACGCACGCAGAATGGAGAGATCGATTTCAACGAAGCCGCGGCGGAGGAACCGGGTGTGCGGACGCGGCCCCCGCTGGCGTCAACGGTCCGCAGGCTCCGGCGGCACCCTTTTTCCCTGGTTCAGCACGGCGTGGTGCGTGCGCGACTGGAAACGCCAGCCGGCCGGCGTCCGGACGTACGCGTCCTCGTAGTACCCGTCGTATTCGATCCTGTTCGGATCCCCACCGAGCCCGATCATCAGCATGTCGACCTTTCCCGTCGCTCCCGACCCGTCGGGCGTGATGGTGTGGTTGACGTACAGGTGATGCACGCCTTCCTTGATCCAGGGAACGTCGCGGCATCCCTTCGCGCCGCCGCCGGAGACTTCGGCCAGCTGCTCTCTCCCCTGGAACCTGACGCCGACGGTGCCGTCCATGGTCGGCGCGAAATACCCGTCGGGCGCGAAAAGGTCCGCATAGTCATAGCCGTTGTTCGAGCACGTGTCGATCGCACGGGCGTATTTGGCGACCAGCTGCTGAATCTCAAAGTAATCCAGCGCCGTGAGCCCGGCAGGCTCCGGCTGCCGGCAGGACGCGGTGCAGACGAGGATCAAAACCGCGGCAAAAATTGCTCCACCCTTCATTATGCTCCCTCCAGACACGGATCTATTCCATTTGGTCAAATGATGCGGGTGCCCCTGCCGGCGCATGGGTGCCGGCAGGGGCGCTTCCGGCGTCCGCTTCAGCGGCGCAGGGCCTGTTTCGCTTCCTCCGGAGTGAGGTAGCGGTGATGAAAGATGCGTATCCGCTTGAACTTGCCCTTCGCGTCCAGATCGTAGAGCACGATCTGGTTCATGATGATGGTGTCGCCCTTTTTCCACTGTGCCCCCGGCGCGCCGGCCGGAGGCGTCCGGAAAACCTGGAATTCGGTGACGAGCTCGACGCAGAACTGCCTGCCCCGCGACAGGAAGGCGCCCACGTTCAGGATTTCGCGGATGTTGGCCGTGATAGCCTCGTAGTTGGCGATGAACGCCTTCGGCCCGTGCAGCGTGTTGCCGGTCCGGCCGGGGATCTGCTTCCCCATGAAATTATCCGGATAGGACAGGGTCACGTCCGGGCAGAAGTAGCCGACGACCTTGTCGAACCTGCGGTTGTTGAAATGATCGACGTATTTCATGAATTGCCTGCGGTTCATAGCGCACAACCTCCTTCCGAATGTCTGGGTGAAATTCCGGGGATCGTCGAGGCCGGGCGCCTTCGCCTCCCGGGCCTTGCGGGATGAGTCCCTGCCGCCATACTGTTTCCTGTGCCGCCGGATGAAATACCGTTCGTATTCCCGGATTCTAAGCCAAAACGGGGATCCGGGGTTAACTGTTTTTCGCCGTGCGGTCTGGAACGACGGCCGGGATCCGGGATAGTGTGCGGGCTGCGGGAAAAGTCACGGGAGCAGGCAAAAGCGCGCGGCGCTTTCCCCGGCAACATGGCCGGTCGAGAAGGCCGCCTGAAGGTTGTAGCCTCCGGTGTCGGCGTCGATGTCCATCACCTCTCCGCAGAAGTACAGCCCGGGCAGTTTCCTGGACGCCATCGTGCGCGGGTCGATCTCGTCGAGCGCAACGCCGCCGGCAGTCACGATCGCCCGGGCCAGCGGCAGCGGGGCTTCAACATTGAACCGGAGCGCCTTGAGCGTCCCGATCAGCCTTTCGCGCCCGGCGGCATCCACCCGGTGCGCCGGCAGGGCACCCTCCAGACCGGAGAGCGCGATCAGCGGATCGACCATCCTCGCCGGCACGTAGTCTTTCAAGATCGTCGCCAGTTGCCGCTTCCCCGAGGCGTTCAGGTCCGCCTGCAGCCGCCTGCGCAGCTGCTCCCGGGCCACGGCGGGCTTCAGGTCGATCAGGACGGACACCGGGCCCGAGTCCAACGCGTCCACCACGGCGAGGCTAAGCAGCAGGATGATGGGCCCGCCCAGGCCGAAACGCGTGAACTGCATCTCGCCGAAACGGCTTTCGAGAAGCGGCGCCCGGGGCTTCTTCTCCACGCCCCTGCCGTAATCCTGCGCCGGCACGAGCAAAGGATCCACGGCCGCGGCCTCCCCGCGGAGGGCCGCGGCACGCACGTTGCGCAGCGAAACGCCGTCCAGGGACCGGGCGAGGCTCCGCTCGCGGACGACGAGGGGGACCAGCGCAGGCCTGGGGCGGACGATCGTGTGGCCGAGCGAGGCGCCGAGGGAGTAGCCGTCGCCGGCCGACCCGGTTTCGGGCCAGGAAGCCCCGCCGGTCCCTAGAATGACGCACCTCGAGACAAAGGAGCCGCGCGCCGTCTGAACGACGAAGCGCGAATTCTCCGCGCGGGCTATCGACTGCACCCCGGCGTGGCACAGCGTGCGGACGCCGTTTTCGGCCAGATACGCATCAAAGACTCTTACGACGTCGCCGGCGTCGTCGGTAACGGGGAAAATCCTGCCGCCGCGTTCCTGTTTGGCCGCGAGGCCGCGCCGCTCGAAAAACTCCAGAAGCTCGGGCCGGAAGAAGCGCGAAAAAGCGCCGTGCAGGAACCGGCCATTCGGCCCGTACATGGCGATGAAAGCCTTGAGATCCGCGGCGTTGGTCAGGTTGCAGCGCTGTTTCCCGCTGACGAGTATTTTTTTGCCGCAGCCGCCCGTTTTCTCGAGCAGCAGCACCCGAGCGCCCGCCCCGGCCGCCCTGCCGGCAGCCATGAGTCCCGCAGCCCCGCCGCCGACCACGATGACGTCGGCATCCGTCCCCGGCAAATGACGCACGGCTTCCCCCGAAACTACCTGCTATCACAGATCGCGGAGGCGGGTCAACCGGGCAGTGAGCTTCGGGAGCCCTATCCGCGTGCTCCTCCGCGGTTCCGGTTTCGAAACAGCGCTGTCAGCGGGATCACTTGTTCCGGGCTTCCAGCAGCTGCAGGCTCATCTCCCTGAGCTTGAATTTCTGGATTTTGCCGCTTCCCGTCAGCGGGAACTTGTCCACGAAGAAGACATATTTGGGGATTTTGTGCCTGGCGATCTTGCCGCGGCAGAATTCCACCACGGCGGTCTCATCGAGTTCGGCGCCGGGCTTCCTGATGATGAAGGCCCCGACCTCTTCGCCGTACTTCTCCGAGGCGACGCCGACGACCTGCACGTCCTTGATCCCCTCGAGGTGGTACAGGAACTCCTCCACCTCGCGCGGGTAGATGTTTTCCCCGCCCCGGATGATCATGTCCTTGATGCGGCCGGTGATGCGGTAATTGCCGTCTGCGTCCCTGTAGCCGAGGTCCCCGGAATGCAGGTAGCCGTTGGCGTCGATGGCTTCGGCGGTGGCCTCGGGCTTTTTGTAGTATCCCTTCATGACCAGGTATCCCCGGCAGCAGATTTCGCCCTGCTCCCCGTCGCGGCATATCTCCCTGGTTTCGGGGTTGATCACGGCCACCTCTGTGAATTCGTACGGCCGGCCGACGGTCTGGCAGCGGACTTCGAAGGGGTCGTCGATGCGTGTCTGGGTCATCCCGGGAGACGTCTCGGTCAGGCCGTAGACGCTGGTGATGCTCATGAACATCTTCTCGCTCACCTTGCGCATCAGTTCGACCGGGCACAGCGATCCCGCCATGATGCCCGTGCGCAGGCTGGACATGTCGAACATGTCGAACATCGGGTGGTTGAGCTCCTCGA
>CAZTHE010000185.1:0-6428 GCA_964613495.1 uncultured Acidobacteriota bacterium | reverse complement strand
ACAAACATGACTTTTCGGATGAAAAAGTACTTGTATTCGACATGAACATTGGCATAGGGATTCGGCTTCTGTTCGAAAGGCAATTTGATGTTCAGCCCCACCGACTTGCCGCCGGCTTCGGCGGCGCCCTTGTTGCCTGCTTCCATGATGCCGGGACCGCCGCCGGTGATGACGCCGAAACCGTTTTCGGCCAGAAGCCGTGCCAGCATCTCGGCCTTCTGATAATATTCATCCCCCGGACGAACCCGGGCGGAGCCAAAAATCGTCACCGCATTTTTGATCTTGGCCAGGATTTCGATGGATTCGACGAATTCCGCCATGATACGGAAAATGCGCCAGGACTCTTCACTGGACAGGGAATCCAGCAGGTATTGATTTTCATTCATTTCAAAAACCTTTCGTCATCAAAAAGGAGTTTCCCGGGCAATCTTACTACGGATTTGATTCGAGCGGCCAGTTTTGCAGGCCTCTCCGCGTTCCGGGACTACCGGGCGTCGCACTCGAAACTTGCCGCCTCGTCGGGATTTCCCGAGCCTTTGTACCTGGCGACTTTCGGGTAGGGACAGAGGGGGCGCGAAACCGGCCTCTGATTCGGACCGCTGCTCGCCGTGATGCGCTCGGGCGCCTTCCCGGTCTCCACCCATTGATCGATCGCCGAAAGCATGTCCGTAACGCTTGGGGCATCGCCGCCGCCGCAGTGGCCCACTCCCGGGAGCATGAAGAGCCGGACCGAATCCGCCGCCTTGGCCGGAGCCAGACTTGCCGTCATGGATTTGTAGAATGCCGCCGTGTTGGGGGCCGGAATCAGCCCGTCCGCCCAGCCATGCGAAAGCAGGAGCTTGCCGCCGCGCTCGATGAATTTTTTCAGTCCATCGCTCGGGACGTCGAGGATGTCGCCTGCGGCCTTGTAGGACGCCTCGACGTCCCTGTCATAGTCGAAGGATTTAAAATCCCACCGCGGGTCGTTGAATACGATGTCGCGGAAGAAAGAGGTCGCGACCGGGAAGGGCTCCTTCCCGCTGACCAGGGCCATCACCTGCTGCTCGCTGCCGGGAGGGAATCCCGCAAAAACCAGTTCCGCGGTGCGCGGATTTTTCGTGCCCGCGTAGATGTCGCGCATCGCCTCGACCTGCGGGGCGGTCAGGCAGTCTTCCCGGTCCCCGTCCTTGCACTGGATCATTCCGGGATCGAAGCGGCACTGCTCCGGATCGCCGGCGATTCCGTCCTTCAGCCCGTCCTTTTCGTCGCAATGGCCGACGAAAGCCCTGTTCACGGCCATGAGCTTGGGCATGGTGAGCCTGCGCGCGTCGTCCTTCATCGCGGCGTACCCGGTCCACAGCGAGCCGATCATGAGTCCCACCATCGGATTCGCGGGCGCCATCGAAGAGATGCCGTCGTAGTCTTCGGGATAGCGGTATCCCGCCATGAGGCCCTGGCGCCCGCCGGTCGAACAGCTCACCCACAACGACCGGGCCTCAGTGCGCCCGTAGTAGGCTTCAATGAAAGCCTTGGCCTTCACCGTCATCTCGTGGACGGCGCGGTAGCCGAAATCGATCAGCTTCTCCCTGTGGCCGACGGCGAATTTCGCGTCCATGCCGCCGCCGACGTGCCCCGTATCCGTCGCGACCGCCGCGTAGCCGCGCGCCAGCGGTTCGGCCAGCGCGGAATAGCTGATGTTGCCGGCCCACACGCCGTTGCCGATCCCGACTAGCTTGCCGTTCCAGTTTTCGGCCGGCATCCAGACCTCGATCTTGATGTCGGAGTCCGCCGTCGGCGTGAGAGTGGCCGCCACGCGGCAGAATGCGGGCGCCGCCTTGAAAACGGCCATGCCGCCCGGCCCGCCCGTCAGCGGGCCCCCGCCCCCCGGAGGGGTGAACGCCCCGGCCGGAACGAGCGTCGCGGCCGTGATCTTCCCGTCGGGCAGCGACAGCGCGGCGAGGCTCTCGCAGGAAGCCGCTGCCGCAGGCGCCGCAAAAAGAGCGGCCCCAAAGGCCGCAAACAAAAGCAAACGTCCCCAGTGATTCAACATAGCGCCCTCCAGCTTGATAATTCGATCGCACCGATCCGCCAAAAAAACACACACCGGTCCGGCTAGTGTAGCGTCAGGACAACCACCGATTTCGCCGGCAGGGTGACGCTCAGGGTTTCGCCGGAAAGCTTTGCGCCCCGGAACTCCACCGGGCGGACCGCATCCGGCTTTTCGAACGTGTTGTGCGCATCCATGGCCTCCGCCGTCAGGACTTCTCCCCGGACCTCGCGGACCCGCGCTCCCGCAATCACGGCGGAGACGTCCGCCGGGTTGTGCGGGTCGAGATTGGCCAGGCCGATCACCAGGGAACCGTCCCCGGATTTCGCCGCCGAGGCGCTGACCTGCGGCACCGTCCACTGGCTGTAGGCGTACGTAGCCGTCCGGACGTCGACCGGCAGCGATACCGCGTCCTGGAACGGCGTATACATGCGGAACGCGTGGTAAGTCGGCGTCCGGATCATTTTCGGCCCGTCGGTGAGTATCATCGCCTGCAGCACGTTGACGGTCTGCGCGATGGCCGTCATCCGCACGCGGTCGGCGTACTTGTGGAAGATATTGAAATTGGCCGCGGCCACCACCGCGTCGCGCAGCGAGTTCTGCTGCACCAGGAATCCCGGATTGGAGCCCGGTTCGGGCTTGTACCAGGTGCCCCACTCGTCGACGTACAATCCCGTCTTCCGGCGCGGGGCGCCGCCGAACCGCTTCTGTTCGAACGAGGTGAGCAGTTCGTCCTGCGCCTTGATGAAGCCGTCCATCCGGAGCGTATTGGCGAGGGTGTTGATCCACCCGGCCTCGCTGAAACCCGTGGCCGTATCCTTGTTCTCCCAGCGGGGCCCGAGGATCGTATAGTAATGGAGCGAAATCGCGTCCATCCTGCCCCGGACATTCTGCATCAACGCGGACGTGAAGACGGTCTGATCGTCGTGGTCGCCGGACGCGAGCAGCTCCGGCATCGCCCCGGGCTGCGCCTTCATGAAGGCCGCGTATTGATTATAGACGTCGGCATAATACTCCGGCCGCATATTGCCGCCGCAGCCCCAGGTCTCGTTGCCCATCGCGTAGATGGAGACCTTCCAGGGCTTCTCCCGGCCGTTGGCCCTGCGCTCCCGGACCAGGGTGGTAGCCTGATCGCCCGTCATGTACTCCAGCCATTGCGCCGCTTCCGCCGGCGACCCGGTCCCGACGTTCGCGTTCACGTAGGCATCGGCGCCGATCATCTCGACCAGGTCGAAAAACTCGTGCGTGCCGAAAGCGTTGCTTTCCGGCACTCCGCCCCAGTTGGTGTTGATACGCACCGGGCGCTTCTCCCGCGGACCGATGCCGTCGCGCCAGTGGTACTCGTCGGCGAAGCAGCCGCCGGGCCAGCGCACCATCGGGACCTTCAGTTCCTTCAGCGCCGCGACGACGTCGTTGCGGAATCCCCGGGTGTTCGGGATGGGCGAGTCTTCGCCGACGAAAATCCCGCCGTAGATGCCGCTCCCCAGGTGCTCCGAAAACTGCCCGTAGACGTTCTTGTCGATCGTCGCCCCCGGACGGTCCGCGTGAATCGTGACCGTAGTCGGGACGGGATCCGCCGCCACGGCGGCAGACACAATCAGAAAGCCAAAAAGCAACAGCGGGATGCCATACGGCCTGATTTGACTCATGCGCGTGTCTCCTGTGATTGCCGGAAAGCCCGCCGCTCCGCGGGCCGGCCGGTGGGAAAAATGGCTGCGGCACCGCGCCCTACATGGCCGGACCGGAGTTGCCGGGACTCCAGAAAGCCCCGCACGATTGCCGTATGATCAGGGCGGGCTGCGCCAGGATGTCGCGCGGGGGGAGCTCCGGATTCGCGATCCGCTCGAGCATCGCCTGCATGGCAAGCGTCCCGATATCCGCGCACGGCTGATGAATGGTCGTCAGCGAAGGACGCAGGAGTTCGGCATAGCGCACATCGTCGAACCCCGCCACCCGGATTTTTAGCGGAACCGGAAGCCCGAGCGCCTCGAGCGTCCGCATCAGGTTCGCCGCCGTCAGGTCGTTCGCGCATATGATGGCCGTCGCCCCGCCGGCAACCATCTGACGGACAAAGTCCTCGTCCGTGGGCTCGCCGCTGTGAACCCATCCCGGATCCGGCAGGATGCCGCGGCTCAGGAGCGCCTCGCGATACCCCGCGATACGCAGCAGCACGGTAGGAGCGGAACCGGGCCGCGCGAGGAAGTCGACCCGCCAGCACCCGAGGCCCAACAGGTGGTCCGCCACGAGAAATCCCGCGCGCCGGTTGTCGATACCGACCAGATCGAAGCGGCTGCGCTGCGGAAAGGCCACGATGTCCCGGTCCAGCAGGACGATGGGGATCCGGGCGGCCTCCAGCGCGGCAACGACCGACCGGTTCACCCGGTCCTTGTCTTCCGTCAGCTCCAGGGGTGCGAAGAACACCCCGGCCACCATCTGGCGGACGTAGCTGTCGCACACCTGCTCGATCAGTCCCGGATCCGCTTCACCGCGCCGGTCGCCGAAATCGCCCCACAGCAGCGTGTGCTGCTCCCTCTGGGCCAGGCGGGCCAGCTGGCCGCATATCGGCTCGAAGATCTCGGTGCTCCCGAGTCCGGGGATCAGCAGCCCGAAACGCCACGATTCGATCGCCCGCCGCGCCCTTCGCACATAGGTGCCCGACCCGACCTTGCGCTCGACCAGTCCCAGGTTCTGCAGATCGCGCAGCGCCCGGGCAACCGTGGGACGCGAAGTCGCAAACTGCCGGACCAGTTCCGATTCGGAAGGAAGACGCTCCCCTTCCTTGAGCCTTCCCGATTCGATGCCCGCCAGAACATGCTCGAAAACCCGTCGATGCTTGGTTTGTCGTGCCGGCTTTGCATGATCGGCCGGAAATCTGCCTCGGCGTTCGCTCACGGCCCCCCCCCTCTTTGAAGCTGATATTACAAATCTGGCGGGGAAAATGTCAATACAACCTTTCGCCTGGCCGTCTCCGCTAGGCGCCGGGAGTTGCCCACCTCGAGAGTTATTTTAATAAACTATTGTTTAAAAACGATATCCGCTTACTATAGCTCACAGGCCAGTTTGCGAAAGCCGTCAGGAATTCGCAAACGGGGCGCGTTCTGCTTCTTGACAATAATCTGGCATTTAATGCAAAAATGCTTTTACATATTTGGCGCCGCGGCCGGGCAATTCCCGGCCGGTACGAGGTGTATGGATGGAGAAGGCGGAAGCTGCGAAGCGATTGGTCTTCGCGGGAATCGGGGAAGTGCTCTTCGATGTCTTCGAGGACGGAACGGAGACGCTGGGGGGCGCCCCGCTGAACTTTGCCGTGCATGTGCATGAACTGGCCCGGCGGCTAGGCGTCGGCGAAGGCGTCGTCGTGAGCTGCATCCACCCCGACCCGAGAGGGGACGAGTTGATCGAAGCCCTGAGCCGGCGGGACATGTCCACGCGCTACATCGGCAGGGACCCCGGCCACCCGACCGGATCCGTGTCGGTCTTCATCCGGAACGGGGAGCCGGGTTATCAGATCGAAGCCGGGGCCGCCTGGGACTACATAACTGACGGACCGGCCCTCGGAGAGCTGGCGGGCCGATGCGGCGCCGTATGCTTCGGCAGCCTGGCCCAGCGGTCCCCCATGTCCCGCGGCACGATCCGCAGCTTCCTGCGGCAGGCGCCGCGCTCCATCCGCCTGTACGACGTCAACCTGAGGATAAACTCGTTGACGGGTGAGGCCGGATATTCCGCGGAAATTGTGGAGTACGGCTGCCGGGCGGCCACCATCATCAAGGCAAACATCGGCGAACTGTACACGGTGCTCGATCTGCTGGGACTCCCCTGCCCGGACGCCCGGACGCCGGACGCGGTCCGGAAAGGGATGGAAGAGCTCCTCTCGCGATTCCCCGTTCAGGCGATCGTGGTTACGCGGGGGGCGGAGGGAACCATTGCCTTGAGCCGCCAGGGAGACTTTGACGTGAGCGCGCCCGCTTCAGTGGAGCTGCAGCCGCACCCCGTAGGCGCCGGGGACGCCTGTTCCGCGGGAATCCTGTTCGGAGCCGTTCTCGGCTGGGACCTCCCGGCCACGATGGAACTGGCCAACAGAATGGGGGCGGATGTCGCGGCCCACGCCTCGGCCACGCCGCCGCTGTCCGACGCCACGCTCGCTTTCGCACGCGCGCGATTGCATGGTGGGTTAAAGAGTGTTTAGGAGCGCGGGCTGCGCCCGCGTGTCGAGTCGGCAAAATTCGGGCAGAGTGCGCTCGAAGAGCTCTACCGGAACGACCTTGCCCGGCGCGGATAGGAGTTTGTATATAGCCACGGATTGCACGGATTACACGGAATATTATGGCATTTTACATCCGTGTAATCCGTGGCGGGAGCAGCATGGGCAAGGCCGCAGGGCCGTCCTGAGCCCGGCGCAGGA
>CAZTHE010000184.1:0-6472 GCA_964613495.1 uncultured Acidobacteriota bacterium | reverse complement strand
GGGGCCGTACGTCTGGTCCATCGTGTTGCCGAAAATGGAGCTGCCCCGGACGCCGGAATCCGCGATGGAAAAGTCGTCGATGGCCGTAATCAGCCCGTTGCTCTTGAAGCCGATCTTCAGATGCACGTAGCGCTGGCTCAGGTTGAAATCGTACATCTCGTACCGGTTATTGACGCAGCGGACGGGGCGGCCGGCCCTCCTGGCGAGCAGGGGCGTGATCAGCTGGGTCCTGCGGTTCCCCCAATCGCAATATCTGCCGCCCAAAAACATGCCTTCCCGGAAAATCTTTTCCGGGGGGATGTGGTACAGGTCCGAGATGGAATCCTCGGTCCAGGCGGGAATGCCTTCGATGCGCAGGCTTTTCCCTTCGCCGTGGACGGCGTCGTCGAACCACCATGCGACAGACCCCGTCGGATTGGGGATATGGCCGGAAAAAGCGGCCGTATTGACGTCATATTCGATGATGTGGTCCGCCTCGCGGAATCCGGCTTCGACGTCCCCGTCTCTGACATTGGAATAGGAGACATTGCCCTTCTTCGGGGGATTTTCGCCGCCGCCCATTCTGGAGCCGCCGCCCCCGCCGCCTTTGGGGTAAGGAGGGGCCGGCCGGATTACGGGCGCATCCTGCTCCCGTCCCTTGCGCAGGTCCACGACATGGGGCAGCACCTCCCAATCCACTTCGAGCGCGCGCAGGGCCTCTTCGCAGATGTCCTGGTTTTCGGCCACGACGATGACGCCGACCTCGGCCCCTTCCTGGTCCGCGATGTTGTCCAGAAAAGCCTGGGGCGGGCCTCCCATGAATCCCCCCCCGGCGTCGAGCTTCCTGAGGTCCTCGTCCTCCCAGGTAAGGATATCGACCACCCCCGGAACGGCTCTGGCTTTCGAAGTGTCGACCGACCGGATCACCGCGTTCGCGTAGGGGCTCTTGAGAAACCTGGCTTCAAGCATTTCGGGAACGGCATAATCGATGCCGAATTTTGCCACCCCGGCCGCCTGGGACCAGGACAAAAATCCCGGAAGATTCGGCTTCCCGACGACTCTGAATTCTCTTCTGGTTCCGTTCACTCCATCCAAGTCTGCCATAGCACGCACTCCCCCTGCATAATCCCGGAAGAATCGCGGGACTGTGATCGACACCGCAAATCCGGCTTCAATGCCCAATCATTCTAAAGCAGTAGCCATCCGGAAAGGAAGCAATCCGATGGACATCCGGCAATCGATCTCCCGCAAGCCGGTCCGGAGGCGGCAATCGGGCCGCGCCGCGCGTTCCTGTCTTTCGGCACCGTCCGGCGCCCGGCACCGGATGGTTCCGGCTGCAGACCCTCCGGATTCAAGCGCACGAAGGAGGAGCCTTTGCATGCCCGTCCCATTGCCCTACTCTCCGCGCGCGGCCTGCTCCTTGAACCATTTGAGCGGGTACGAGGTGGGTCTTTCTATCGGAAGCCCCAGGAACCGGTCGATGATCAACGAAGCCAGGACGCCCAGCGACCGTGACACCCCAAACAAAACGGTGTAGAAAGTGTATTCCTTGATCCCGTAGTGATAGAGCAGCGCACCGGAATATGCATCGACGTTGGGCCACGGATTCTGGATCTTCCCGATGCTGGATAAAATCGGGGGAACGACTTCATACAGGTTGTTCACGATGTTGATCAGTTTGTCGTTCTTGACGTATTTGTCGGCGAACTCTTTCTGCGCGGTGAACCTCGGATCGGTCTTCCGCAACACGGCATGGCCATACCCCGGGATCACCCTGCCTTCTTGCAGGGTTCTGTGCACATAGCCGGCCAACTGTTCCCTGGTCGGATCATCGGTACCCAGCGCATCCATAAGCTCGAAAATCCAGAAGATGACGTCCTGATTGGCGTAGCCGTGCAGGGGGCCGCCCAGGCCCAGCATCCCGGCGGCAAGCGCATAGTAAGGATTGCTCAAGGCCGAACCGACCAGGTGGGTGGCGTGCGCGGAGACGTTGCCTCCCTCATGATCGGAATGCAGCACCATGTAAAGGCGCAGCAACCGCTTCACTTCGTCATAGGGATGCCCCATCATGTGGGCCAGGTTTCCGGCCCAGTCGAGTCTCAGATCCGGTTCGATGTGGTCTCCGTTGAAATAGTTCCTGCGGTAAATATACGCGGCGACGCGCGGCAGCTTCGCGATCAGGCTCATCACATCATCGTAGATAAAGTCCCAGTAATATTTTTTCCCGACACCCGAACGGTACGCTTTCTGGAAAACCGATTCGGGCGCCATACTGACGATCGCCGCCCCGAACTGAGTCATCGGCCGCGCGCTTTTGGGAAGCGCGTCGATCACGTCGAAGGTGTGCTGGGGGACATGGGAACGGGTAGCCCAGTCCTTCGACAGGTTGAGGACATCTTCCTTGTCCGGAATTTCGCCGATCAACAGGAGGTAGAAGAGCCCCTCGGGTAGCGGCTCTCCTTCGGCACGCAGCCGGGGCAGCTTCGCCCTGATTTCCGGGATGGAGAAGCCTCTGAACCGGATCCCTTCGTTCGGATCGAGGTCGGAGGTTTCGGTCAACAGGCAAGGGACGCCCTTCATCCCCGACAGGACCTGCCCGACAGTCACGTTGCCGATGATTTTGTCGCCGGCGTCCCTTTTCAGCTCGTTATATTCGGCGGCGAGTTTCGAGGCTTTTTCGAAAAACCGGTTTTTGATGTATTCCATATTGAATGCCTCCCTGTCGATCCCACCTTTCCCGTCGTTATCTTCCCGGGACTTGCGGATCAACGGCGAAATAAAACGCGCGGCATCGCGCACAACCGGTTGCGGTGAAGCGGGCGCATTCCACTCGAGTCACCCGTTAACATGGACAGCGATGGTTCCATGCACGCTATGTCCGCTCGCACCATCGAGACGATTCCAGGCGGCATCCCGCGGCTGGCGGTTACTTTTCAGACTACTGGAGCTCTTCGCGGAATGCAAGCGATGGAAAGGCGCACGGTCAGGGCGGTGACCCGGACCGCGAGTTGTTGCGCGCAGCAGGGACGGATCCAGCCGCTTCATTCGCCATTTTTCAGAAATCCGCCTGCAACTGTTCTCTGGGGCATGTTTGCGGTTGGACAGGCAGATCCGCACGTCCGAAAAAGTCAACATCCCTGAAGGCAGGCCGGTACCATGGTACAAATTATCGTGGCCCGGCCCCGATGGAGGAAGTAATATGGGTTTTTTATATACGCGGATCGGAGGCTGGATCATGAAGCGTTACGGGGAAAACAACCGGATGGGAATCGCGGGCAAAGTCGCGATCGTGACGGGCGCGGCCGCAGGCATCGGGCGCGGTGCGGCCCGGGCATTCGCCCTGGAGGGCGCGAGGGTCGTCGTTGCGGACCTGGAAACGACCGGCGGCGAAGAAACGGTCCGGCTGATCGAGGAAGCGGGAGGAGAGGCATCCTTCGCCAGGTGCGACGTATCCAAAGAATCCGACGTCGAAGCCCTCGTCGCCCGTGCCGTCCGGCTCTACGGGTCGCTGGACTTCGCCTTCAACAACGCCGGGATCGGGCCGGACGGCGTGCGCATCCCCGTCCAGCCCATCGTGGAAAGTCCGGCGGATGCCTGGATGGCGCACCTGGACGTCAACCTGACCGGCATCTTCTTCTGCCTCAAATACGAGATGCGGCAGATGATGAAGCAGCGGCAGGGCGCGATCGTCAACTGCTCCTCGCTCCAGGCCATACGGTCCGTGAGGGGTTTCGCCGGCTACGGCGCCACCAAGACCGGTCTGCTCGGGCTGACACGGGTGGCCGCGCTCGAAGGCGGCACCGGTGCCCTCGGCGTGGCCTCGGGCATGGCGGCCATCACCTACGCCCTGCTGGCCATCACCCGCCTCGGCGACGAAATCGTGGCCGCCAACAATCTCTATGGCGGCACCTACCAGCTCTTCCACCACACCTTCCCTAAACTGGGCCGCACGGTGAAGTTCGTCGATTCGCGCAACCCGGCGGCATTCCGCAACGCCATCACCGCCAAGACCCGCGCGGTCTACGTCGAGGCCATCGCCAAAATCGCGCATGATAACGGCATTCCGCTGGTCGCCGACAACACCGTCGGCATCGGCCTGGTGCGGCCGTTCGAGCACGGCGCGGACATCATCGTGGCGTCGGCCACCAAGTACATCGGCGGCCACGGCACCTCGATCGGCGGCGTCATCGTGGATTCCGGCCAATTCCGCTGGGACAACGGAAAATTCCCGGAATTCACGGAGCCGGATCCAAGCTATCACGGAATCCAATACTGGGACGCCCTCGGCAACGTGCCGGGTATGGGCAACGTGGCGTTCATCCTGAAGATCCGGCTGACGCTCCTGCGCGACTTGGGCGCGGCGCTGAGCCCGTTCAACGCCCACGAGCTGCTGCTGGGGCTCGAAACCCTTCCGCTGCGCCAAAAGCGCCATTCGGAAAACGCGCTGGCGCTCGCGCAGTGGCTCCAGAAGCATCCGCGCGTCCGTTGGGTGACCTATCCCGGACTGGAGAACGACCCCGGCCACGCGCTGGCGGCCAAGTACCTGAAGCAGGGCTACGGTGGCCTCGTCGGCTTCGGCATCCAGGGCGGACTCGAGGCCGGCAAGAAGTTCATCAACCACGTCCAGCTGCTCTCGCACCTGGCCAACATCGGCGACGCCAAGACGCTGGTGATCCATCCGGCCTCGACCACGCACCAGCAGCTCACCGAAGAAGAGCAGCGGGAAACCGGCGTGACAGCGGACTACATCCGCCTGTCCGTCGGACTGGAGGATCTCGCCGACATTCAGGCCGACATCGACCAGGCTTTGCAGCAAACCAATACCTAAGGAGTTCGCCATGAGCCGCATCTACGCCGACAACGCCGAATCCATCGGCCGCACGCCGCTGGTCCGCCTGAACCGGATCACCCAGGGCGCCAAGGCCACGGTCCTGGGCAAGGTGGAAGGCCGCAACCCCGCCTACTCGGTCAAGTGCCGCATCGGAGCCGCCATGGTCTGGAACGCCGAAAAGCGCGGCGTCCTCCAGCCCGGCATGGAGATCATCGAGCCCACCAGCGGCAACACCGGCATCGCGCTGGCGTTCGTCGCCGCCGCGCGCGGCTACAAGCTCACGCTGACCATGCCCGAGACGATGAGCCTCGAGCGCCGCCGCGTGCTGGCGGCGTTCGGCGCCAACCTCGTCCTCACCCCCGGCCCCGAAGGCATGAAAGGCGCGATCCAAAAGGCCGAAGCGCTCGTCGCCGCCGATCCGGAAAAATACTTCCTGCCCCAGCAATTCAACAATCCGGCCAACCCCGCCATCCACGAGGCCACCACCGGACCCGAAATCTGGAACGACACCGACGGCGCCGTCGACGCGCTCGTGTCCGGCGTCGGCACCGGCGGAACCCTCACCGGAATCTCCCGCTTCATCAAGAAGACCAAGGCCAAGCCCATCGTGTCCGTCGCGGTCGAGCCGCAGGAAAGCCCCGTGATTTCGCAAAAGCTCGCCGGCCAAGAGCTCAAGCCCGGCCCGCACAAGATCCAGGGCATCGGCGCCGGTTTCATTCCGGACAACCTCGATCTGTCCCTCGTCGACCGCGTCGAACAAGTCAACGCCGCCGAGGCCGTCGAGATGAGCCGCCGGCTGGCTCGCGAGGAAGGCCTGCTCGTCGGCATCTCCTGTGGCGCGGCGACGGCGGCCGCCCTGCGCCTCGCGCGCGAAGACGCCTTCGCCGGCAAAACCATCGTCGTGATCCTGCCCGACGCCGGCGAGCGCTATCTCTCGACCGTCCTCTTCGAAGGCATCGGCTGACGCCGGCCCAAATTCTGGAAAAATCGAAAAACATATGTTTGCGTTTCTGACATATTCTGGTATTGTGATACCAAATTAATCCCCCCGAATTCGATGCAAGGACTGCTGAACATTCCGGAAAGCCTTTCCATCGCGATCCACGTCTGCCTGTGGATCGCGGATGGGGGGCGTGCGTTCCAGCCGTCGGTCCGTATCGCGCGGGAACTGGGATTCTCGTACCACCATTTCGCCAAGGTTGTGCAGCGACTTGTCCACGCGGGCGTGTTGGAGACTGGGCGGGGCCCCCGGGGCGGCATCCGCCTCGCCCGCGATCCCAGAGCCATCAACCTTCTCGATGTCTACACGGCCGCCGGCGGTGAACCCCTCCGCCCCCACCGCTGCCTGCTTAACCCCTCCATCTGCAAAGGCCACGCCTGCGCCCTGGGCCGCCTGATCGAAAACGAAAACGACCGCTTTCACAAGACCATGAGACAAACCACCCTCGCGGGCCTCGCCCGCTCCTTCGACAAATCCAAGCTGGTGATCGCATGAAACGCAAAATCGTCTCGATCGATGAAACCCTCTGCAACGGCTGCGGCCTCTGCGTCTCCGCCTGCCACGAAGGCGCCATCCAACTGATCGACGGCAAGGCCAAGCTGATCTCCGATTCCTATTGCGACGGCCTCGGCGACTGCCTGCCCGCCTGCCCGACCGGCGCG
>CAZTHE010000183.1:6270-6568 GCA_964613495.1 uncultured Acidobacteriota bacterium | reverse complement strand
CAGATCAGGGTGTCCACGGCGTCCCGCGTCGTGCCCGGCACATCGGTGACGATCGAGCGCTCAAAGCCCAGCAGGCGGTTCACCAGCGACGACTTGCCGACGTTCGGCCGCCCTACCACGGCTACAGCAATCCCCTCCTGCGCAGCCGCGTCCGGTTCGAGCGGTTCCTCCGGGACCCGTTCCGCAATCGCGTCCAGCAGATCGGCGGTGCCGCGCCCGTGCTCGGCGGACACGGTAAAGACCTGCTCCGTGCCGAACTGATAAAAGGAAGCGGCATGAATCTCCAGGTCCGGGACGT
>CAZTHE010000183.1:0-6260 GCA_964613495.1 uncultured Acidobacteriota bacterium | reverse complement strand
GGGAAAGCGCCGTTTCCGCCTGGTTGAGTATCTGCTCCGGGATGATCTCGCGCGCGTCCGGCATCAATCCACCGGTATCGACAAACGATATCCTTTTGCCGTTCCACTCAACGTCGCCGTGAATGCGGTCTCGAGTGATGCCCGGCTCGTCGCCGACAATAGCCTTGCGGAAACCGCACAGCCGGTTGAACAGCGTGGATTTTCCGACATTCGGTCTTCCGACAATCGCAACTTGAAACATGATGAACTTAGATTCCAGATTCCAAATTCGAGATTCCAGAAACGGCTTCCCCGCCGGCTGAGCCCGGACCCGAACGGAAAATGGCGCGCGGTCTCTGCCAGACAAATGGGGACGGACGCGGCGAAACCGATCCCGCCGATCCGAATCCACTCCGGGATCGCCGGGCTATGGTTCCGGCCATCCGCACACGAATCATAGCATTTCGGAGGCGGTTGCGCCCCCCGATTCTTCGAGTCTTTATGGAAAAATCAACGGAAAGGAGGCATGGCTAATGCCGAAATCCTGAGGGAGATTACCGGCGAGCTCCCCGTCGGTCTCTACCAGCACCTCCGCGGGACCCTCGATCCGGAAGGCTCCGGACCGGATGCGATGAATCCATGCGCCGCGCATGGGCCGCTGCATCCACGCCATCAGCAGAAACCAGGCCAGCGCAATCCGGCGCCTGCCCTCGAGGATCAACAGGTCGAGGGCTCCGTCGTGCATGTCGGCATCGGGGCAGAAAAGCAGCCCCCCGCCGTAGCGCTTCGAGTTGCAGACGAGGCAGCTGGTCGCCGTGTAGGCCCGCTCCCCGGCGGCGACCAGGAATTCCGGGAAGGGGTATCGAAGCAGGCTTTCGACGATCGCCTGGATATAGGAAGCGATTCCCAGCCTGGCTTTCACCGCGGGACGCGCCTGCGAAACGACGAATGCGTCGAATCCCACGCCGGCGACAAACAGGAACCGGCGTCCGTTCGCCGCGCCCAGAGATCCCAGGTCGATCCTGCGAACGCAGCCATCGAGCGCAACCTTGAGAGCGTCGACCGGGTTTAGCGGCAGGCGCAGCTCCCTGGCCAGGACGTTCGCCGTTCCTGCCGGGAGCACGGCTACCGGGAACGGCGGCTGTGGGACTGCGGTGGCGATTTCATTGACCGTGCCGTCGCCGCCGCAGACGGCAAGCAGATCCGGAGGAAATGCCGCCAGGGACCGCGCAAGTTCCCCGGCATGGTTCGGGGCGCGCGTCGGGAGAATTTCGACTTCCCAACCGGCATGCGGCCATTGGCGCACGTGCCGGCAAAGGGCCCGGTAGGCCCTCCCCCGCCCCGCTTTGGGATTCGCGATGATTACCAGCTTCATGGAGGATGCGCCGTGCAAGAATGCAGCCGGGGACCGGTCCCCGGCTGCGCGTTTCGAGCCGCCTATTTGCCGAAGGAAATCATGACTCCGCCGGAGGCTTCGATCATCTGGAGCGAATCCGAAACTCCCCCGACGCGGTACGCGCGCATGTCGAACCGCAACCCCAGCGGTCCGACAAGCCTGGGCAACTTCAATCCGGCGCCGTAATTGAATGCCGGTTCGGTCCCGACCGGCAGGCCGTCGCTGCCGTACTGGTGAACGAGCCCGGCTCCGGCGGTGAGATACGGGACCGCCTTCCCGACGGGGATGTTGAAGATGAAATTGCTGTTGTAGACGAATCCCTCGGCATCCGTGATATCCGCCGCGTTGCGCGGATAGAGGTAATCGGAGCTGAACGCCAGGGTATGTTCCATCCCGAAAAACGGGACGAAGTCCGTCGCGAACCGGACGCCGTAGACGGGGCTGTTGTCGAGGGATGTCACGACATCCTCATATTCCACGGAGCCGGGATTGACGCCGCCGGCAAAAAAGGTCAGGTCCGCCGCCGGGGCCGGAAAGGCAAACAGAAACGGGGCAAGAAAGGCCGCGGCGCCCAAAAGCTTGTTGCTGCAGAGTTTCATCGCGCATCCCCCATGGATTACGGCCAGCGCGCTGCGCCAGGCACCGCAGGAACAGGTTCTGACTACTGCGCCGGGCCGGATTCGGCCGTTATTGAAGCCTGCCTGGAATCCCCGGCCATCGACTGCAGATCGCCCATGTACCGGTCTCTGATTGCGGCAAAACGGGCGAATTGAGAAGCCTTCACGGGATTCCCCGGAGGGAAGATGACCTTGGCCGGGTTGACCGGTTTGCCGTGGTGGCGGATCCGGAAATCCAGGTGCGGACCGGTAGAGAGCCCCGTGGACCCCACGTTTCCGACGAGTTGTCCCTGGGCAACCCGCGCCCCCTTCCTGACCGCGATCCTGGACAGGTGCAGATACATCGTTTCATAGCCGCCCGAGTGCCGGACGTGCACCATGTTCCCGCTTGCGCCGCTCCGGCCCGCGCGGAGGACCACTCCGGCGGCAACCGACTGTACCGGCGTCCCCCTGGGCGCGGCGTAATCGACGCCCAGGTGCGGCCGCACGATTTTCAGGATCGGGTGCCTGCGCGCCAGCGAAAATTTCGAGGTGATGCGCCCGAACCTGAGCGGGGATTTCAGGAAGGACTTCTTCAGGGCTTTGCCGTCGGGGGCATAATACGCAGGCTTGCCATGCTCGTCCTCGAAGAGGATGCCGGTGAAAACCTTCTGCTGGTTCGTGAAATCGGCCGCCAGGACCGAGCCGTATTTGACGAATTGTCCGTCCAGGTACTTCTTCTCGACCAGCGCGCGGAACGCATCCCCCTGCTGCAGGTCGGTGTGGAAATCGATGTCCGATCCGAAAATCTCCGCGAGATCCAGCGCCAGCTGGTCCTTCTCCCCGGCGTCCACGACGGCGGCGAACAGCGAGGACTCGATACCGGCCGCAACATGCTCCAGTCGCGTCTCATACCGGAAATTCTTCATGACGGGGACCATTCGGTCCGCCGTCACGTCGTGATACACGGTGAGATAGCGCTCGTCGTCGACGCGATAGCGGAAATCCCGGAACCGTCCGTCCTTTGTATAGCAGAGCGAATAGAGCCGTTCCGCCCTGACCATTGCCAGGTCGTATACGGGGCGCGCGCACTCCACGATCTGGTGGACCACGTCGAGCGGGATTCCCTGCTGGAGGAGAACCTGGGTGATTGTCTGGTTCTTCCGGATGCTGCCGACGAATTCGGTGAGTTCGGGTTTCGCCGGGGCGGCAGTCGCGGCGGAATCGGTTTCCGTCCGGATGGCTTCAGCCCCGGGCGTTCGCCCGGTATGCAGGTAGACGGCCGCGGCCGACAGTGAGACAAAAAGAGCCGCCAGCAGCACGAAGGTGACCCGATGCCGTTTCGGGGATTCTTGCACCGCGTCCGGAACCGGAACGTCCCGCGCGCTTTTTCCGGGCGCAGAGGAGGATGGGGTGTTCTGTGTCAATCCGTCTCCTTCGATGTTCGACGATGCAGCCAAAGGGACCGGCGCGGGCGCCGGCCGTCATTTCCTCTGGAACTTGCCGTACAGCCGCTTCTCCACATCCGCGGGGACAAAACTTCCGATGCATCCCCCGAGTCTCGCGATTTCCTTGACCAGCTTGGAACTGAGAAATGAGTACGACTCCGCCGGAAGCATGAAGACGGTTTCCACCTTGTTCGAAAGGCGGCGGTTCATCAAAGCCATCTGCAATTCATATTCGTAGTCGGAGATCGCCCGGATGCCGCGGATGATCACGGCAGCCTGGGCCTGTTCGACGTAGTCCACGAGCAATCCGGCGAAGGAGGTAACGGACACGTTGTCGAGGCCGCGGATCGCCTGCTCCAGCATATCGATACGCTCCTCGACGCTGAAAAGGGGCACTTTCTCCGTATTCCTCAGTATGGCCACGGTTACGTGATCGAAGAGCGTCGCGCTCCGCTGGATGAGGTCGACATGGCCGTTCGTGACCGGATCGAAAGACCCGGGATACACCGCATGAATTTTCATCGTTCCCTTCCGTAAATCCAAGCGGATTATAGGTTCAAGGGGAAAGGAAATGCAAGACTTACCGGCCCGGCCGCCCTATTCGACCCTGCCTGCGATTTCCTGCAGGATCTCGTAGAGGCGCGAGGCCCGGACCGGAACCGGGAGGTCCTGAAGCGTCTCCAACGCCCCGTCCCACCCCCGGGGATCCCCCAGGGATTCGGCGCCGGCTTTCCGCAGCTTCTTGATGCACCGGCACATCTGCTCCGCCGTCTCCAGATACTCCCTCCAGCGCTCCCGCGGCGTCGATTTGGCCTCCAGGGCGATCGCGACGGACAACCGCATTCTCGCCGATTCCAGTTCGGCCAGGAGGCTGCCGCGGAATTTTTGCGGGACATGGTGCCGGCTCACGGGCCCTCGTGCATTTTTTGTGAAATAAAATCCCCCCGGCCGAAACAACAGGGGTGTTCATGATGTCTCCCTATAAACAGTTCCATTCGTTTTTGAGCCAAAAAAAATATGCAGACAGAACACAACGACGGTGCCCGGAGGGTGCGGGAGGCGCTGGAAACGATCCTGGACCGCAACGGGGACAAATGGCGGCGGTTCATCTCCGGGATTTTGAAGAACGAGGCGGATGCGGAGGATATCGTCCAGGAAGCCGTGCGCCGGGTGCTGACGCGCGACAAACCGCTTCTTTCCGAGGAAGCGGTCCGGATGTATCTCGGCCGTTCCATCGGGAATGCGGCCATGGAGCGCTTCAACCGCAGGAAACTGGAGCGCCGCAGGCAAATCCCCGTTGCGGAGGACCAACTGGCGGCGGACACTTGGAGCCCCCACGACTGCATCGAAGCCGCGGAGCGGTCGGCGGAACGGGAGGAACTGCTCTTCCGGTTGCGCGAGGGACTCCGGCATCTTCCCGCGAAGCAATACGAGGCGCTGCGTCTCACGATCCTGGACTGCTCCGGGGCTTCGATGCGGGACGTGGGGATGAATCACGGCATCCCCTACTCGACGCTGCGCCACAGAAGCCAGCAGGGTCTGCGCAACCTGCGCCGGTATCTTGCGGCCGGAAAGAGGCGCGCAAATCCAAACGGGAGCCGCGAGCCCGGGGCCCGGATGGGCGTGAAGGAGAACAAGCTCGCATCCTGAAAGACTGCGCCCCCGGAGCGGGAATCTGCAGCCGTCATCAGAAAATAGCGGGAACCGTGCAACCCATACCCTTGCGGGGGCGCACGGGGGAACGCCGTCGCCGCAGCAGCCATCGACAATGCGGGGGGCCACGCCCGGGTGCCTCGCGGTCCCCCGCAGCGGCCGGGGGATCCCGGCAGGAGAGTCTCCCGATACGGCTACGAACCCTGAGGAAATGCTGCCGGCCGACCGGCTCCCCGGCCGTTTTTTGCCGGGCAATCGCCTGTACCCTTCCGATTTGCGCCGGCGCCCCAGGCTGCATGATTATGGAGATGCATCTTTGGGAAAAAGCCCGTATAGTAGCCGTGCATTTACGATATCGGATCGCCGCATGGCGAGGGAAAGCGACCGCCCTCCCGGACCGCGCGGCAACCCTTGTCCGCATACTTTATTTGATGATTGTTGTTCCCCGGATAGGGGACACAACCCGGGAGGCGTTTCATGAAACATGTTTCCTCTTCTCTCTGTCTCGCGATTGCCGTACTGCTTTTAACATCCGTCCGTGCGGGGGCCCAGGAGCCCGCCCCGGTGGACGCGAAAAAAATCCGGGGAGTCTGGTCGATCGAGACGATGGACACCGGAACCGTCCAGAACAGGAAAACGATCGTCCCGAAGGCGTTCATGATCTTCATAACCGAGAAGCATTACAGCGCGATTCGCGATCTGGCGGAAAAATCGAGCACTGCCAATTCCAAGGCAGCGGATGCCGGGACCTATGAATTCGACGGCAGGGAGATGGTCGTTCACCACATGGCATCCGCCTTCCCGGCCCTGGGGTCGATGACGTTCAAGTGTTCCATGGAAGGGAACGATATTCTCATCCTGGAACCCCAGTACCACAAAATGAAAATGCCGGGGATGGAGGGCATGAAGCCTTCGCCGGACGGGAAAATGGGCTATGGCGACATGGCCGTGAAGTATCGTTTCAAACGGCTGGAATAGCGGAATCCCGAACCGGTTCCCGCGCCTCGGGAGATCCCACATCATAAAATGCGCACGCGTCAGGATCCGCTCCTGTCCGGAACGGATTTTGGGAATGCGATCGTCGATACACCGTATCGCCAGAGTCCGGGACGGGGGCACGCCCCCGTTCCGGGCTCTGGAGTTTCACCCGCCCTGTTCATGAAGGTTTGTCGCGAGGCGGTGCAGACG
>CAZTHE010000182.1:0-6754 GCA_964613495.1 uncultured Acidobacteriota bacterium | reverse complement strand
GTCGAACCCTCATGCCCGCAAGGGGCGCGGGATTTTGAGTCCCGTGCGTCTGCCAATTCCGCCACTTCGGCCGTTCGGAATGCCGCAATACCGATGCGGTCGCCCATAGTAGCCCAAGCGTTTCCGCGAGTCAACGGCCGGGCTTCTTTTGATCCGGGACGCCATTTCTGATATAATATTCAATTCGCGGAGGCATTATGGATTTTCGTATTGGAGAGAAGGTCGTCTATCCCAACCACGGAGTGGGCATCATCGAGGAGGTAAGCAGCCGCTCCGTCAACGGAATCCCCGAAGAGTTCTATATGCTTCGGATTCATTCCAATGCATCCGTGGTCATGATCCCTACCGCGAATGTGAAAAGCGTCGGGCTGCGCCGAATCATCAAAAAGGCCGATGTCGACGGGCTTTTCCGGCTTTTGCAGGAGGATTTTTTCGAGCCCGAAGCCGACTGGAAGGGCCGCTACAAGGACCACTCCGAAAAAATGCGCACCGGGTCCATCTTCCAGGTGGCCGAAGTCCTGAAAAACCTCGTATACCTCAGCTACAAGAAGAGTCTCTCTTTCCGCGAGAAACGCATGCTCGACCGCGCCAAACAGCTCATCATCAGCGAAGTGGCGACCGTCCGCGGATTGAACGAGAAGTCGGTGGAAGACCAAATTGACCGTCTGCTGTCCGAGGCCTATTCCCGCTCGGTGAAGACAACCGCTTAAGCCTTGTCTCCATTTCTTCTCTATATCGTTCTCCTTGCTATATTTATGGTGCTGGCGGTGTATTTTTCCGCCGCCGAGACGGCGTATATGGCGGTGGACCGCCTGCGCCTCAAATACCAGGCGGAGACCGGGGACAAGAAGGCCGAGGCGATCAAGGCCATCCTCTCCAATCCCGACCGACTGCTCAGCGTCATCCTGTTCGGCGTCACCGTGGCCGAAATCGCCGCCGCGGGCATCGTCGCGTACGGCTTCGCGTCCTACACGGCCGCCGAATACTCCGAAGTGGTCAGCCTGGCGGGATCCATCGCCTTCTCGTTCGTCATCCTCATCTTTTGCGAACTGACGCCCAAGATCATTGCCGCGGCCCACCCGGACAAGATTGCCCGCCTCCTCCTGCCGCCCATCCGGATCACCATCCGGGTCCTTTATCCTCTCGCAAGATCGGCGTCCTGGATCGCCAACGGCCTCGTCCGCCTCTTCGGCCTGAATTCCACGGCCAGCCCGTTTACCCACGGGCCGAGCGAAGAGGAAATCAGGGCCATGATCGCCGGATCGAGCGAAGCGAGCATGCCTTCCGAAAAAAAGGAGATGCTGCACAACATCTTCGAGATCGGGGCGACGCAGATCCGCGAAATCATGATTCCCCGCGTCGAGATCACCGCGATCGAGATCAACGAGGACGTCCCCGCCGTGCTCGACCTGGTCAAGAAGACCAACTACTCCCGCATCCCCGTCTACCGCGGGAACTTCGACAACCCGTTGGGCATCCTCAACGTCAAGGACCTGCTTCAGTATGTCCAGAAGACCGACGACATCAAGCTGCCGGCCCTGATCCGCCCGGCCCAGTTCGTCCCCAGCAGCGCGCCCCTCGACTACGTCCTGCGGCAGATGCAGTCGATGCACCTGCACATGGCCATCGTCGTCGACGAGTTCGGCGGCGTCGAAGGCATCGTCACGCTGGAAGACCTGCTGGAGGAGATCGTGGGCGAGATCCGCGACGAGCACGACACGGAAATCGAGGACATCCGCGAGCTAAGTCCGAACCTCTACTCCGTGGCCGGGAAACTTCCCGTCAAGGACTTCAACCGGTATTTCGAGGAAAAGATCCCCGAGGAGCCCGAGTACACGACTCTGGCCGGATTCATGGAGGCGCTCACGGGGCGCCTGCTCATGGAAGGCGAGACGGTCCGGTTCCGGAGCCTGACGTTCACGATGGAGAAGATCGAGCGGTTCCGGATCGTTTCCATACGCGTACGCAGGGATAAGGCAGTTGTTAGTGGGTAGCGGGGAGAGGCGGGGAGATCAGGGACGGCGGGCGGATCCGGGATTCGGCTGTGGCCCATCCTAGCCCGGGCCGCACACCGAAGGCGAGTTCGGGTACAAGCCCGGGACGCGGCGGCGGGATCACGATGGCGAGTGCGCGGACGGGCTGGCCCGCCCGTCCTGCCCCGATGAGACAATCTCCTACTCGGCCGCTATTTTAAAGGCCTCCTGGGCGGCGCGCAGCGTGGCCTTGATGTCGTTGCGAGTGTGCGCCAGCGAGACGAAACAGGTCTCGAACTGCGACGGCGGGAAGTAGACGCCGGCCTGAAGCATCGCGTGGAAAAACGCCGCGTAGCGCACCGTGTCGCAGGTCTTCGCCGTCCGGAAATCGGTCACCGGCGAAGACGTGAAGAAGACGGTGAACATCGAGCCCATGGAGTTGATCTGAACCGGGATCCCGGCCTTCCCGGCCGCGATCGCCAGTCCCGTGACCAGCTCCGCCGTCATCTGCTCCAGTTTCGCGTAGGTTCCGGGCTTTTTCAGGGCCTTCAGCGCGGCGATGCCGGCCGAGACCGCCAGCGGATTCCCCGAGAGCGTGCCGGCCTGGTACACGGGACCCTCCGGCGCGATCCACTTCATGATCTCCCGGTGCCCGCCGTAGGCTCCGACCGGGAGCCCCCCGCCGATGATTTTGCCCAGGCAGGTCAGGTCCGGCCTGACGTTCAGGATCTTCTGCGCCCCGCCGTACGACAGCCGGAATCCCGTGATCACTTCGTCGAAGATCAGCAGCGCGCCGTGCTCGCGCGTGAGCTTGCGCAAGCGCTGCAGGAAGCCGCGCGCCGGCGGCACCGTCCCCATGTTCCCCGCGACGGGTTCCAGGATCACGGCGGCGACCTCCGCGCGGTTCTGCTCGAGCACCTGCTCGAGCGTGTCGCAGTCGTTGTAGGGAACGGAGATCGTGGTGCTGCATTCCTGCGCCGGGACGCCGGCGCTGTCCGGCAGGCCGAGCGTCGCGACACCCGATCCGGCCTGGACCAGCAGGCTGTCCACGTGCCCGTGATAGCACCCGTCGAATTTGACGATCTTGGCCCTGTTGGTGAAGGCGCGCGCCAGGCGGATGGCGCTCATGGTCGCCTCCGTGCCCGAGTTCACCAGGCGCACCTTCTCGATCGAGGGCACGGCGCCGGCGATCATCTCGGCGAGGACGACCTCGTTCTCCGTCGGGGCGCCGAAGCTCGTGCCGTGCGACAGCTGGCTCCGGATGGCGGACACGACCGGGGCGGGACAGTGGCCGAGGACCAGGGGGCCCCAGGACCCGAGATAGTCGATGTACGACACGCCGTCCGCGTCCGTGACGCGGCTGCCCTTGCCGGACTTCATGAACCGGGGAGTGCCGCCGACGCTGCGGAATGCGCGCACGGGACTGTTGACCCCTCCGGGGATGCGCTTCTGGGCACGAGCAAACAGGATCTTCGATCTGCGATTCACGGAATTCACTCCATTCAGGAGGAAGAAGGCCCCCGCGGGAAACCCGGCGCCGAACGCGCGGCGCTCATTGCAGGAGCTTCGTCGCCTCCTTCGCAAAATAGGTCAGGATGATGTCGGCGCCCGCGCGACGAATGCCGACCAGGGATTCCATCATGACGCGCGGGAGGTCCAGCCACCCCATCCGGCCGGCCGCCACCAGCGCGGAATATTCCCCGCTCACCTGGTAGGCCGCCAGGGGATGCGGGTAGCGGTCGCGCAGCATGCGGATGACGTCGAGGTAAGGACCGGCCGGCTTCACCATCAGGATGTCCGCCCCTTCCTCGATGTCGAGTTCGACTTCGCGCAGGGCTTCCAGCGCGTTCGCGGGATCCATCTGGTGGCTGCGCCGGTCGCCGAAGGCGGGGGCGGACGCGGCCGCCTCGCGGAAAGGCCCGTAATACCCCGAGGCGTATTTCACCGCGTAGGACAGGATGGGGACGTTCTGAAGGTTGTTCGCGTCGAGGACCTTGCGGATCGCCCCGACTCTCCCGTCCATCATGTCCGACGGCGCCACCATGTCGGCCCCCGCTCTGGCCTGCGAGAGCGCCGTCGCCGCGATCAGCTCCAGGCTCGGGTCGTTGAGGATCTCCTCGCCGGAGACGAGGCCGCAGTGCCCGTTGGCCGTGTATTCGCACAGGCAGACGTCCGTGATGACGAGGATGCCCGGGACTTCGCGCTTCAGCGCGCGGACGGCCTGCTGGACGATGCCGTGTTCGTCGTAGGCGCCGCTGGCCCCGTCGTCCTTCTTTGCCGGGATGCCGAAGAGCATGATGCCGCCGATGCCCAGCGATTTCGCCGAACGGACTTCCTCCACCAGGGTGTCCACGGACCAGTGATAGTTGCCGGGCATCGAGGAGATTTCCTTGCGCACCCCCTCCCCGGGACAGACGAACAGGGGGAGAACGAACTGTTCGGGGGAAAGGCGCGTTTCGCGCACCATGGCGCGCACCGTCTCGTTCATGCGAAGCCGCCTGGAGCGGGTAACCGGGAAGGCCATATGCTTCTCCTTGAAATCAGGCCAGCATTATAGCAAAAAATCGGGGACGTCCCACCCGTTCACCTGATTTCCGGCGAATCGCCCGGCATCCCCGGATCCAAAAAAACAGGGAAACGGGTGGGACGTCCCCCTTTTTTTGTGGTAGAAGGGAGGGGCGATGGGCGACCAAGAGCGTTCCGGGAGGCTGCTCCCGCTGGAAATCCGTGTCCGGAAGACCCTGAAGGCGCACGGCATGGTCGAACCGGGCGACCGCGTCCTCGCCGCGGTCTCCGGCGGGGCCGATTCGGTCGCCCTCCTCCTGTGCCTGCGCCGGCTCGCGCCCGGTCTCGGCTTTTCGCTGGCGGTCGCGCACCTGAATCACCGCATACGGGGGGCCGAAGGGGACGCCGACGAGGACTTCGTGCGCCGGCTGAGCGCCGATCTGGGGCTTCAGTGCGTCTGCGAAACGATCGAAGTCCGGGAGCAGGCCGCGAGGGCGAAGCGCAACCTGGAAGAACTCGCCCGCGAGAAGCGCTACGAGTTCCTCGGCCGGGCCGCGCGCGCGACCGGCGCGAACCGGATCGCCGCCGGGCACACGCTCAACGACCAGGCGGAGACGGTCCTGTTCCGGATGATCCGCGGCAGCGGCGTCGAAGGCCTGTCCGCCATCCACCCGGTCGTCGGCGGCACGGTCATCCGCCCCCTGCTCGAGTGCTCCCGCGATTTCATCCTGGAATACCTGCGGCGGAAAGGCGCCGGCTACCGCGAAGACTCCACGAACCGGGACCTGCGCCACGCGCGGAACCGCATCCGGCTGGAGCTCGTGCCGTACCTCGAAAAACACCTGAACCCGCGGCTGATCGAGACCCTTTCCCGGGAAGCGCGGCAGTCGCGCGAAATGTGGTCCTTCATGGAGGCCGAAGCCCGGAGAGCCCTGGAGACCTCCCGCCGGCGGAGCGGCGAAGACGTCGTCGTGGAACTCGGGCCGTTTTCGGCCCTCCACCCCGCGCTGCAGCAGCACGTGGTGCGGCTGGCTTTGAAGGAATGCCTCGGATCGATCCGCGGGCTCACGTCCAGGCACCTGGAGGCGGTTTTAACGCTCTGCCGGTCGGCTCAAAGCGGCGACGAAATCCGGATCCTGCGGGGCGGCGTGGCGATCCGCCAGTTCGATACGCTGGTGCTCAGGAAACGCCCGGCTCCGGAAGGGCCGTCCTTTTCCCGCAGCCTCGAGATCCCCGGCGGGTGCCGCGTAGCGGAAGCCGGGGTGACCTTCCGGGCAACCCTTTGCCCCACGCCGGACCCGAAGACGTTGAGGGAAAAATCCGCCGCGCGGGCTTATCTTGATCCCTCGTCCCTTCCGGGGCGGCTCACCGTCCGCTCGAGGGAACCGGGAGACCGCTACGGCGGCTTCGGGCACCGGAAGGTGAAGAAATTGTTGATCGACGGCAGGGTGCCCCTGTCGCGGCGCGGGGCCCTGCCGATGGTGGCCGACGGCGCCGACGTGGTCTGGATTCCCGGCTTCCGTCCAGCCAGGACGCATGCGGCTCGGCCGGAGGCCCCGGAATGCGTCCTGATCGAGGTCCTGCCGGCCCGCTCCCCCGCAGAATAAATGGATCCTGCATTCTGCCAGCTGCGTCTTATACTTGGGATGCAGGCTCTGGTATAATGAAATTCGGACTTTGTAAGGGGATCCCCGGCTTGCGCCGATGAATCAAGGGGAGAAATTGCGGAGTCCCGGGGGAGGTCTTTCTTTTGAGCGCCAATTTGAAAAATATTCTCGTCTGGCTGGCTGTCGGGGTGTCGCTGATCCTGCTATGGCAGCTGATCTACAACATCCGCGACGTCAACATCGAGGAGAAGGATTTCACGACTTTTTACCAGGACATGGCGGCCAAGAAGATCCGATCCGTCACTATCATGGGGGAGGACCTCGAAGGGGAGGACACCAGCGGAAAGAAGTTCAAGACCACCATTTCCCCGGAGGCGATCGGGGACCTGGCGAAGGACCTCAGGCAGAACGGCGTCACGATCAAGTTCGAGAAATCCTCCAACTCGTCGCTCATGTACGTCTTCCTGTCCTCCTGGCTGCCGTTCATCCTCCTCTTCGCCTTCTGGATCTTCATGATCCGGCAGATGCAGAGCGGGGGCAACAAGGCGCTGTCGTTCGGCAAGAGCCGCGCCCGGCTGCTGTCCAGCCAGCAGAAAAAGGTAACGTTCAAGGACGTCGCCGGCGTCGAGGAGGCCAAAGAGGAACTGACGGAGATCATCGAATTCCTCA
>CAZTHE010000181.1:0-6803 GCA_964613495.1 uncultured Acidobacteriota bacterium | reverse complement strand
ATCGACGTGGAGAGCATGGACCTGGTGGAACGCTACGGAGACGTCATCCAGATCGGCGCGCGCAACATGCAGAATTTCTCGCTGCTGAAACGCGCCGGCCGGTCGCGCAAGCCCGTGCTCCTCAAGCGCGGCATCTCCGCCACGCTGGACGAGCTGCTGATGGCGGCGGAGTATATCCTCTCCGAGGGGAATTACAGCGTCATCCTCTGCGAGCGCGGGATCCGCACCTTCGCCGACCACACGCGCAACACGCTCGACCTGAGCGTCATCCCCGCCGTGCAGCGGCTGAGCCACCTGCCGATCCTCGTGGACCCAAGCCACGGCACGGGACGGAGGGAAAAAGTCCGGCCGCTATCGCGCGCCGCCATCGCGGTCGGAGCCGACGGCCTCATGATCGAGGTCCACAACCACCCGGAAAGGGCGTTGTCCGACGGCAACCAATCCATCGAGCCCTCCGATTTCGAGGAGCTGATGCGCGAGATACGGCCGATCGCTGCGGTTCTGGGCCGGACCGTCGCGCCCGGATCCGCCCGGCCGGTCTGACGGATGAGCAACCGCCGGCCGCGCGCCCGCGCCGCGGGGAGGAAGCCCATGAGAATCCTGGTCACGGGAGCCGCCGGCCTCGTCGGCACCGAACTGAAGTCCTTTCTGACCCAACAGAGGCACCACGTGGTGCGCCTGGTCCGCGGGACCCGGTCCGCGGCCGATGAAATCCGGTGGGACCCGGTCCGCGGCGTGCTGGACGCTCCGGAGCTGGAAGGCCTGGACGCGGTCGTGCATCTCGCCGGGGAAAACATCTCCACCGGGAGGTGGACGGCGGACAAGAAACGCCGCATCCGCGAGAGCCGGGTCCGCGGGACGCGCCTCCTGTCCGAGTCTCTCGCCCGCCTGTTCGACCCGCCGAAGGTCCTGGTCAGCGTCTCGGCCGTCGGCTACTACGGGGACCGGGGAGACGAGCCCCTGGATGAGGACAGCGATCCCGGCTCGGGATTTCTCCCGGACGTGTGCCGCGAGTGGGAGGACGCGGCGGCGCCGGCCGTCATGCGCGGCATTCGGGTCGTTCACCCCCGCCTGGGGATGGTGCTCAGTCCGCGCGGCGGAGCGCTGGCGCGCATGCTTCCGCCGTTCCGGATGGGAATCGGGGGGCGGATCGGAAACGGACGCCAGTACATGAGCTGGATCGCCCTGGAGGATCTGGTCGCCGTCATCGATTACGCGATCCACAACGCGTCGCTCAGCGGACCGGTCAATGCCGTGTCCCCGGAGACGGTGACCAATCAGGAATTTTCCGTTGCGCTGGGGCGGGTGCTCTCGAGACCCGCGGTTCTCTTCCTGCCGGAGTTCGCCGCGCGCCTCGCGTACGGGGAGATGGCCGACGCGCTCCTCCTCGCAAGCGCGCGCGTCGCGCCCGTCCGGCTGCGGGACTCGGGCTTCCAGTTCCGCTTCCCCGAACTGGACGGCGCGCTGCGGCACGCCCTGATGCCGCCCGGAAAGTAGCGGCGGGTCCGCGCCGCGGAAAACACGGAGGACCGGGCCGGAGCACGCTCCGGCTTCAGACCGATGGCCACAGGAAAAAACAGGAAGCCGGGGATTCCCGACATCCGCCTCCGCATGGATCCGAAGGAAGGACGCCTCCGGCCCTTTCCTCGCGATTTCTTCCTCCTCGACACAACGCGTGTCGCCCGCGCCCTCATCGGGGCCTGGATCGGCCGCCGCTACCGCGGCGCCTGGTACGGGGCGCGCATCGTGGAAACGGAGGCGTATCTCGGGAGCACGGACGCGGCGGCGCATTCTTTCGGCGGCAGGCGGACCCGGCGCGTGGAACCGATGTACATGGAGGGCGGGCGCCTCTATGTTTTCCTGGTGTACGGCATGCATTGCTGCGCCAACGTGGTGACGCGGCCGGCCGGAACGGCGGAGGCGGTCCTGCTCCGGGCGGCGGAATGCCCGGGGCGGGCGCCGGCATCGCTGCTGCGCGGCCCGGGCAAACTCTGCTCCGCGCTCGCCATCGGCCTGGCCCACAGCGGGCTCGATCTGCTGGATCAGGGCGCCGTGGCGCTCTTTCAGCCGGAGGCCGGGGACGTGGCCGTCGGCGCCTCCCGCCGCATCGGCGTCTCCCGCCGCATCGGTGTCTCCCGCCGCATCGGCGTCTCCCGCCGCATCGGCGTGGATTATGCCGGCGAGGCCGCAGGATGGCCGCTGCGCTTCTTCGACGTCCGTTCCGACTCCGTCTCCGGCCCCCGGAGCCTTCGCAATCCGCAGGCTCGCGACCCGCGGCGCCATTCCGTTTGAACCCTGCGGCGCCCTTGATGCTCTGTTCCCATTAGGCGTATCGTTTCTGGGATACGAGACCGATATGCAGCGAATGCCAAAATCCGCAACCTGGCTGGCCGTTCTCTCGTTCTGGACGTTTCTGTGCGTCGCGGGCGGGCGCGCGCAGAGAGAGACCGGGACTCCCGGCGTCCCCCGGGCGATACGCGTCGACGTGGAAATGGTGTCGGTCCCCGTGGTCGTCACCGATCGCCTCGGGAATCACGTCCGCGACCTCGGGAAGGACGACTTCCGGATTTTCGAGGACGGCGTGGCGCACGAAGTCGCCGGATTCGCCGCGGTGGAGGAACCGGTTTCGGTGGCCCTGGCGGTGGACACGAGCGGCAGCACCGAATTTCAGCTGGAACGGATCCGGCAGGAGGCCATGCGGTTCGTCAGGCAGCTGCGGGACGGGGATGCGGTCGCCATCGTCTCTTTCGCCGACGACGTGACGCTTCTGGAGCCTTTCGACATCTACCGGAAGAGGAATCCGGAAGCCCTGCGCCGGCTGAAGCCCGGCGGGCTGAGCGCGGTGTACGAAGCCGTCTGGCTGTCCATGGAGCAGGTGCTCAGGCAGGAGTACGGGCGCAAGGCCCTGGTGCTGTTCAGCGACGGAGTGGACAATCGCAGCGAGACCGTCACCAGAGAGGAAACGCTGGACCTGGCCCGCCAGTCGGAATCGCCCATCTACTGCATCTACTTCAACACGAACAAGGACCGGACCAAGCGTATCCCGCCCGTCGTCGATCCCGCGCTGCCGGCCCAGTGGCCGCCGATCCGGCTGCCGACCGGGAGAGGAAAGAACCCCGAATACGCCGCCGGGCAGGAGTATATGTCCAGACTCGCCGAATACAGCGGCGGCGTCCTCGTGGACGCGTCCCGCGTCGAAAATCTGGGCGCGGCTTTCACCAGGATCGCCCGGGAGCTGCGCAGCCAGTACAGCCTCGGCTACTATCCCAAGGACGCGAGGCACGACGGGAGATTCCGGCGGATCGAGGTGCGCGTCACCCGTCCCGGGCTCACCGCGCGCAGCAGGCTGGGCTACTCCCTGTCCAAATGATCCCCCGCCCGGTCCGGCGGCGTTCGCCTCTCCGGCCGGATCACTTCGGATACGCCATGGTCGCCGGGTCGGGCAGCGGGATGCGACCGATCGTTCCGCCGGCCATGGTCTGGAAGGAAAACCGGGGCTTGTCCGGGTCGCCCTTCAGAATCTCGTCCGCGTTCCCCACGACCAGAATGACCATCCGGTCCGGTTGGAGGTATTTCTGCGCCACGCGCCGCACGTCCGAGGCGGTCACGGCCCGGATGCGGTCCCGGTAGGTGTCCCAATACCCGGGTTCGCGGCCGGTGAATTCGTCGGTAGCGAAGGTCTCGGCTACGGCGGACGCGGTCGCGAAATAGCGCGGGAAGACCTCGATCGCCTGCGTCTTCACGGTTTCCAGTTCCTCCGCGGAGACCGTCTCGTTGCGCATCCGCCCGATCTCGTCGAGGACGATCTGCGCTCCCTGCGCCGCCGTGGCGCTCTTGCTCTGGAATCCGGCGCGGAACTGCCCTTCGTAATAGATTCCCGGCGCGTAGCTCGATCCGGCGTCATAGGCCAGCCCTTCGTCGGTGCGCACGCGGCCCATGATGCGGGAGGTAAATCCGGACCCGCCCAGGATATCGTTCATGATCTCGAGCGCATACTGGTCCGGGTTGCCGCGCAGGATGCCGAGATGGCCGATGGAAACCCGGCCCTGGTTCACATCCGGCTTGTGAACCATGTATACGCCGGGGACCGGGGTGAAATCCGGCTTGGGGACATTCACGGCGCCGGCGCCGGCCGGACTCCATCCTTCCATCGCCTTCCCGAGTTTCTCCTTCATCTCCGCGGTCCGGAAATCCCCCGAGACCGCGAAGACAAAACGGTCGGGCCGGTAATGGAGCCGGTGGAACCCGATCAGGTCCTCGCGCGTGAGAGACTCGATGGAGGCCCTGGTGCTGTAAAGACTCGTGAAATGCTTTTCGCCGCGCAGCAGGCGATTCCATTCCCTCGCCTCTATCTCCTCCGTGCGGTCGTTGCGCCGCTCGATTTCCTGCAGCTGCTGGCTCTTGAAAAGGTCCAGCCGGTCCTGCTGGAATGCGGGGTTCCGCAGCATCTCGAAAAACAGTTCCAGGGCCCTGTCGGCGTCCTTGGCCATGAAATTGACGGAAGCGCTGCCGGAGACCCGCCCGATGCTGCTCGAGATCTGGGCCGCCAGGAAGTCGGCTTCCTCGTCGAAGGCGTCCGCCGCATAGCGCGCGGTCCCGCCGGAGCGCAACTGGCTCCCGACGGCGGCGGCCAGACCTTCCTTTCCGGCCGGGTCCAGATAGGAGCCCGCGCGGATGATGACGGAAACCTGGACCAGGGGCAGGTCGTGGTCCTCGACGAAATAGCCCGCGGCGCCGTTGGGGAGAACCTGGCGATACGCGGAAGCCTTGGGGGGCGTGTACTCGAGCGGTGCGAACATCAGCTCGCGCGGGTGGGCGGGAATCTGCGGCTGGCCGCCCTGTCCGAAGGCGGCGGATACGGCGAAGAGGCCGCAGGCAAACAGCGGGAGAAAAATCCGCATGCGGGGGATCCGGGTCATTGCTTGCCTCCGTTCTTCTGAATTTTTTCCTGAAGCAGTTTCCGGATGGCGGCGAGCAGGGCCTGCTTTTCCGGAGGGGCGGCGTTCATCTGCGGTTCCATCTTCTGGAGAATCGATTTCGCCTCCTCCACGGACATCCCGGCGACGGCCGCCTGGAACTGCCGCACCTGGGCCCGGTCCTGTTCGTTGAGCCCCGCGAGCAGCGGGTCTTCGGGACCCTCGGACTTTTTGGTGTAGTAGAGGGCTACGGCCCGTTTCTCGGGTTTGAAATACTTGTTCGCCACCCGCTGCACGTCGTCGGCCGTCACGGCGGCGATCTTCCGGGGATCCTCGTTGAAGCTCTGCCAGCCGCGGTTGCTGTCGGCGATCAGGATCTGGAGCATCAGGAGAAACGGGCTGTCCAGCCTCCTGAAATTCGAGGCGGCGAACTGGTTCTTCACCTTCTGGAGTTCCCGGTCGCCGACCTTCTCCTTCCGCAGTTTTTCGATTTCCCCGTACAGCGCCTGTTCCACGACCTCCGGGGTGCTTTCGGGCTTGGCGACGCCGCTCAAAAGAAAATAGCCGGCCCACTTCATGCCGTTCTGGCCCGCCGCGACGCTGTTGGCGATCTTCTGATCGAGGACGAGCGACCGGGTGAGCCGCCCCGTCCTTCCGCTCAGCAGCGCGCCCAGCACCACCAGGGCGGGCTCGTCCGCGTGCCCGTCGGCTACCGAGTGATACCGGATCTGGACCTGCGGGTTCGTCTCCGCAAACGCGATCATCCGCTTTTCGGCCATCTGCTCGACTTCACGCGTCCGCACGGGCGGCGGGTCCTGGGGATAGCGTTTCAACCGGCCGAAATAACGGTCCGCGAGCATTTTCGCCTGCGCCGGATCGAAGTCGCCGACGAGGCAGGCGGTGATGTTGTTGGGGGCGTAATTCATCGCGAAATAATCCAGCGCCTCCTGGCGCGTGATCCCGTCCAGGTCGCTCGGCCACCCCACTACGGGCCAGCTGTAAGGCGACGAGGTCCAGAACATGGCGTTGAACTGCTCGTCGAACTTCCCGGTCGGCGTGCTTTCGGTGGTCAGGCGCCGTTCTTCGCGCACCACGTCGCGCTCGGCATAGAATTCGCGGAAGACCGGATTCATCAGCCTGTCCGATTCCATCCAGAACCAGAGCTCGAGCTTGTTGGCGGGGACGTTGATGAAGTACACGGTGAAGTCCTCGCCCGTCCCGGCATTGAGACCGCTCGCGCCGGCGCCGGTGTAGATCCGGTCGAATTCGTTCTGGACGATGAGCGCCTTGCTTTCCTTCTCGATCGCGGCCAGTTCCTGCAGCAGGGCGTTGTGGCGCGCGGTGCGGCTGGCCGGATCGGTGAGGTTTTCGATCTGCCCGAGGCGCAGGCGCCGGATCTGCTCCCGCTCTTCCTTCCGGATTTCGGCCTTCACGTCGTCCATCCGCGCCATGAGCGCGAGGTCCTTCGTGATATCGGTGGTCCCGACGGCATGCGTTCCCTTGAACATCATGTGCTCGAAGAGATGGGACAATCCCGTGATCCCGGGCCGTTCGTTGACCGAACCGGCGCGCGCGATCCAGCCCGCCGCGACATTGGGGTCCCCCTTCTTCGGAATCATCAGGAACCGGAGGCCATTCCCCAGCACATATTCCTGGACACCCACCTGTTGCGCCCGAAGCGGCAGCGCCAGCAGGAAAAAAGCCCAGACGGCAATCGAAATTCGTTTCATAGCGCCTCTCCACGGATTTCCTATAAAGATACTCGTTTTGCCGCGCGATGCAAGCAGCCACGCCTCGCCGCAGGTCCGGGACACCCACGGTTTGATCAATCGGGACACCCACGATCTCCCAAACAACAAGATCCGCGGGTGTCCTAAAGAATTATGG
>CAZTHE010000180.1:0-6840 GCA_964613495.1 uncultured Acidobacteriota bacterium | reverse complement strand
GCACAGGGCGGATACCGCCTCGATCGAGTCGGCCACATGATAGCCGGGCGCGTATTCCCGGGAGGCGACGCCGAATTCCTCCAGGACGGCCAGCGCTTCGTCCTGGACGACGATTTTGTTGAACATCATCCCGCCGCCCCACATGCCGCCGCCGATGCTCAATTTCCTCTCGTACAGGGCGACCCGGCATCCCTGCCGCGCCAGGTAATAGGCGTCGGTCAGCCCGGCGGGCCCGCCGCCGACCACGGCGGCGTCCACTTCCATGCATTCGATGAACTCATCGAGATAGCTTTTGACAATCGCCCGTGAAATGACAATTTCGTCCACCATTTCCTCCTTGCGTATGTATTCGGGCAGGGCATGTAAGAAATGAAATGCGGAATGCGGGAACCGGTTCGCCCGTCATGACTTTCATACTTCCCTACGCTCGCATTATCGAGATCAGGTTTAAAGGGTCATCCGCTTCCGCAGATTCTCAGCCTTCCGGCGCCCCCAGTACACGTTTGCTGGGATCCAATATTTCTATTTCATCCGAAGCCTGTCAAGGTTCGAAATCATGTGGAACAACAAAAAATTCCAGATTCCAGATTCCGGACAAGCCTGCGATTCGCCGATGTGGGCAGGCATGAGGTCCGGACATCGCCTCGTGCACAGGAATTCAGCCACGAATTGACACGCATTTCCGGGATCTGTGGAATTCGTGAAATTCGTGGCCTCCTATTTGCCGAACAGCGCCGCCATCTGGATTCCGGAATCCGGAATTTGGAATCTGTAGTCCACCCGTCCGTGCTAATATGTGCGGCAGCAAAAAAGGGCTGCCGAGGGGATCGGGTCCGGTGAAACGGGCCGGTGCATCCGGGATATCCGGGTTCCCCGCATGCGGCCTTTCTCATTGCACGGGAGGATGCGTATGACGGACTTTTCCTATCAGGATCCGTTTCCGGTTGCCGAAGACGACACCCATTACCGCCTGCTGACCAAAGACTACGTCGGCACCGCGCGGTTCGAAGGGCAGGAGATTCTCAAGGTGGAGCCCAAAGCGCTGGCGCTCCTCGCGGCCCAGGCTTTCCGGGACGTTTCTTTCCTGCTGCGGGCAAAACACAACGAGCAGGTCGCAAAGATCCTGACCGACCCCGAGGCCTCCAACAACGACCGCGGCGTCGCCATCGCCATGCTGCGCAACGCCGAAGTTTCGGCGAAGTTCGAGCTGCCCTTCTGCCAGGACACGGGGACGGCGACCATCATCGGCAAAAAGGGCCAGCGGGTCTGGACCGGCTGCAGGGACGAGGAATATCTCTCCCGGGGAGTCTTCAAGACCTACACGGAGGAAAACCTGCGCTATTCGCAGACCGTCGCGCTCGACATGTACACCGAAGTCAATTCCGGGTGCAACCTGCCCGCCCAGATCGATCTCTACGCCACCGAAGGCGGCGAATACCATTTCCTGTTCGTCGCCAAGGGGGGAGGCAGCGCGAACAAGACCTTCCTGTTCCAGGAAACCAAGGCGCTGCTCAACCCGGAAAGTCTCGAAAATTTCCTGGTAGCGAAGATGAAGACGCTCGGCACCGCCGCCTGCCCGCCGTATCACCTGGCGTTCGTCGTCGGCGGCACCAGCGCCGAAAGCACCCTGAAGACGGTCAAACTCGCATCCGCCGGAACCCTGGACCGCCTCCCGACCGAAGGCGACAAGCTCGGCCGCGCATTCCGCGACCTCGACATGGAAGCCAGGCTGCTGAAGGCCGCCCGGTTGTCCGGCATCGGCGCGCAGTTCGGGGGGAAATACTTCGCGCACGACGTGCGCGTCGTCCGCCTGCCCAGGCACGGCGCCTCCTGCCCCGTCGGCATGGGCGTCTCCTGCTCCGCCGACCGCAACATCAAGGGGAAGATTGACAAGGACGGCATCTGGCTCGAACAGCTCGACACGAATCCGGGCCGCCTGATTCCCGAAAAATACCGCGGCAAACACACGCACGGCGTGGTCCGGATCGACCTCGACCGGCCGATGCCGCAGATCCTCGCCGAACTGGGCAAATACCCGGTCGCCACGCAGCTTTCGCTGAACGGCACCATCATCGTCGGCCGCGACATCGCGCACGCCAGGTTCAAGGAGCTTCTCGACGCCGGCAAGCCGCTGCCCGACTATCTGAAGAACCACCCGATCTACTACGCGGGACCGGCGAAGACGCCTCCGGGCAAACCGTCCGGATCCTTCGGTCCCACCACTGCCGGCCGCATGGACGCCTACGTCGACCTGCTGCAGCGGCACGGCGGATCGCTGGTCATGATCGCCAAGGGCAACCGGTCCAGGCAGGTGACCGACGCCTGCAAGAAATACGGCGGCTTCTACCTCGGGTCCATCGGCGGGCCCGCCGCCGTCCTCGCGGAGGAGAACATCCGGAAGGTCGAATGCCTCGATTACCCGGAACTGGGCATGGAGGCCGTGTGGCGCATCGAGGTCGAGGATTTCCCGGCCTTCATCCTCGTGGATGACAAGGGGAACGATTTCTACGCCACTCTGGTGTAGCAGTCGGCAGTTGGCAGGGGCCACGGATTTCACAGATTTCACGGATTTTAAAGAACCTAAAATCCGTGAAATCCGTGTTAATCCGTGGCTGTTTTTTTGCCGGGTCTGAATTTCCGGGAATGCAGGGTCATGCCGAAGGCATGCTTCGCCACCCTTCGGTGAAGAGCGGGTGGCAGTTGGTAGCAAGGCAGTCCCGCAGGGACGACGAAGGTGCCGTCGTCCTCATAGCCTTCCGGTGCCGAGATCAGCCGACGAGGGTGCGGGCGCGGCGGAAGACTGCGTGGAACATGGGGCGGGTTAGTCTCCCCGTCTGGGTGTTCTGCTGGCTCGGGTGATAGGACGCGATCAGCATGACGCCCCCGGGCAAAGCATACTCGCCTCCGTGGCGGAACTCCGGCTTCGGCGAAGCGGCCGGCATCCCCTCCTGCCGCGATATTTTGAATAACGTGTCGAACGCGATGCGGCCCAGGGCAATCACGACGCGCTTACGGGCATCCAGCTGAAGTTCCCGCCGCAGGTATTCCCGGCAGTTGTCCATCTCTTCGGGCAGCGGCTTGTTTCCCGGCGGGGCGCAGCGCACGGCCGCCGTGATCAGGCAGTCCCGCAGCACGAGCCCGTCCCCGGGGGCCACCGACTCGGGTTTGCCGGCGAAGCCGGACCGGAAGAGGGCCTCATAGAGCCAATCCCCGCTGCGGTCCCCGGTGAACATGCGGCCCGTGCGGTTCCCGCCGTGCGCCGCCGGCGCCAGGCCGACGATCACCAGGGCGGCATCCGGATCGCCGAATGCCGGCACAGGCCTTCCCCAGTACTCCTGATCCCGGAACCTGCGGACCTTCTCCCGCGCGACCTTTTCCCGCCAGGCCACCAGCCGGGGACAGCGCCGGCACCCGATAATCCGCCGCTCCAGTTCCCGAAATTCCAACCCCATGGCAAAGGCAGCGTATCACACTTCATCTTCCTGCCTTCGGGTCTTTGAGTTAATATCTCCCCCAAATGGAAAACACTTGCGATTTGACGATCGAAGCGGTCGCGCCCCTCATCCGGAGCAAAAAAATCTCGCCCGTGGAACTCACCCGCTTCTTTCTCGACCGGATCGGTCGGCTGCAGCCGTCGATCAACGCCTACATCACCGTGACGGCAGACGCCGCCCTGGCCCAGGCACGCAGGGCGGAGGCCGAAATCGTCCGCGGCCGCTACCGCGGCCCGCTTCACGGCATCCCGATCAGCCTGAAAGACCTCTTTTATACGCGCGGCGTCCGGACGACAGCCGGCTCGAAAATCCTGCGGCGGTTCATCCCGAAAGAAAACGCCGTGATCGTAAACCGTTTGCAGGACGCCGGGTGCGTCCTGCTGGGAAAGACCAACCTGCACGAATTCGCCTTCGGCGCGACCAACGTCAATCCGCATTACGGCCCCGTGCGGAACCCGTGGGACCGCACGCGCATTTCCGGGGGATCCAGCGGAGGCAGCGCCGCGGCGGTGGTTTCGGCCCAGGCCATGGCTTCATTCGGCACGGACACGGGAGGCTCCATCCGCATCCCGGCGGCCGCATGCGGCTGCGTCGGGTTCAAGCCGACCTGGGGCCGCGTGCCCATGGGCGGCGTCATCCCGCTGGCCCCGAGCCTGGACCACGCGGGCCCGCTGGCCCGCTGCGTGCTCGACGCCGCCCTGCTGCTGGACGCCGTCGCCGAGCCGCGCCTGTGGAAAGCCTGGACCGCCCGCGCCGCATCGGAAATCCGCCGCGGTAGTCCGCCGCTGCGCATCGGGATCCCGCGGCAGTTCTTCTTCAGGAAAATTCAGCCCGGGGTGCGCGCCGCGGTAGATGCCGCCATCGGGGCATTCGAAGAGCTGGGGGCGCGAATCGAGCCATTGAACCTTGCCGGGATGGAAGAGACGGCCGGACTCGCGGCGGAAATCACGGGCGACGAGGCGTTCGCGTATCACCGGCGCCGGATGGAACGCCGGCCGCAGGACTACGGCGCGGATGTCCGCGCGCGGCTGCTGTCGGGCGGGCAGGCGACCGCGGCGGCTTACATACAAGCCCGGGAGCGGCAGGCCGCCTACGCCCGCAGACTCGAGGCGGCGTTCGACAAGATCGACTTGATCGTGGCGCCGACACTGCCCGTCACGGCCCCGCGCGTCGAACAGAACGAAGTGCGTATCGGGAACACGGACGAAGATGTGCGCACGGCCCTGCTGCGGCTGACGCGTCCCGGAAACCTCTCCGGGCTGCCGGCCGTTTCCGTGCCCTGCGGGTTCTCCCGGGAGGGGCTTCCCGTGGGGCTGCAGCTGATCGGCCGGCGGCTTGACGAGATCACGCTGCTTCGAGCCGCCTACGCCTACGAGCAGTCTACTCCCTGGCACTGCGAGTTCCCTGAGGGTTGAAGGGTTAGAGAGTTGAAGGGTTAGGGATCTGAGGGGAAAGCGGAAGAGGGGGAGAGGGGCAAAGCAGATCGGGGTCGGGATCGGGATCGGTATCGGGCTTTTGTTCGAGGTGAGAGCAGGAAGGATCGGGGAGAAAGGCGGACGCAAGGGACAAGACCATGAAAATAGCGCTGGCACAGATCAACACGACGGTGGGAGACATTCACGGCAACCGCGACCGCGTCCTCCAGTCGCTGGAAAAGGCTCAAACGCTGGGTGCGGACATCGCCGTCTTCCCCGAGCTCTGCCTCACCGGGTACCCTCCCCGCGATCTCCTCGGGCTGCACGGTTTCGTGGAGGCCAACATCCGCGCCGTAGAAGAAATCGCGTCGCGCTGCGGACCCATGGGTGCCGTCGTCGGCTTCGTGGACCGCAATACGCGCAAGGAAGGAAGGGATTTCTACAACGCGGCCGCATTCCTGGCGGAAGGCAGGATTCAGGCGGTGGTGCACAAGACCCTCCTGCCGACCTACGACGTCTTCGACGAGGCCCGGTATTTCGAGAGCGCCGGCGACGTCGGCCTGGTGGATTTCCGCGGGACCGCCCTGGGCATCTCGATCTGCGAAGACGCCTGGAATTCGGAGGATTTCTGGTCGCACCCCCTGTACTCCACCGACCCGATACGCACCCAGGTCGATCGGGGCGCCGGGTTGCTCATCAACATCGCGGCGTCGCCCTACGAAATGGGGAAACCGCGGCTGCGGTTCCAGATGCTTGCGGACCACGTCAAAAAGCACCGCGTGCCCCTCGTCTACGTCAACCTGGTGGGCGGCAACGACGACCTGCTGTTCGACGGCGGCAGCATCGCCATCGGGAAGAGCGGCAACGTCATCGCCCAGGGACGGAGTTTCGCCGAGGACTTTCTCCTCGTCGACACCGGATCCGGCGAGGATCTCGGATACCGGAAAGGCGAGAGCATGGAAAACCTGTTCCGGGCCCTCGTGATGGGCACGCGCGACTACGCCCGAAAGTGCGGCTTCCGGTCGGCCGTGCTCGGCCTCAGCGGAGGGATCGATTCGGCCGTCGTCGCCTGCATCGCGGCGGAGGCCCTGGGCGCGGACAATGTCCTCGGCGTGTCGATGCCTTCCATGTATTCCGCGCAGGCGAGCTTCGACGACGCGCGGTCGCTGGCCCGGAACCTGGGGATGCGGTTTGAAACCATCCCGATCAAGCCCGTCTACGCTTCGTTCCGGCAATCGCTTGCGGATGTTTTCCGGGACCTCCCGGAGAACGAGACGGAGGAAAACCTGCAGGCGCGAATCCGCGGCACGCTGTTGATGGCGCTGTCGAACAAGTTCGGCCACCTGGTGCTCAGCACCGGCAATAAATCGGAACTGGGCGTCGGCTACTGCACCCTGTACGGAGACATGGTCGGCGGCCTGGCCGTGATATCCGATGTGCCGAAGACGATGATCTACAAGCTCGCCGCCCACATCAACCGCACCGGGACGGTGATCCCGGCAAACACCATCACGCGGGCGCCTTCGGCGGAGCTGAAGCCGGACCAGACCGACCAGGACACGCTGCCCGACTACGACGTCCTGGACGGGATATTGAAGGCGCGCATCGAAGAGCAGAAGAGCGTCGACGAAATCGTGGCCCAGGGCTTCGACCGGCAGACCGTGCAGTCGGTGATCCGCATGATTCAGGTCAACGAGTACAAGCGGCGCCAGGCCGCCATCGGCCTGAAGGTCACCACGCGCGCCTTCGGGCCGGGGCGCCGGATGCCCATTGCGATGAAGCAGTCGGCAGTCGGTAGTCGGTAGTCGGCAGTACCTGGCGGTCGCTCGGCAGCTGCTGGTTAGCATTTATTTGTTGCTAGTCGATGGCTGACTATTTGTTGGTGGTTTCAGGTTGATAAAATAGCGCTTCTGTGATTCATCATACTGCCG
>CAZTHE010000179.1:0-6886 GCA_964613495.1 uncultured Acidobacteriota bacterium | reverse complement strand
CTACCGGGACGCCGCTTTCCCGGGCGAATCTGGTGGAGAGGTAGTCCGGGTGCATGTCCGCCACGACCCGGACCGGATCGACCCGGTACAGGCGCCGGAAGCTCCCGATCACATCCCGGAAGGCGGACGAGGCCCGGGCGTTTTCCAGATCGCCGATGTGCTGGCTGACGAAGACGTTGCCGTCCACCGACAGCGCGACGGCGTTTTTCAGGTGTGCGCCTACGGCCAGACTCCCGGCAAGCGCCCGAGTGCAATGCACGGGGAGCGGGGCATAGCCGCGTGCCCGACGCAGGACGAGCTCCCGCCCGAGGACGACCCTGACGATGGAATCGTCGACATGCCGCACGATCGGGCGATTGTGAATCAGGAAGGCGTCGGCGATGCCCGAGAGACGATCCACGGCTTCGCGCTCGTCGGTGCAGATCGGCTCGTCGGAGAGGTTGCCGCTGGTCGCGATGACGGGGAATCCCAATTCCCGCATCAGCAGGTGGTGCAGCGGAGTGTACGGGAGCATCACGCCCAGGTAAGGATTATTCGGCGCCAGATTCGGCGCAATAATCGCCGGGTCCCCCGCAGAGCGTGCCATCAGCACGATCGGCGATTCGGGCGAGGCGCTCAGCCGGGCCTCCAGGGGAGAGACCTCGCAGATGCTGCGGACCTGCTGAAGCGAGGCGCACATCAGGGCAAAAGGCTTTTCCTCGCGATGCTTCCTGGCCCGGAGGGTTTCCACCGCCCGGAAGTTCCGGGCGTCCGCGATCAGGTGAAAACCGCCCAACCCCTTCACCGCGACGATCCTTCCGCTGCGGATCTCCGACGCCGCCTCGAGCAGCGCGTCGTCTCTCGCGGCGCGCGGCGTTCCCGCGGAGTCCCACAACTCCAGCCAGGGGCCGCAGACGGGGCAGGCGTTGGGTTGAGCGTGAAAACGCCGGTCCCGCGGATCCTCGTATTCGCGGCGGCACTCGGGGCACATTTCAAAAGACCGCATGGATGTGTTCGGCCGGTCATAGGGGATCGATTCCTGGATGGTGAAGCGCGGTCCGCAGTGGGTGCAGTTCGTGAATGGATACCGGTAGCGCCGGTTTCCCGGATCGAGGATCTCAGCGACGCATTCCGGACATGTGGCGATGTCGGGGAGTATCAGCGCGCTTTTGGTTCCCGACTGCTCGCTGCTGCGGATTTCGAATTTTTCGAAGAAGACCGGGTCCAGGAGCGTGAACTCCAGGCTCTGGATGAAGGATGGTGCGGGCTTTTCGTCCTGGAGGCGCAGGAGGAAGGATTCGAGCTGCTGCTTCCCGCCTTCGACCTCGACGAAAACGCCCTGCGGTGAGTTCAACACCCACCCGGAAAGTTTCATTTCCGACGCCAGCCGGTATACGAAGGGCCGGAAACCGACTCCCTGCACGGCTCCCCGGATGGCGACATGCATTCTCTGAATCACGGTCCCCCGACACCCTTCTGTCTGAGCCAGCCGCACCATTCCGGGATCCCGGCTCCTGTAAAGCACGAAGTTTCAAATATTTTGAGCGATGGGTTGATGCGGAGGGCGTTCCCTTTCAGTGCATCCAGGTCGCACTTCACATAGGGCACGAGGTCCGTTTTGTTGACGATCATCACGGAGGAATTGATGAACATCGCGGGGTATTTCAGCGGCTTGTCATCGCCCTCCGTCGTGCTCAGGATGACCACCTTGGCCGCTTCGCCCAGGTCGTATCCGGCAGGACAGACGAGGTTCCCGACATTTTCGATGAACAGGATCTCCACTCCGTTCAGTTCCAGGTTCTTCAGGGCGTCCTCGACGAGACCGGCTTCCAGGTGGCATCCGCCCAGGGTGACGATCTGGACGACCGGAACTCCGTAGCGCGCGACCCTCTTTGCGTCCAGGTCCGTCTGCACGTCGCCTTCTATAACTGCAATCTTCATAGTGCCTTGCAGCTCCTGGAATGTTCTCTCGAGCAGGCTGGTCTTGCCGGCGCCCGGAGAACTGACCAGGTTGAGCACGAACATTCCCCGGTCCCGGAACAGCCGCCTGTTCCGGCTCGCGATCTGGTCGTTCTTCTCCAGCACTTTTCTCTCTATCGTTATTACACTCATACGCCTTGCCCGCCTTCCTCCGCCAGTTCTATGTCCACGACCTCGAGCTCCTTGCCGGAGACGAGTTCCAGATCCGAGCCGCCACAGGACCGGCACACGAATTCGAAATCATCGGTTTCGAAACTGGAATCGCACTTCCTGCAGCGCAGTGTGGCAGGGATCTGCTCGACCCGCAGGCTGGCCTGCGGCATGTCGCTGTCGCTCAGGATGGCCTCGAAGCAGAATTCCAGCGAGTCGGGCACTACTCCCGAGAGCAATCCGGTGCGGACCCGGATGGCGCGCACACAGGCTTTTTGAGTCTCCGGCACCGCTTGCCGAACGATCTCCAGAATGCTCTGAGCGATCCCCAGTTCATGCATGCCGTGGACTTGCTTTCATGTAAGTGTTGAATAAAAAAGACTTGTATTCATGCGGCGCGCCGTCCTTCACTCTCGTGAATCATACCACAATCCGGAGAGGCCGAAGCGGCCATAATTCCGGAGCATTGCCGGACCCGTCCGGCAGAGGTGACCGGCCTCCGGCACCGGCGGGGCCGGCCGTGCCCTCGCGGGCGCCCCCTGAAAAAAAAGTTGTTGGCGCCGGATCGAAGTGCTAGCCTTTTTCCATGCGAAGTGACTTCCAGGAGGTCCTTTTCGAATCCTTTCATGCGAGAGTACTGACTTCTCGTACTGTCCCCTCATTCGCGCCAGCGTCTTGACCCGGGTTTACAGATCCCTTGCCTGAACCGGGGGAATTCTTTAATTGCATGAGGAGATTATATGATCACCGGAAAAGGAAAACTCTACAGAAGAAAACTGAAGCCGTTACGCTTCGCCGTCATCATTTCCCTATTCGGCATTGCCATGCACGCGGCTTACCGCGAACGCGCCATCATGGCCGGCAATTTCTTGATGAATAATGATTTGCCCTCGTTTTCCGGCGTCGTGCCGCGGACCCCGGGCGTTGAGGAGTTCGAAGCCACGGCCTACTGCATCAACGGCATCACCAAGAGCGGGGCCAGGGTGGCTCCCGGCCACGTTGCTGCGGATCCCGAGGTCATTCCTCTCGGTTCCATGATCTATGTCGATTCCCCGGTGATGAGCGGTATCTACCAGGTTCTGGACACCGGGAGGCTGGTCAGGGGGAAGATCATAGACATCTTCATTCCCAGCTATGAGAAATGCCGGGATTTCGGGCGGCGCGACGTGAAGGTCCGGGTACTGCGGTATGGATTCCTGGGCCACGATCCCGAAAACGAATCTACCCGGTAGCCAGGAATCGGTTCCAATCGGACGATGCGGGTGAAAGGGCAGGGGGGCTTCCCTCGTGCCCCTTCCGTGAACCGCGCAATAAAACCCGATTGCAACCGGGGCCTGCAGGCGTTAGGTTAACCTTATGCCGGCGGGTATTCGCTTCGAATATTCGGCCCGCACGGTTCAGGAAAGGAGATGCCTGCCATGAGATGGAAACGCGCCATTTTCCCGGCGGCGTTTGCGGTGATAATGACGGCCGTTTTTGCGATGGCCGACCGGATCACGCTCAGGGACGGAACGGCCTATTCCGGGGAATTCATCCGTGGCGATTCGAGAACGATTGAATTCCGGATCCTGGGGCGGGTGGAAATCTTCAAGTTTGCCGATGTAGCGGACATCGTCTTTGGGAGTAGGGATGCGGAACCGGCGGCCGTTGAGCCCGAAAAGGCGGCCGCGGCACCCGCGGCTCCCGTGACGGATGCGCCGGCCGCCGAAGAAAGGCTCAGGCCTCAGCGTGCCGTTGATGCGTCGCGCCAGGGATCCCCGGGCTCGAGTGTGACCATCGCGAAGGGAATGAGTCTCACCGTTCGGACCACGGCCGAGATCGACACCGATCGGAACCGGGTGGGGGATCCCTTTGAGGCGATTCTCGACGAGAACCTGGTTTCCGGTACCCGGACGGTCGCCGCACGCGGGGCTCCCATCAAAGGGAAGATCGCCTACGCCCAGGAGTCCGGGAAACTCACCGGGCAGTCCCAGCTGATACTCGAATTGACGGAAATCGGCATCGACGGCAAAACCTATCCCCTTCATACATCCGATTACACGGAAGTGGGGGCTTCGAGAGGGAACCGGACGGCGGCCGCGGTCGGCGGCACCGCGGCCGTTGGCGCCATCATCGGCGCGATCGCGGGCGGAGGCAGGGGCGCCGCCATCGGCGCCGCATCCGGGGCCGCGGTCGGCACGGGCGTCCAGGTGATCACGAAAGGGGAAGTCCTGAGAATCCCGGCCGAAACCGTCCTCGAATTTCGTCTGGAATCCCCCCTGACGATTGACGTGCGCTAGCCGGCCCGGAAGCGTCGCGGTTCGCCGCCGTTCCGTCTTTGTTCACTGGCCTGAGGATTCCGGATTACAGGCTGAAAGACCTGATTTGTTTCTGGAATCTGGAATCTGGAATCTGGAATTCGCAGTCGCTTCTCCGGGATCTAATGCTGAAAGCCATCATTTTCGATTTTAACGGCGTAATCCTCGACGACGAGCCTCTCCATTTCGCCGCGATGCGGCACGCGGTTTCCGGCCTGGGAATCGATCTGACCCGGGAAGCCTACTGGGACAGATACCTCCCCTTCGACGACAGGGAGTGCCTGGAGGCCATCTGCCGGGATCACGGCTACGTCCTGGACGACGCCACGCGCTCGGGGACGCTCCTCTGCAAGACGACGCGCTACGAGCAACTGCTGCAGGGCGGTTTTCCTCTGTGCGCCGGCGCGGCGCACTTCGTCCGGGCCGCCGCCGAACGGTATCCCCTGGCCCTGGCGTCCGGGGCGCGCCGGGCCGAAATCGAGCCGGCCCTGGAGGCGACCGGCCTGAGGCGACATTTTACCGTCATCGTGGCGGCGGAGGATTTTGTTCTGGGGAAGCCGAGCCCGGAAAGCTTCCTGCTGGCGCTGGATCGGCTGAACGCCGCCGGGAATGCCCGCCCGATCCTCCCGGCGGAATGCCTGGTCATAGAAGACTCCGCCGCGGGAGTCCGGGGAGCCCGCGCCGCCGGCATGGCCTGCCTGGCCGTGACCAACAGCTATCCCCCGGAAGCGCTGCAACCGGCCAACCGGATCATCGCCTCCTTCCAGGAAATCCGGCTGGACAGCCTGAATGCACTTTTCGAGGAAGCCGTGTGATCATCGAGATACTCAAGGCGCGCCAATCGTTTTCCGAAATAGCCGCGGTGGATGACGAGGCGCTGCCCCTGGACCGCGCGGCGCTGACCCTGGCGCTCGAGGAGTATCCGGAGCTGGACGTCCGCGAATACCTGGGCAGGATAGACACGATGGCGGCGCGCGCGGAGGTGCTCATCGGCACGGACCGCGCGCCGGTCCACGTGATCGAACGCATCAACGAAATCCTCTTCGTTCAGGAGGGCCTGCGGGGAAACAGCGACGACTACTACGACCCGAGGAACAGTTACGTGAACGAAGTGCTGGACCGCAGACTGGGGATCCCGATTTCGCTGTCGCTGATTTACCTGGAGGTGGCCCGGCGCATCGGTTTCCCCGTCCGGGGGATAGGATTCCCGGGCCATTTCCTGGTCAAACACGTCGCCGGCGACAAGGAGACCATCATCGATCCCTTCAACCTGGGTCGGATCCTGACGTGGAACGACTGCCAGGAGCTTCTGGACAAAATCTACAAAGGCTCCGTCGAGATGCACCCGTCGCTGCTGAAGCCGATGGGGAATCGCAGCATCCTCACGCGCCTGCTTTTCAATCTGAAGAGCATCTATACCCAGAAGGAACAGCACTTCAAGGCCCTTTCGATCATCGACAGGATCCTGATGCTGAATCCGCATGCGCCGTCCGAACTGCGCGACCGGGGCCTCCTGTACATGCAGACCAGCCTTTTCGCCAGGGCCCTGGCAGACCTCGAATTCTACCTGGCGCACGCCGTCGCGCCGGAAGACCGGTCCATGGTCACCAACCACATCCGAATGCTCCGCAGCATCGTCTGTTCGACCAACTGATTCCAGATTCCGGATTCCGGATTCCGGAATCTCGAATCCCGAATTTGGAATCAGGCTGCATTTCTACGGAACTGGATGACGGTGAACCGTATCCCGAGCGCGATGCAGGCGATCGCCAGGTAAAAACCGGAAGCGGTGAAAAGGCCCGAAGCCAGCGCGAGGACCTGGTACCAGGGAAAATTCCAGCCCAGGCCGAGTCGCGCGGACAGGATCCAGATGACGGCGAGGCAGGGAACCGCGGCCAGGAGTATCCAGAGCGTGTTTCTCAGCCGCTCTTTCAGATTGGCGCCGCAACCGGCCAGGGGCCAGACCCACGCGGGGATCAGCAGGAACGTCACGGACCAGTAGGAGTTGCGTGCAAGCGCGATCGCCGCGATGACGAGCAGGAGCGCAAGCAACACCAGCCTGGATGCGTGAAAGTCGGATTTCGGCATGTCGCGAAGGGCGAGTACGCCGACCAGGATGCAGAAGACGGCCGCGATACCGGCCGCGCCGAGCATGCCGCCGAGAATTTTCCATGGCGGGTTCAGCAGCACCGGGTCCCCCGCCGTGGCCGGATAGAGGCTGTAAACCGGGAGCAGGCGCATCGCGCGGGCCACCGAGATCGACAGGAGGAAGACCCAGAACGGAATCGCCGTTCCCAGGCAGACCAGCAGTTCCCGCCGGATGCCGGCTGCGGTCAGTTTCCCCGAATGCGTCTTCGCCAGGAGCCAGAAAGCGACCGCCAGGGGCAGGAACGCGAGGACGTGAAGCGCCGTGCCCGCGTGGGGTCTCCAGTAGCGCGAATCCCAGAGCCTGAAAGATCCGGCGGACCCGCGGGGAATGG
>CAZTHE010000178.1:0-6914 GCA_964613495.1 uncultured Acidobacteriota bacterium | reverse complement strand
TTTCGAGCGCGTTCGCATCCACGCCGCCGGAGAGGACCTTTCCGCTCGAGGGTACGACGGTGTTATAGGCGCGCGCCAGGCGAGTGATGCTGTCCAGAAGGATGACGACATCCTTCTTGTGCTCGACCAGGCGTTTGGCCTTTTCCATGACGATTTCCGCGACCTGGACGTGCCGCGACGCGGGTTCGTCGAAGGTGGAGCTGATGACCTCCCCCTTGACCGAGCGCTCCATATCCGTCACCTCTTCGGGGCGCTCGTCGATCAGCAGGACGATCAGGTAGATCTCCGGATGGTTCGTGCTGATGGAGTTGGCGATATTCTGCAGCAGCATGGTCTTTCCCGTCCTGGGGGGGGAAACGATCAGGCCGCGCTGGCCTTTGCCGATCGGCGTGAAGATATCCATGACGCGCGCCGAGAGGTTTTCACGGACGGTCTCGAGCCGGATTCTTTCCTGCGGATACAGGGGCGTCAGGTTGTCGTAAAAGATCCGGTGCCGGGCTTCTTCCGGCGGTTCGAAGTTCACCGCATCGACCTTCACCAGTGCGAGATAGCGTTCCCCCTCGTTGGGCATCCGGATCTGGCCGGAGACGATGTCGCCGGTGCGCAGGTCGAATTTGCGTATCTGGGAGGGGGAGATGTAGATGTCGTCGGGCCCGGGGAGGTAGCTGTAGTCCGGGGATCGCAGGAAGCCGTACCCCTCCGGGAGCACCTCGAGCACTCCTTCGGAAAAGATGAGGCCGTGTTTTTCGGCCTGAGCCTGAAGGACGCCGAAAATGAGGTCCTGTTTGCTCATCTTGCCTGCTTCCGCGATCTTGTATTTCTTGGCGATCTTGGCGAGATCCTTGATGTTCAGCGACTGCAGCTCGCTGATGTGCAGCTGCTCGCCTTCCTTGTCCAGGGCCTCCTGAATGGAAATTTTTTTGTTATCGCCTGTACCATTGGTTGACCGGGCTTCCTTTTCTGCCATAACGCACCTTGTTTGGGATGAAATCTGACCTGATGCAAGAAAAAGCGTGGACTTCGACCAGCGACTGAAAGGATTAAAGTTACACCTACCCCCGGCGGATTTCCAGGGTATTTTCTTTGTCCGGCCGGGTCAGGGAACATCCCCGTGATCGGCCGGCAGCGGCGCGCTCAACCGCGCCGCTGCCCGCGCTGTTTCCTCCGTCCGGTTTAGATCCCGAGCTCGGATTTCGCCTTTGCCTTTAACTCCTCGAGCCCGTCCAGAGAGTCGTTGTGGCGCGCCTTGTAGAGCTGCTCGAGGTATTGCTGCGCTCTCTGCGCGAGCTGTCCGTTCAATACCACGCACCGGGCAAAGGCCTCGATGGCCCCCTCCGGGTCCTGGGTCTGCCACTTGCACATGCCGATGTAGTAGTGCGCGTCTTCCCGCTTGGGATCGAACTTGGCGACCTTTTCGTACAGCTCCAGGGCCTTGGGATAGTCTTTTTTGCCGTAGACTCCCGAGGCGATCAGGCCGTAAGCGAAGGCTCTTGTGGCGTTCCACGGGGCTTCCTGGATGCCTTCCGGAACCTTATCCCCGTAAACGTCCATGACCTTGGACAGCAGTTCGGTCGCGGCGGCCACGTCCTGTTTTTGAATGTAGACCTGCGCCATCTGGATGGCCGTGTTGTATCCCTGGGGCTGTTCCATGGGGGACGCCTCCATGATCTTCTGCGCGTACGGCAGGTACTTATCCCAGTTCTGCATCTTGTAATAAATGTCGGCCAGTGCGGGCAGCAGCGCATTGTTCGAGGTCATGGCGTAGAGCGTCTCGGCTTCCTCGGCCGCCTTCGGCAGATTATTCGACTGGTAGTAGGCCGTCAGCAGGGTCTGGTGGAGCAGGGCCTGAGCGGGAAGCAGTTGTTCCTTCTTGAATTCGTCGACCCCGACCGGGATTTGAGCCGCCTCGATGGACGCGTCGGTCGGCAGGATTGCCAGCAGCGCCTCCGTCATGGAAATGGTTTTGGCAAAATCGTTCTTGGCGATGTGCGGCTTGACGGCTTCCATGTAATCATTTGCGACGTACAGGAGGATGCGTGAAATCGGGCGTTCCTTCACGAACCCCAGCAACAGGTCGGCCTTCTTCTGGATGTCGGTTTCCGCCTTGAATGTTTCGTATCGGGCAAAATCCCTCTTGTACTGGTAGTCGGAAAGAGGCGATATCTTTTCCTGCAGGGCAAACGTGCTGGTTCCGCAAACCATCAGGATAACAACGGCTGCGCCGATGACCCTGCGCAACTGATTGCTGGCATAACGCGTCATAATCGTTACTCCCGGAAAAAAAGGGACTGCATGCGACGTCCCTGCCTTGATTATTTAGGAGTCGAGCTCCCGACCGATGCCTCGAGAACAGAACTCGCCAAGCTATTTTGAAGCTAAGGTTCTTATGGATCGGCCCGTTCTGTCAAGGCAAATCACACCTCGTCGGCGTGCATTCCACCCTCAAATGCTGATGTAGTCGGGCGCCGAACGTTGCAGATAAAATATCCCCTTCGCTGCATGCCGGATGTGAATTCCAGATTCCAGATTCCAGATTCCAGACGGTTTGATGGGAAATCCGAGATCTGGAATCCTCCCCCTATGTCCCAGGAGCGGGTCGAGGAGCCTTGGGCGCGGCCAGCCGGGTCATGATCCATCGGTTCCCGGGATACCAGAACATGCGGCGGAACTCGTAGCTGCCGGAAAGTCTGCTTCCGGTGAAGGATATCAGGAGGTGCCTCGGGGAGGCGGCCGTGATTTCCGCTTTCCCGCGGTCCCACACGGTAACGCGTCCGAAGCCGAAGGCCTGCTCTTCGATATGGCTCCGGTGAATCGCGTCCAGCGGGAAAATCTCCCTCTCGATGGCCAGTCTTCGCTCTCCGGCCCGTCTCGGCGGTTCCTTCAGCAGGGACCACGAACGCAGGATGCCGTCCTGTTCGACTCTCAGGTCGAAGTGGGACCTGCCCGTCTTGTGGTGATGGATCACGAAGTCAGAAATCATGATGCGTATCCGGCGCTTGCCCCTGTCGCTGAAATATGCCAGTATTTTGGCCTAGAAGGCCATGGACATCCAAGTGGATTCTCAGGGAACTCGTCGTGTCGTCCGCATCGAAGGGAAGGTCACGTTCGAGTGCTGTCCGGATTTTCAGAGCCGCCTCGACTCGATCATGGATGAGGGCGCCCGCGAGGTCGCGATCGATTTCAAGGGCGTGCCTTTCATCGACAGCTCCGGGATCGGAGAAATCCTCCGGCTGTTCAAGCACATGAGGGAAGCCGGCGGCGAGGTCGTGCTGATGAATCCCAACCGGAAATTGCAGGAACTCTTCGCGATGTACCGCTTCGGCCAGTTTATGAGGATTTGTGACGAAGCGGACCTGGACAGGCATGATACGGCGTTTCCAAAATAGGGATCGGGGGAAAGTAGTCCGGCTGCTTCGCTGTGGGCTGCTGCTGCTGTGCACGGCGCTGCCCGTTTCGGCGGTGCAGGCGCAGCGCCGCCAGTCTCCGGTGCCGGGCGCCGGGCCGCAGACGCTTCCGAAACCCGGAGAACTGCATATCAGCGCCGACCGCGGGCGAATCACCGCAACGATCGTCGACACCCCCATGCATTCCGCCCTGGCGGAGCTGGCCGACAGGACCGGCGTGGTTTTCGAAGTCCGCAGCCAGGCGAATCCGCTGGTGTCCGTGCACCTTCACGGCGTCTCGCTGCACGAAGCCATTCAGCGGATCGCCGCGTCGATGAACACCATCTTCTTTTTCGGCGACGGTGCGAATTCCGGGCGCATCACGTTTGTGCAGATCTACCCGCCGAACGACAACACGCCGCAGCCCAGCATCCTCTACCTCGGCACGGGTTCCGTAACGAAGGGAAGCGACACCGTGGATACCGCGGAGCAGGCCATACGGGCCCTGTCGGAGCGAAAGGGCGTGGAGGCGCGCGAGCGGGCGGTGGAAATCCTGGTGAAGGACAAAAGCGTCCCGGCGATCGAGGCGCTGATCGGGGCTCTCGCGGATCCGGCGCCGAAAATCCGTTCGCTGGCCATCGAAGGCCTGGCGGCCCTGAACGTACGCGGCGCGCTGCCCGAAGTCTTGAAAGGCCTGAAAGACCGCAGCCCGGCCGTCCGCCGGAGCGCCGCCGAGGCGGTGGCCCTGCTCGGAAGTTCCGGAAATATCAGCGACCTGAAGCCGCTGAGCTCCGATCGGGATCCCGGTGTCGCCGCGGCTGCGGAAGCAGCCATCCGCAGGCTATCCGCATCGGACAGGTAGCAGGATTGCCCGCCGGCCCCGGACCGTGCGCCGCGAATAACATGAGGCAGGTGCCATGAGAGTCGCATTGACAAGAGTCCTGACCGGCATCCTTCTCCCCGCGGCGATCGCCGCCGCGGCCTTCTCCCGGGATCTCCCCGACGAACTGAAGGGGCCGCTCGAGGAGGCCGTGGTCGAGGCTTACCAATCGGCTTCCACCGAATTCCCATGCAAACTGAAGGCCAAGGGCAAGCCCTCGATGCTCGAGTGGCAGAACGTAGACAAGTGTGTGAACGGTGCGTATGAAGAGGTGGACTGGGATAGCCTTTCGCTGAAGCTGCGCCAGATACACCAGCGGAGCGGTTTGCCGCCGGACGATTTCCTGTCCGCCGTCGAGTCCTCGCTCGCGGCGCACGCGGTGCCCTTCGACCGGGTTTTTTCGGTCAAAAATGCCGACGCGCTGCTTCCCCTGTCCAACTCGCTCCTGAAGTTCCTGCCCCCCGATTCCCTGATCGACCTCCCGGTCTACGACAGGGCCGGGACCAAGGCCGGATCTTTTTCCGGGAGCTATACGTTCGAAAAAATGGGCGTGCTCTCGGGCACGAGGCAGCGCCACACGCTTTTTCAATATACCGACCGGAACGGGAAGATGCAGACGTCGACCGAAAAGCTGCTGCTGGATTCGTTCGGCGTGCCGTGGAAAGACGCGGCCCCCCAGCCCGGGTTCCGCCTGCTGTCCGAAAGAATCAACCTCGGCAGGGAGACCGGCCGGATCCGGTTCCGATAGGCGTGAGTGGATTCCAGATTCCTGGCGTGCGGCGCCCCGGATTTATCCGGCGGTAGAAGCCGGAGGGGCGGATTTTGCGTACCAGTTGATCTGGCGCGCGATTCCCCGCAATACCCCCACGTCGGGCGATTCCAGGCCGGCCCTGCCGAGCATCTGGCGCAGCGCGAACATCATATGCGCGGCGTTCTGAGGATGCAGGAAGCCTATTTCGAGCAGCGCCTTTTCGAGCTGTGCATACATCGCCTCGACCTGCGCCAGCGGAGCCAGCTTCGGGGCCCGCTCGGGCACCCGCTTCAGGCCGTCCGTCAGCACCTCGTAGCACACGATCATGACCGCCTGGGCCAGATTGATGCTGCTGGCCTTGTGCCGCGTGGGGATGCGGATCAGGAGCTGGCACAACCGCAGGTCTTCGTCCACCAGTCCCGTGTCCTCCGGGCCGAACACGATGCCGATCCTCTGCCGGGCGGCGATTTCGAGGAGGCGCGGGGCGACCGACCGGGGCGCGCGGGCCGGCGTCCGGTATCCGCCGCTCTTGCCCGTCGTGCCGGCCAGCAGACTCAGTCCCCGGACGGCGCTTTTCAGAGACCTGCACGTCCTGGCCGCGTCCAGGACGCCGCCGCCGCTTTTAGCCAGGCGGTACGATTCCTCGTCGATCCGGCACCGGGGCGCCGCAAGCACCAGATCCCTGAATCCCATGTTGAACATGGCGCGCGCCGCCGATCCGATGTTGCCCGGGTGCTTGGTTCCCGCCAGGATAATTGATATATTTTCGATGGACATGGGGATAATTTAGAACAGATCGCGCCCGCGGGCCACTGATTTTGCCGCCGCGGGCCAGAGGCATCCGGAATGAAACAAATCCGGGCCGCGAGGATCCAATCAGGATGAGGAGGACAGGGAGATGCGGATTTTCTACTTGACGATTGCCGCCGTCGTACTTTCCTTCCACCCGTGCCCGGCCCGGTCTCCGGCCCAGGACGCATCCGGTGCGCAGGCTGCCGCGGCTTCCGCCCCGTCTCTGACCCCGGAACAGATCATCGAGCAGTTCTCGAAAAAGGAGTCGGAATTCTACGAGGCCTGGATGCAGTACATGTACACCCAGACCGCCGTGATCAAGGTCCTCTCGGTGGACGGCGTCCCGAAGAACGAGACGATGCGGATCGTTTCCGAAGTCGTCTTCAACGACGACGGCACGCGCGAAGTCCGCACGCTCAGGCGCAGCGGCGGGCTGCGGGCCGTCAGCTTCACGGATGAAGACCGGGAAGTTCTCGAGAACATCCATCCCTTCGCCCTGACCGAAAAGGAGATCCCGCTCTACAACCTGAAATATCAGGGGAAGGAACGGGTGGACGAGCTCGATTGCCACGTTTTTTCGGTCAAGCCCAAAAAGATAAAGAAGGGAAACCTCTATTTTGAAGGGAAGATCTATGTGGACGACCTGGACCTGCAGATCGTCCGCACGGTCGGGAAAGTCGTCCCGCAGAGCTCGAACAACCAGTTTCCCGAATTCGAGACCATCCGCCAGATGATCGACGACAAGTACTGGTTCCCGGTCTGGACGCACGCCGACAGCAGGCTCTATTTCCCCGGCCAGACGGTCCGCATCGAGGAGACCATCACCTACGACGACTATAAGAAGTTCCAGACCAAAGCCGTCATCCTGCCCACGATCCAGAAGGTGGACCCGGAGTAAAGGCTCGAGTCCCTCACCAGCAGGACAGGAAAAAGCCACGGATTTCACGGATCTTAAGAATCGGATTTATCCGTGAAATCCGCGTCAATCCGTGGCTGCTTTTATCCGTGGAATCCGTGTCAATCCGTGGCTGCTTTTATCCGTGGAATCCGTGTCAATCCGTTCTATAAAAGGGGATGTCAAGAGAAAATAATTCTCCCCACCTGGTCC
>CAZTHE010000177.1:0-6933 GCA_964613495.1 uncultured Acidobacteriota bacterium | reverse complement strand
TTTCTCCAGGCGGCTATGATAGCAGAATTCCCGCGGGGCTCAGTATTTTACTTTCAGCAGGACCAGGCCGCGCGCGGGGGCGGTGAAACCGGCCAGCGTCCGGTCCCGTTTCCGGAACAGGTCCCGGAAATCCCCTGGCCCGATGGTTCCCCGCCCGACCTCGAGCAGCGTCCCGGCCATGTTGCGCACCATGTGGTGGAGGAACCCGTTCCCCTCCACCGTGAGGAGCAGCCGGCGGCCCTTCTTCTGCAGGTCGCAGCGGAAGATCCGGCGGACGGTATTGACGGCGGCCGTATTCGCCTTGGCGAAACTGGCGAAGTCGTGTTCGCCCGGAAACAGGCGCGCCGCCTGCGTCATTTTCTCCACGTCCACGGGAAACGGGTAATGGAAGTACTCCCGCAGCAGGTGCGGCGGCAGGATCGGGCCCGTGTAAATCCGGTACTGGTATATCTTGGAAACGGCGCTCTTCCGTGCGTGAAAATCCGGCGCCGCCCGCCGGGCCGACATGACGCGCACGTCGCGGGGCAACACGCCGTTCAGGGCCCGCATCAGGCGGCCCGGCTCGATCCGCGAGGAGGTGAAGAAATTCGCGACCAGGCCGCGGGCGTGCGTGCCCGCGTCCGTCCTCCCGCTGCCGGTCACGGACACGCGTTCGCCCGTGATCCGGGCGATGGAGTCCGAGAGCAGTCCCTGCAACGTCGGCGCGTCGTCCTGGATCTGCCACCCGTGATAGGCCGTCCCGTCGTAGGCCAGGGTCAGGCGAATATTCCGTTTGCCGCCCCGGTCCGGTTTTAGCGGCTTCCGGGTTTGATGGCCTGGCTTCCGGTCTTGCATAGCGGGCACTCTTCGGGCGGATATGCGGGGATGTCCAGCACGGCCAGCGCGACGCGGGGCACGCCCAGGTCGGAGCGGCCTCCCGTGCGGTCGATCAGCGAACCGGCGGCCAGGACGGTCCCTCCCGCCCCGGCCACGACCTCCATGGTTTCCCGTGTCGAACCGCCGGTGGTCACGACGTCTTCCACGACGTAGGCCTTCTCCCCCGGCTCGATCCGGAACCCGCGCCGGAGGCGGAGCGTGCCGTCCTGCCGTTCCGCGAAGATCCCGCGCACGCCGAGGGCGCGCGCCACTTCGTGCGCCACGAGGATCCCGCCGAGGGCGGGCGCGATGACGAGGTCCGGCGCGCCGCCCAGCGAGCGCAGTCGGTCCGCCAGTGCGGCTCCGAGGACGGCCGCCTGGGCCGGTTGCTGCAGCACCAGCGCGCACTGCAGATACCGGTCGCTGTGCAGGCCCGAGGTGAGCCGGAAATGGCCTTCCAGCAAAGCTTCCGAATTCCTGAATATGTCGAGCACTTCGTCTTGGGTCATAGCCGTTCCGGGGAAAAGGTCCCTGTGCCGGACGGGCGGCCGCGCGCCATCGCGGGCCCCTGTCCGGCTTCTGCCGCATCTTATATGCACAAGACCCTGTTGGATTCCGCGACTTATGATAAAATGAAATCTTTCCTCGGCAAAGGAGTGATTTTATGTCAGGGCACTCAAAGTGGCATTCCATTAAGCACAAGAAGGCGGCAACGGATTCCAAGCGCGGCCGCATATTCACCCGTCTCATCAAGGAGATGACGGCCGCCGCGCGCATGGGCGGGGGCGACCCCGACGCCAACCCGAGGCTGAGGCTCGCGGTCGCTACCGCGAAGGCAAGCAACATGCCTGCGGAAAACATCAAGCGCGCCATCATGCGCGGCACTGGAGAACTCCCCGGCGTCTCTTACGAAGACGTGAATTATGAAGGCTACGGCCCCGGCGGCGTCGCCATTTACATGCGCGTCCTGACCGACAACAAGAACCGCACCGTCGCCGAATTGCGGCACCTCCTGTCCAAAAACGGCGGCAACCTCGGCGAAACCGGCTGTGTCGGATGGATGTTCGACCGGAAAGGATACTTCGTCGTGGAGAAGGCGGCGGCGGACGAGGAGAAGCTCCTGGAACTGGCACTGGGTGCGGGTGCGGACGACATGCGCGAAGACGGCAGCAACTTCGAAATCCTCACCGCCCCCGAAAACTTCGACGCGGTGCGGTCGGCCCTCGAGTCCGCCGGCATCCCCACGGCGGCCGCGGAGATATCCATGATGCCCCAGAACTACGTCAAGCTGGAAGGGAAGAACGCCCAGACCATGCTGAAGCTCATGGAATCGCTGGAAGACCACGAAGACATCCAGAACGTCTGGGCCAACTTCGACATCGACGAGTCGGAGATGCAGGAAGCATCCTGAGGCGGCCGGTCCACCATGCGGATAGTGGGCATCGATCCCGGAAGCGCGTCCACCGGCTACGGCATCATCGAAACCGACGGCTTTCGGCACACGGCCGTGGCTTACGGCGCCGTCAAGACCGACGCCCGGAAGCCCTTTCACGAACGTCTCCTCAAGATCCACGCCGATCTGAGCCGGATCATCTCGCTCGAGCGGGCCGACGTCATGGCCATCGAGGAGGTGTTCCACGCGACCAACGTCCAGTCCGCCCTGCGGCTGGGTCATGCCCGCGGGGTCGCCCTGCTGGTGGCGGCGCAGCAGCGCATCGGGGTGGCCGAATACTCCCCTCTGGAAATCAAGAGCGCCGTCGTGGGCTACGGGCGCGCGGAAAAAACGCAGATCCAGACGATGGTCTGCCTGCTCCTCGACCTGGAGGAGGTGCCGTCGCCGCACGACGCCGCGGATGCGCTGGCCGTCGCGATCTGCCACGCCAACCGGATGAACAGCCCGCAGCCGGCGAGGCGCCGGTGAAACGCGCGTGCCGGCGCGCCACCGGCGAATGCGTTCCGTGCCCGGCCGGGAGGGCGCCCGTCAGGTGACCGCGATCCCGGCATAGGCGACCACGCGGTCGTAGTCTCCGCTCGCTTCTCCCGAGTTGGTGTACCGGATCAGGCGGCCGGAAGAGGCGCCCATGTCGCGGCAGGCGATGAGGACCGCGACGGCCGGCGCGAAGCCGCACATGGTGATGTCGCGGTCGAGAACCACGCCGTACAGTCCCTCCGGGTCCAGGGCCAGGATGCGATCGATGGCGAGCCGGTCCTGCTCCGCCGCGCTCTCCTTCGATTCGTAGTGCGTCATGTCCGAGCTCGCGATGAGCAGCACCGGCTCGTTCAGGGAGCCGATCGCGCGGGCCATCGCGTGCCCGAGCGTCTCCAGCGTGGGGTAATCCATCTGGCGGATGCAGATGGCGCTGAAGCGGAGCTCCGGCTGCAGCACCTGGAGGAACGGAAGCTGCACTTCCAGCGAGTGCTCGTACCGGTGCGCCCCGGCGTCCTCCCGCAGGTCCGGGCACTCGGCCGCCAGCGCACGATTCAGGACGCCATCCACGGCGACCGTGCCGAGAGGCGTCACCCAGTCTCCCGGAGGCGCAAGCGCGAGCTCCCCGCCCCGGCCCGTGTGATTCGGTCCCAGGAGCAGGATGCGGCGGGGCAGCCGCACGGACGAGAACACCTCGCCCGCCACCGAGCCCGAATACACATACCCCGCGTGCGGCACCAGGACCGCTTTCGCATCGAGCAGCGACTGCGGGCGGGTCAAATAGGACGCGATGGTTTCCCTCAATTCGCCCGGATCGTCCGGGTAAAACCGACCCGCAACCGCCGGTTCCCTCTTCATGGTACCGTCCTCACGCCACCACGCACCGGTGCTCTTCGATGTGGGCCGCAAACTCGTCGCGAAATTTTCGTATATAGCTTTCCACAGGCATGGCCGCGGCATCCGACAGCGGACAGATGGTCAGGGCCTTCATGTTGGCGCAGATGTCGAGCAGCGTTTCCAGGTCGCCGTTCCTGCCCTCGCCGTTTTCCAGGCGGGTCAGGATCTGGTGGAGCCACTCCGTCCCTTCGCGGCACTGGGTGCATTGGCCGCAGGATTCCTCGGCATAAAACTGCGAGATGCGCATGGCCGCCCGGACCATGCAGGTGGAGTCGTCCATCACGATGACGCCCGCGGACCCGAGCATGCTCCCGGCCTTCGCGACGGAATCGAAGTCGAGCGGGATGTCCAGCTGGTCGGGCGTCAGCACGGGGACGGAAGATCCGCCGGGGACGACGGCCTTGAGCGCCCGGCCGTCGCGCATCCCGCCGCAGTGCTCGTAAATCAGTTCGCGCAGGGTGATCCCCATCGGGAATTCGTAGACGCCCCGCCGCTTCACGTGGCCGCTGACGGCGAACAGACGCGTTCCCGAGTTGCGGTCCACTCCGATCGACGCATACCATTCCGGGCCGTTCCGGATAATGTGGGGGACGTTCGACAGGGTCTCCACGTTGTTGATCACGGTCGGGGCGCCGTAGAGGCCGACGATGGCGGGGAACGGGGGTTTCAGCCGCGGGTGGCCGCGCCGGCCCTCGATCGATTCCAGGAGCGCCGTCTCTTCGCCGCAGATGTACGCCCCCGCGCCGCGGTGGACGACGAGGTCCAGGTCGAATCCGGAGCCCAGGATGTTTTTCCCCAGATACCCTTTCCCGTAGGCTTCCTTCACCGCCTGGTCCAGGACCCGAGCGCCGTAGGCGAATTCGCCGCGGATGTAAATGAAGGCCTGGTGGCACCCGAGCGCGTAAGCGGCGATGATCGTCCCTTCGAGCAGCTGGTGCGGGTCCTTCTCGATGATCAGCCGGTCCTTGAACGTGCCCGGTTCGCTCTCGTCGGCGTTGACGCAGAGGTAGACGGGTTTGGGCGAGTCCTTCGGCACGAAGCCCCACTTCATGCCGGTCGGGAAGCCCGCGCCGCCGCGCCCGCGCAGACCCGATTTTTTTACGATCTCGATGACGTCGGCAGGCCGGTATTCCCGGAGCGCCTTGGCCAATCCCTCATATCCCCCCAGCGATGAGTACACCTCGACCTGCCGGAGGTTTTCCACGTGCATGTTCTTCGTCAGTATCTTGATCGGCATGGGGACACAGTCATCCTTCTATGTAGCCCTATACTATCACAGAAGGGGGGTGAAGAAGGATTAGAGGATTAGTGCGCTACTCGAGGCGGCCGACGCGGACCTGCGCGGGGCGGAGCAGCTGTCCGTTCATGCAGTATCCGGCCTGGACTTCTTCCACGACGATCCCGTCGTCCTCGCCGTCCCTGACGGGGACGGTGCCGATTGCCTGCTCGAGGTTGGGATCGAACGGCCGGTGGAGCGCATCGATGGGCTCCACCCCCATGGACTGGAGCTTGGAGCGGAAGAGGTCGGCCGTCATCCGCAGTCCTTCCAGCAGGTTCTCGGCCGTTCCCGTCCCGTACGCGGCGTCCATCGCGCGCCGCAGGTTGTCCAGGACCTCGAGGAAGGGGAGGACGATCTTCTGCTTCTCCAGCTCCAGCTTGCGATCGAAATCGCCTTCCAGCCGGGCCCGGGTGCGGGCGATTTCCTCGTCGATCTGCTGCTTTTTCTCCTGAAACCTGCGTTCGGTCTCCTCCATGCGCGCCATCAGTTCTTCCACGAACGAAGGGTACCGGGGCTTCTCTTCCGCGACCGCATCCTTGTCGATGCTGCCGGGGTCGAGGAAATGCCGTTTGTCGATGACCTGAAAACTCGGCGTATCCGCGTTGCGGGCTTTTTCATCCTGTTCTGCCATGAGGTGCTTCCTGAGTATGATTGGCGGTTCGATCTTCGGGGCCGTGGCCGGCCGGTTCAGGGGCGCCGCCCGAGCATGCGCGCGATGCGCTCCTGCGTGGGCGGGTGCGTGCTGAATAGATTCATCAGCGAACGGCCGGAGAACGGGCGCATGATCAGCATGTGCGCCGAGCTCGGCGAGGCCTGCATGGGGATGCGCTTCGAGTAGTTCTCGAGCTTCTGCAGGGCGGAAGCAAGCCCGTTGGGGCTGCCTACGGTCTCCGCCGCGCCGGCGTCGGCCTGGTATTCCCGGGTGCGGGAGATCCACATCTGGATCAGCATGGCCGCGATCGGCGCCACGACGATCATCAGCAGCCCGCCCAGGGCGCCCCCGCCCTCGTCGTCGCCGTCCCTGCCGCCGCCGAAAATCGCCGCGTAGCGCGCCATGCTGGCCACCCACATGATCACCCCGGCGAGCGTGGCCGCGACGCCGCTGATGAGGATGTCGCGGTTTTTCACGTGCGCGATCTCATGCGCCAGCACGCCGGTCACTTCCTCTTCGTTCAGGAGGCGCAGGGCGCCCTGGGTGATCGCGACCGATGCGTGCTGCGGGTTGCGCCCCGTGGCGAAGGCGTTCGGCGATTCGTCCGGGATGACGTACACCCTCGGCATCGGGATGCCGTTCCGCGAACAGAGATATTCCACGATCCGGAACAGGTCGGGCGCCTGTTCCCGGCCGACCTCCTGGGCGCGGTACATGCGCAGCGCGATCTTGTCGGAGAAGAAATAGCTGCCGAAATTCATCAGGACCGACACCACCAGCGCCAGCGTCAGGCCCTGGCTGCCCCAGAAGCTGCCGATGAAGAGAATGATCCCGGTCAGCAGTCCAAGCAGCAAAACGGTCTTGAAATTGTTCGCCATATCCGTCCCCGAAAGTTAAAAAATGGATCATACCATGTTTCGTCCGGGATAGAAGCCGGACGCGCGGAAGCGCGGGAACGCGCTTTTCCGCATCCGCAGCCCGAGGGCCCCCTAATCGGAACGCGGCCGGGTGTCGAACGCCAGCTCCCCGGTCCGGCCGTCCAGGTCGAGCCGCACGGAATCGCCGGGCCGGATCTCGCCGTTCAGGAGCATCAGCGCGAGCCGGTCCTGTATCTTTTTCTGGATGAGGCGCTTCAGCGGCCGGGCGCCGTAAACGGGATCGTACCCCTCCCGGGCGAGATCCTCGACGGCCGCGGGTTCGACGGTCAGCGCCAGCTCCTTCTGGGCCAGGATCTTCTCCAGCTGCCGGAGCTGCAGCTGGACGATTCCGCGGATCAGGTCCCGGGTCAGCCGGTGGAAGACGATGACGTCGTCGATCCGGTTG
>CAZTHE010000176.1:0-6947 GCA_964613495.1 uncultured Acidobacteriota bacterium | reverse complement strand
ATATCCATAGTCAAGAGAAATTTTATAAAATTTAACCGTTGGACAGCCTCTTACGGCCGGGCCTACTCACTGCCGGCGCTTCGCGCCTCTGCGGGAAAACACGTCAGGGCGCCTGATCACTGCCGACTACCGACTGCCGACTACCGACTGCCGACTACCGACTACCGACTACCGACTGCCGACTACCGACTGCCGACTGCCGACTAAAGAGCCTTCAACTTTGCGTACCGTTCGATCAGCGACTTCCGCCCGACGCGGCTGAACGTGACGGTGAGCTTGATTTCGTTGCCGCTGCGCTCGCGGTTGAGCACGATGCCGTCGCCGAACTGCTCGTGCCGGACACGCATCCCCGGCTTGAGGACCGGTCCGTTTTTCGGGCTCTCCGCGGTTTTGTCGCCCGACTGAGACTGCTGCTGGATGTAGGCCTTGAGCTCGGCGATGGTCTTGGGTTGCGCAGCCGGCTTCGCGGGCGGGCGGCGCTCTTCGCGGAATGTCAGGACCGTCCCGTATTCCTCCCTCGATTCGCGGAAGCGGTCGCGGTATTTCGGCCGCTGATCGAAATATTCCGGTTCCTCCTCGTCGAGCCCTTCGACCAGGTCCTCGGGCATCTCATTCAGGAAGCGGGACCGCACGGCTGGGAAGCCGGCATCCGGACCGTAGCTCTTGCGGAACGGCGTCCAGGTGAGGAACAGCTTGCGCCGCGCCCGCGTGATTCCCACGTAGCAGAGCCGCCGCTCCTCTTCGAGGTCCGCCTTGGAGTCCATGGACTGGGAATGCGGAAACAGCCCTTCTTCCATGCCGGCGAGGAAGACGGCATCGAATTCCAGCCCCTTGGCGCTGTGCAGCGTCATCAGGGCGACGCGCGCGGCCGGGTCGAGATGGTCCAGCTCCGATGCGAGCGAAGCCCGGTCGAGGAACTCCGAAATGGTTTCGCCCCTCTCCTCGGATTCCGAGGCGGCGCGGATCAGCTCGTCCAGGTTGGCCAGCCGGTTTTCGATTTCGGCCGCCGTTTCCTGCTTCCGGAGCATTTCCCTGTAGCCGGTGTCTTTCAGGATCTTCTCCAGCAGTTCGCCGATGGTGGCCGTGTCGAGGAGCCCGGACCATCCGTCGACGAGTTTCTGGAACTGCTGGAGGACGCGCGACGTCCGGGCCGGCAGCAGCGGGTCGCGCGCCTTGGCGCGCAGGGCCTCGAGAATCGGGACGCCCTTGTCCAGGGCGGCCCGTGTCAGCATGTCGACGGTCGTGGCGCCGATGCCCCGGGGCGGCGTGTTCAGGATGCGGAGCAGTGCGATGTCGTCCTCCGGGTTGAGCACGATGCGCAGGTATGCCAGCAGGTCCTTCACCTCCATCCGTCCGAAGAAGGCGACGCTGCCGACGACGGCGTAGGGGATCCCCTCTTCGGTCAGCACGTCCTCGAAATTCCGGGAGAGGAAATTGGCGCGGTAGAGAACGGCGATCCGGCAGTCCGGATTTTCGCCCAGGATGCGCTGGATCTGCCCGGAGACCCATTCGGCCTCCTCGCGTGCGGACTCTTCGCAGTGACAGGTGATGATGTCGCCGCCGGCGTTCTCGGTCCACAGGGTCTTGCCCTTGCGCTCGGTGTTATTCTCCACGACCGCGCCCGCCACGAGCAGGATATTCCCCGTCGACCGGTAGTTCTGTTCCAGCTTGATGACGCGCGCTCCCGGGAAATCCTTTTCGAATTTCAGGATGTTCTGGATGTCGGCGCCGCGGAACTTATAGATCGACTGGTCTTCGTCGCCGACCACGAACAGGTTGTTGTGGACGGACGTCAGCAGCCGGAGCAGGTCGTATTGCGGCCGGTTGGTGTCCTGGTATTCGTCGACCAGGATGTAGCCGAACCAGTCGCCGTAATACTTCCTCAATTCCGGCACCTGCTCGAGCAGGGCGACGGATTTGAGGAGCAGGTCGTCGAAATCCAGCGAGTTGGCGTTCTTGAGGCGGGCATTGTAGGCGCCGTAGAAGCGCTGCACGTCCTCCGCCGAGTCGGCAGGGTAGCGCGCCGCGTATTGTTCGGCGGAGACGCCGTGGTTTTTGGCGAAGCTGATCCGGCTGAGGACTTCCCGGGGCGTCATCTCCTTTGCCGGGCCCGCGTGCTCCTCGAGGATCTGTTTCATCAGACGCTTCTGGTCGTCGGTGTCGTAAATGGAGAAATCCCGCTTGTAGCCGATGCGGTGGATCTCCCGTCGCAGCAGGCGCACGCAAAAGGAGTGGAAGGTCGCGATGAGGGGTTCGGCGCTGCGGGAGGTCCCGAGGATCTTCTGCACGCGTTCGCGCATCTCCCGGGCCGCCTTGTTGGTGAAGGTGACGGCCAGGACGTTTTCGGGACGCGCCGCGGCGTTCCGGATCAGGTAGGCGATCCGGTGTGCGATGACGCGCGTCTTGCCGCTGCCGGCCCCGGCGAGGACCAGGGCGGGGCCGCGGCCGTGTTCCACGGCGATCCGCTGCTGCGTATTGAGGCCTGATAAAATATCCATGATAGCTTTCAGCTGTCAGCTTTCAGCCGTCAGCACTTTTAATGATGGGCGAACGATAAAAATGCATCGTCGGAAGCCGCCGCCGCAATCCGGAGTGCATTCTTCCGGCGGACAAATTCTACACGGATTTTCCGGTTTGTGTACCCCCTAACACGCGGCGTTTAACCTCCACCCTCCTCACTCCCCCCATGCATGACAGCCTCCATCGGGATCGGTATCGGGATCGAAAAGAGCCCCGAATGGCACGAATGGCCTGGGGGATGACGCGGCGTACGGCAAACGACGCGCGGACTCCCCTCCCGGGCGGCGCGGTTTTTATATTGCGGCACATAAGGTTCTGCTATAGTTGGGCTCATGTCAGGCGGGTGACGTCATCTCCGCGCATGCCAGAGGAACAGATGCCATGACCAAAGCAGAACAGCTCAAAACGATCTTTTCCCCCCGTTCGATCGCCGTCATCGGGGCTTCGGCCAAGCAGCAGAGCCTCGGCCGCGCCGTCTTCGCGAACCTGCTTTTCGCCACCTACGGCGGTTGCGTCTACCCGGTCAATACGAAAGCCAAGAGCGTCCTGGGCGTGCGCGCCTACCCGTCCGTCACGGACATCCCCGACGAGGTGGACCTCGCGGTGGTCCTGGTCCCCGCCGGCATCGTCCCGGAGGTCCTGCGGGACGCGGGACGCAAGGGCTGCAAGGGTGCCATCGTCATCAGCGCGGGATTCAAGGAAATCGGCGGCCAGGGGGTGGAACTCGAGCGCCAGCTGGGCGAAGTCGCGCGGAGCTTCGGCATGGCCGTCATCGGGCCGAACTGTTTCGGTGTCATCAACACGGAGCCCGAGGTGTCGATGAACGCGACGTTTTCGCGCAACTTCCCCCTCAGGGGCAAGATCGCGTTCATTTCCCAGAGCGGCGCCATCGGCGTGGCCGCCCTGGAATACGCCGCGGGGAGGAAGATCGGTTTTTCGAAGTTCGCGTCGGTCGGAAACAAGGTGGACATCCACGAGAACCACATGCTGGAGGCCCTCGCCGAGGATCCGGAAACGGACGTCATCCTCCTGTACGTCGAGAACCTGGAGGACCCGAAGGAATTCATCAACCTTGCGCAGCGGATCTCCGAACACAAGCCGATCCTGGCGGTCAAGTCCGGCCGCACGACCGAGGGGGCGAAGGCGGCGGCGTCGCATACGGGCGCGCTATCCGGGTCGGACGAGGTATACGATTCGCTCTTCGCCCAGTGCGGCGTGCTCCGGGTCGAAACGCTCGAGGACCTGTTCCGCTTCGGCGTGGCTTTCGCCAACCAGCCGCTGCCCCGGGGACGCAAAGTCGCCATCGTCACGAACGCCGGCGGCCCGGGGATCATGGCGACGGACATCGCCGTGCGCCACGGCCTCGAGCTGGCGCGGCTGACGCCCGAATCGAAATCCCTGCTGCGGTCGAAGATGCCCGCCACCGTCAGCCTCGACAACCCCGTGGACCTGGTGGGCGACGCCGACGAAACACGATACGGGCTGGCGATGCAGGCGGTGGTCCGGGACGAGAACGTGGACAGCGTCATCGCCATCTGCGTGCCGCAGATGCTGACCAACCTGCAGGCGACGTCGGAAATGATCGTGCAGCAAGTCCGGACGTCGGACAAGCCGGTGTCGGCCGTCTACATGGCCACGGGAGACATCGAGAGCTCCCTCAAGATCCTGGACGGGGCGAAGATCCCGCATTACCGTTTCCCGGAGGACGCCGCACGCGCCCTGAGCGCCATGACCCGCTACGTCAACTGGAGGCAGCGCCCGCATACCGAGATTGCCCACTACGAGGATGTCGACAGGGACGCCGTGCGCGGCATCATCGCAAGGGCCAGGAAGGACAGGCGCCGGTTCCTGCCGGAGCCGGAGGCCCACGCCGTGCTCCGCGCGTACGGCCTGCCCATGTCGCGCTCCGTGCACGCCAGGGACGAGGCGGACTGTGTGCGCGCCGCGAAGGAGATCGGTTTCCCCGTGGTCATGAAGATCGTCTCGCCGCAGATCGTGCACAAGGTGGACGTCGGCGGGGTGCGGCTGAATCTGCAGAACGAGGCGGAAGTGAAGGCGGCGTATGCGTCCCTCATGAGGCAGGTGACCACGGCCCGGCCCGGGGCCGACATCTGGGGCGTCCTGATCCAGGAGATGGTGCGCAAGGGCAAGGAGACGATCCTGGGCATGAAGCGCGATCCGCACTTCGGCGCCCTGCTGATGTTCGGCCTGGGCGGCATCTATGTCGAGGTGTTCAAGGACGTCGTGTTCCGCATCGCCCCGATCCAGGAACTCGGCGCGCGCGACATGATCGAGGGAATCAAGGGGATCAAGCTCCTGCGGGGCTTCCGCGGCGAGCCGCCGTCGGACCTCGAGGCCGTCGCCCAGTCCCTGACGCGCCTGTCGCAGCTCGTGACCGAATTCCCGGAAATCGACGAGATGGACATCAACCCGCTGATCGTCCTTCCGAGCGGCTCGGGAGCCAAAGTCGTCGACGCGCGCATACTCATCGCGGAGGGGGATGGTGCGGCATCGTAAAGAATAATTTCAGATTCCAGATTCCAGATTCCGGATTCCGGATAACGGATAACGGCGTGCATGGAGATATGGAACCTGGATTTCAGGGTTTTCATGGAGAAACGACATGACTGAAAATACTGGCTCTTCACGCAGGCGGTTCGCCAAATCGCTCGTCATCGGCGGCGCCGCGGCGCCGCTGCTCGGGTGGACGGCCGAGGCGAGTCCGCTGCTGCAGAATGTTTCGACGGAGATGTCGGACGGGAAAACGAAATACGGGAAGTGCCTGGTCAAGCTGCCGATCCGGAAGATGGGGGAAAGCTCGATGTTTTCGGCCGGCGCCGACCTCCTGAACGGCTTTCCCTGCAATATCATTTACGCCTTCGGCCTCAGGGTCGGGCAGCTCGGCATGTCCACGGAGCCGCACGTGCACGATCACGATGAGGTCGTGTATTTCATCGGGTCCGATCCCAAAGACATCGGCGACCTGGGCGCCACGGTGAATTTCAAGATCGGCCCCAAGGGGCAGGAAGAGGATCACGTGTTTTCGGCGCCGACGGCCGTCGTGATCCCGAAAGGCGTCTGGCACTGCCCGATGGAGACGCTGAAGTTCGAAAAGCCCTTCCTCTGCATGGCGGTTTCGCTCACGCAGAAATACGAGTTCCACTACGCGGGCAAGAAGTAATCGCCGGACGGATGCCTTCCGTTACGCTGCGGCCTTGGGATGGGCCTGCATGCAAAAATCCCGATCGCTCCGTTAGGTTCGCGCCGCCGTTCTGTGGTAAAATCCGGCCTCCGTTCCGTGAAGCGACGCAGTGGCCGCCGGTGCTGCGCTGCAATCTGCGGTAGCATCCGAACGCAAAGCCGAAATTCCATCGTATCGGATCATCGGGATTCCGACGACGGGCGATGCTTTTCGCGAAAAACCAAGGAGCAGGTCATGACCGAAACGCGCACAAAGATTTCCTTGCCGTATCTGTTTGAAAAAGTCGAACGCGGGGAGCCGATCACGTGGCTGACCTGCTACGATTTCCCCACGGCGCACCTTCAGGAACAGGCCGGGATCGAGATGATCCTCGTGGGCGACAGCCTCGGCATGACGATGCTCGGCTACGACTCCACGCTGCCCGTCAAGATGGACGACATGATCCGCCACGCGGGCGCGGTGCGCAGGGGGGCGCCCAACGTCTTTCTCGTGGGCGACATGCCGTACATGTCCTACCAGCCGGGCAACGAAATGGCCGTGCTGAACGCCGGTCGCTTCATGGCCGAGGCCGGTTGCGACGCGATCAAGCTGGAAGGGGGCACGGCCATGGCCCCGCGCATCCGGGCGATCACCGACGCCGGGATACCGGCGATCGGCCACCTCGGACTTACGCCGCAGTCCGTCGCGGCACTCGGGGGATTCCGGCTTCAGGGCAAGTCGGCGGCGCTGGCAAAAACGATCATGGACGACGCCAAGGCGCTCGAGCAGGCGGGCGCGGTCGCCATCCTGCTGGAACTCGTCCCCGACCGGCTCTGCAAGCTCATCACCGAGCGCGCCGAGAACTGCATCATCCTGGGCCTCGGCTCGGGGCCCCACGCGCACGGCCAGCTCCTGATCTATCACGACATGTTCGGCCTCTACCCGAAATTCAAGCCCAAGATGGCCAAGACGTTCGGCAACGCCGGCGAGGTCATCCTGAAGGGCCTTAAGGCGTATCACGATGAGGTGAAGGCCGGGGCTTTCCCCGCGCGGGAGAACTGGTTCGGCATGCAGGACGCCGAGTTCGAAGGGTTGAAAAAGCTCTTGAAATAGTGTTGATCCGGAACGCCAATTCGCTTCGGCGCAGTTTCAAGATTTAGGCCCGGAGGGCCGGCAGTAAGTAGCCCCGGGCGTAAGAGGCTGTCCAACGGTTAAATTTTATAAAATTTCTCTTGACTATGGATAT
>CAZTHE010000175.1:0-7014 GCA_964613495.1 uncultured Acidobacteriota bacterium | reverse complement strand
CTGATGCCTGTCGAGATTTCGGGCGTCGCCGCCGGGCAGATCGGAACGGAAGCCTCGGCGGAGACCGCGATTCAAACGGTCAGCAGCGATATCAGCGCGGGCGGGATTTCCTTCCGGCATGCCCGGCGCTTTCCCGAAGGGTCCCGCGCGACCCTCAGGCTGTCGCTTCCCGACGGGCGGCCCGATCTCGTCGTCCCGTGCATGGTGGTCTATTCCAAATTCGTCTCGGAGCGCCGGACGCTCTACCGCACGGCGCTGCGCTTCCTCGGCCTCAGCGAGAGCGAACGCTCGCGCATCATCCGGTTCGTCTACCGGACACAGCTTCAGGCCCAGAGATCCGGGAACCGGGCCGGGTAGCGGAGGCCGCCTACAGGCCGGCTACGGCCCCCATGCGGCGGAATTTCCCGTAGCGCTGGCTGCGGAGTTCGGCGCGCGATATGCCCAGCAGCGATTCCAGGCAGGGACGCAGTTGCCGGTCGAGCAGGTCGGCGGCGGCGTCGTGGTCCAGGTGGGCGCCCCCCGGCGGTTCCGGCACGATTTCGTCGATGACGCCGAGTTCCCTGAGGTCGGCGGCCGTGATCTTCAGCGCGGTGGCCGCGACCTCCACGTGTTCCTGGTCCTTCCACAGGATGGCGGAGCAGCCCTCGGGCGTGATCACGGTGTAGACGGCGTTTTCCAGCATCAGGATGCGGTTGCCGACGGCGATGCCGAGCGCGCCGCCGCTGCCGCCCTCCCCGATGATGCACACGGCGACGGGCACCTCGAGCCGCGCCATTTCGCGCAGGTTCAATGCAATCGCCTCGGCCTGGCCGCGCTCCTCCGCTCCCAGGCCGGGGTAGGCGCCGGGCGTATCCACGAAACAGAGCACCGGGCGCGAAAACTTCTCCGCGAGCTTCATCGCGCGCAGGGCCTTGCGGTACCCCTCGGGCTGCGCGCACCCGAAATTCCGGAACTGGCGCTGCTTCAGGTCGCGGCCCTTCTGGTGTCCCACGACCATCACGGGCGTGCCGTGGTATACGGCCATGCCCGCCACGATTGCGGGGTCGTCGGCGAAACGGCGGTCCCCGTGGATTTCCGAGAAATCCGTGAAAAGGCGCTGGACGTAATCCAGGGTGTAGGGGCGCGCTTCGTGGCGCGCCAGCAGCGCCCGCCGGTAGGCGAGGCTTGCGGTATCCTTGCGGAGGCGCTCTACCTCCGCGCGGAGATGCCCGATTTCGTCCTGTGATGACCCGGTCGCATCCATGGCTATGGCCCGCTCCGATACGGGCTAATTGACGACCTCGACCGATCCCGGACCGCAGATGTCCTCGATCTTGCGGATCAGGTCGGGGCTCGACTTCACTTTCACAAAATCCGACGATTGAATGGTAACACGGAAATCGAGGGGATCAACCAACTCCAGGTCCACCCCCGTCTCGCCGCGGTTGCTCTCCAGCAGGCGGTGGAGGGAAACGGCGGCGTCGGGCGCAAGGCCCGCGATGCTGGCGCGGATCCTCAGCGTCCTGGCGTTTCGCTCGGAGATGCCCGAAAGGGGCTGAAAGTCCGAGGCGACGATCTTGCAGCCCTTGCCTTCGTCCATCTCGAGGCGCCCGGCGACCAGGATCGGGGAATCGCTTTTCATGAAGGGTTCGAATTTCGGGTAGGCGTTGGGGAAGACCAGGACCTCCACGGTGCCGGACAGGTCCTCCAGCGAAAAGGTCGCCATCAGGTCGCCCTTCCTGGTGCGTTTCTGCGCCAGGTCCGCGATGATGCCCGCGACCCTGCAGTCGGCGGCCTTCGCCTCGCCGACGAGGTCCGCGATGCACTTTTTGCTGAACCGGGCCACTTCGTCGGCAAAACGGTCCAGCGGGTGCCCGGAGACGTAAAAGCCGACGGTCTCCTTCTCGAGCGCCAGTTTCTCCTCCAGCGTCCATTCGGGCAGATCGGGCGGTTCCGGCTCCGGGATGGCCGACTGGCCGCCGTTCAGACCGGCGAAGAGCCCCTTCTGCCCGCTTTCCCGGTCGCGGCGGGCTTTCTGCCCGTATTCGAGGGCGACATCGATCATGGCCATGCATTGCGACCGCCTCCACCCGAGGGAATCCAGCGCCCCGCTCTTCACGAGGCTTTCCAGGACGCGTTTGTTCAGCGTCCGCGCCTCCACTTCCTCGCAGAACCGGAAGAGGCTCCGGAACCGGCCGTGCTCGTTGCGGTACTTCAGGATCGACTGGATGGTTCCTTCCCCCACGTTGCGGATCGCCAGCAGCCCGAAACGGATGTTTCCCCCGGACGAATAGAAGTGCAGCATGCTCTCGTTGATGTCGGGAGGAAGCACCGGGATGCCCATGTCGCGGCACTCCGCGATGTACATCACGATTTTTGCCGTGTTGCCGACCTCGCTCGACAGCAGGGCGGCCATGAACTCGACCGGGTAATGGACCTTGAGGTAGGCCGTCTGGTAGGCGAGCAGGGCGTACGCGGTGGCGTGCGACTTGTTGAATCCGTACTGGGCGAACTGCTCCATCAGGTCGAAGACCTGGAGCGCGGCCCGTTCCTGGATGTTGTTGGCGCGCGCCCCCTCGAGAAACTTGTCCTTCATGGACAGCATCACGTCGGCCTTCTTCTTCCCCATCGCCTTGCGCAGGATGTCGGCCTCGCCCAGCGAGAACCCGGCCATCTTGCTGGCGATCTGCATCACCTGTTCCTGGTAGACGATGACGCCGTAGGTCTCCTTGAGGATCTCCTCGAGCACCGGGTGCGGGTACCGGACCTCGACCGTTCCCTGCTTGCGCCGGATGAAGTCGGGGATCATGTCCATGGGGCCCGGCCGGTACAGCGCGTTCAGCGCGATCAGGTCCTCGAAACGCTCCGGCTTCAGGCGGCGCAGTTCGGTCTTCATGCCGCCGCTTTCAAACTGGAAGATGCCGTTGGTCTTCCCCTCGGAAAAGAGCGCGTACACCTGCGGGTCGGTCAGGGGGATCGCGTCCAGGTCGACGTCGACCTGCTTCTCCTCGCGGATGCGGCGGAGGGCGTTGTCGATCACCGTGAGGGTCGTCAGGGCGAGGAAATCCATCTTCAGCAGGCCGATCGACTCCAGGTCCTTCATGCTGTACTGGGTGGTGATTTCCTCCCGGTTCGTCTTCTGCAGCGGGATGAGCTCCACCAGAGGCTTGGGCGCGATCACGACTCCGGCCGCGTGCGTCGAGGAGTGGCGGGAGAGGCCCTCGAGCCTCCGCGCGATCTCGATCAGGTTGGCGATCTGGGGGTTCTTCATCTCCTCGTTCAGGCGAGGTTCCTGTTCGAGGGCCCTGTCGATCGTGGCGTTGAGTTCCGGCGGGATCAGCTTGGCGATCCGGTCGACGTCGCCGTACGGGATGTCGAGGCTCCGGCCGACGTCGCGGATCACGCCGCGGGCCGCCATCGTGCCGAACGTGATGATCTGGCAGACGCTGTCGCGGCCGTATTTGCGGGCGACGTAGTCGATGACCTCGGCCCGGCGGTTCATGCAGAAATCCATGTCGATGTCGGGCGGCGCGATGCGCTCCGGATTCAGGAACCGCTCGAAGAACAGCTCGTACTGCAGCGGGTCGATGTCGGTGATTCGCATGCTGTAGGCCACGAGGCTGCCGACGACCGAGCCGCGGCCGGGGCCGACGGGGATGCCGTGATCGCGCGCGTATTTGATCAGGTCCCAGACGATCAGGAAGTAGCTAGAGAACTCCATGAACTTGATCATTTCGATCTCGAACGACAGGCGCTTCTCGTAGTCGGCGAGCGGGTATTTCAGTTTCCCGTCCGCCGAGAGGGCCTCGAGCGCGCGCCGCCGTTCGGCGAACCCTTCCCGCACGGTCTTTTCGAAATAGCTGTCCGCCGTGAACCCCGGCGGGACTTCGAACGGCGGCAGCGGCTGCTTGGTCTCGATCTCCAGGCCGCAGCGCTCCGCGATGCGGACCGTGTTGGACAGGGCCTCCGGGATTTCGCCCCAGAGCCGCATCATCTCCTCGGGCGACTTGAAATAGAACTGGTCGGTCTCGTAGCGCATCCGGTCGGACTGCGATACGACCTTGCCCGTGCCGATGCAGAGCAGCACGTCGTGCGCCACGCTGTCTTCGCGGCGGAGGTAATGCGAGTCGTTGGTGCAGACGAGGGGGATGCCGCTCTTGCGCGCCAGTTCGACGATGACGGGGTTGACGCGCCGCTGCGCGCCGAGGCCGTGGTCCTGCAGCTCGAGGTAGAAGTTTCCCGGCCCGAAGATGTCCCGCAGCTCGACCGCTTCCGCCAGCGCCGCGTCGGTCTGGTCGAGCAGGATCTTCTGTGCGACGGCTCCCTTGAGGCACGCCGACATCGCGATCAGGCCCTTGCCGTGTTCCGAGAGGAGTTCCTTGTCGACGCGGGGCTTGTAGTAAAAGCCCTCGAGAAACCCGACGGAAACCAGCCGGCTCAGGTTGTGGTAGCCCTCGAGGTTTTCCGCGAGCAGGACGAGGTGGTTGGACTGGTCGCCGCCCCCGGCCTTCTTGTGGCGGCTTTCCTTGGCGACGTAAACCTCGCAGCCGAGGATCGGCTTCAGCCCGCTCTTCGTGGCGGTGTTGTAAAACTGGATGGCGCCGAACAGGTTCCCGTGGTCCGTGAGCGCCAGGGACGGCATCCCCATCGCGACGGCCGTTTCGACGAGGCTCTCGATCTTCGAGGCGCCGTCGAGCAGGCTGAAATCGGAATGGTTATGCAGATGGACGAACTGCGGCTTTTCCGGCACGCTCACTCCCACTCGATGGTTCCCGGGGGTTTGGAGGTGATGTCGTAGACGACCCGGTTGATCCCGCGCACCTCGTTGACGATCCGCGTGGACATCCGTTCCAGGACCCCGTAGGGGACCCTGGCCCAGTCGGCCGTCATGCCGTCCATGCTGGTGACGATGCGAAGCGCGGCGACGTTCTCGTACGTCCGGTCGTCGCCCATGACGCCGACGCTCCGGACGGGCAGCAGCACGACGAAGGCCTGCCAGACCTCGCGGCCCAGGCCGGCCCGCTCGATCTCCTCCTGGACGACGGCGTCGGCTTCGCGCAGCAGCGCGAGCCTCTCCTCGGTCACGGACCCGAGAATCCGCACGGCGAGCCCCGGACCGGGGAAGGGCTGGCGGTGAACGAACTGCGGCCCGATTCCGAGTTCCTCCCCGACCCTGCGCACCTCGTCCTTGAAGAGTTCCCGCAGCGGTTCGATCAGGCTCAGTCTCATGTCATCCGGCAGGCCGCCGACGTTATGGTGCGATTTGATGACGGCGGAAGGCCCGCGCACCGGCGTGGACTCGATGACGTCGGGATAGAGCGTCCCCTGCACCAGGAAGGACGGGTTTCCCAGGTGGCGCGCCTCTTCCTCGAAGACGCGGATGAACTCCTCGCCGATGATCTTCCGCTTCCGCTCCGGTTCCTCCACGTCGCAGAGGCGCGCGAGGAACCGCTCGCGCGCGTCGATGCCGATCACCTTCAGGTGCAGCCGGCCGAGGAAATTCGCGAGAACGGTCTCAAACTCGTGCTTGCGGAGCAGGCCGTTGTCCACGAAGATGCACGTAAGCCGGTCGCCGATGGCCTTGTGCACCAGCACCGCGGCCACCGTGGAGTCGACGCCGCCGCTGAGGCCGCAGATGGCCTCCCTGTCTCCCACCCGGGCGGCGATGGCGCTCACGGTCTGGTCGATGAAGGCGGCCATGGTCCAGTCGCGCCTGCAGGCGCAGGCCCGGGTCAGGAAGTTTTCGAGGATCTTCGTCCCGTCGGGCGTGTGCACCACCTCGGGGTGAAACTGCAGTCCCCAGATCCTGCGCGCGGGATCCCCGGCGGCCGCGATCACGGGGCCGGAACGGGCCAGGACCCCGAATCCCGGCGGAAGCGCGTCGACGCGGTCGCCGTGGCTCATCCACGCCTGGAATTCGGAGGGGACTCCCTGCCAGAGCAGGTCCTCCGCCGTGGTCCGCACGAGAGCCTTGCCGAACTCCCGCCGGTCGCCTCCCGGAATCACACGCCCGCCGAGCGTCCGGGAAATCAGCTGCAGGCCGTAGCAGATGCCCAGGATCGGCAGGCCGCAGCCAAAAACTTCCGGCGGCAGGGAAGGGCTGCCCTCCCGGCATACGGAATCGGGGCTTCCCGACAGGATGATGCCGGAAGGCTTCGACGACGCTATTTTTTCCGTGGCCGCGTGATAGGGGACGATTTCGCAGTACACCGAAAGCTCGCGGACGCGGCGTCCGATCAGCTGGGTGTATTGGGAACCGAAATCCAGGATGAGTATGTTTTCGCGGTAAATGGGCTTGCTCCAGGTCAAAATTGGTTGGTCCTTGCGGACTTCTAAAACTATCTCAGGCTTCCGGCGAATTCAACGGAAACCGGACGAAAAACCGGAACGGCCCGCGGCGGAAAAATGCGATTCCAGATTCCAGGTTCCAAATTCCAGATGCGGTCTATCGCGTACGGCTGGGACCTCACCATCTGGAATCCGGAATCTGAAATCTGGAATGCTTCCCCTAGAGTATGAGTTTGTTGAGCGGGTATTCGATGATGCCCTGGGCGCCGGCCCTTTTCAGCTCGGGGATCATGCGCTTGACGACCTTCTCCTCCACGACCACCTCCAGCGCGATCCAACCCGGGATGGTCAGCGGGCTGATGGTGGGCTGCTTCAGCGAGGGGAGGATGTGCATCACCCGGGGCAGGCCGGCGTCGCGCAGGTTCATCTTGAGTCCCACCATGCCTTCGGCCGCGAGCGCGCCTTTGAGCAGGATGGCGATGTTCTCCATCTTCTCCCGCTTCCAGGGATCCTTCCAGGCATCCCGGTTGGCGATGAAGCGGGTGGTGGAGGACAGGACGTCTTCGACGATGCGCAGCTGGTTGGCCTTCAGGCTTCTTCCCGTCTCGGTGAGCTCGACGATGGCGTCGACCAGGATGCCGGCCTTGGCTTCCGTCGCGCCCCACGAATATTCGACCCTGGCCTTCACGCCCCTCCTGGCGAGATACTTCCGGACATACCGGACGAGCTCGGTGGCGACCGTTTTTC
>CAZTHE010000174.1:0-7071 GCA_964613495.1 uncultured Acidobacteriota bacterium | reverse complement strand
TACTAATCAGTACATAAGTAGGTAGACATAGTATATTTATTGTGATATAGTAGTGGCATGCGAACCAATGATGCCCGCAAACTGGATCACAAAACTCTTGAAGCCATTCGAACCCGCGCGGTCGAGCAAGTGCAGGCGGGAGAGAGTCCGGAAACCGTTATCAAGGCTCTGGGATTTTCGCGAGCCTGCATCTATAACTGGCTTGCAGCCTATCGTGCCGGTGGATGGCAAGCACTTCATGCCAAGCCGCTTAAAGGACGCCCTAAGAAGATCAGCGGGAGTCAGATGAAATGGATCTATACCACGGTCACCCTCAAGAATCCGATGCAGTACAAGTTTGAATTCGCTCTGTGGACGCGTGGGATGATTCGAAGCCTCATACATCAGAAATATGGAATCAAGCTGAGCCTTCCTTCGGTGGGCAGACTTCTTGCGCAACTCGGATTGACATGCCAGAAACCTCTTATGCGAGCATTTCAGCAGAATCCGGCGCTTGTAGAAAAATGGCTCCGCGAGGAATACCCGCAGATCCGATCCAAGGCCAAGCGCATCGGGGCTGAGATCTACTTTGGCGACGAGGCGGGAGTACGCTCCGATTTTCATTCCGGCAAAACGTGGGCGCCCAAAGGACAAACCCCGATCATTAGAACTACAGGAGCGCGATTCGGATTCAACATGATTTCGGCGGTCAGTCCAAAAGGACACATGCGGTTCATGGTTGTACAAGGTCGGGTTGCCGCCCGGCAGTTCTGCGACTTTCTCCGCCGCTTGGTTTTCAAGACAGAGAAGCCGATCTTCCTTATCCTCGACGGTCATCCTGTTCATCGCTCGGCGAAAGTGAAAAACATTGTTGAATCCATGAAGGGTAAGCTACAGATCTTTTTCCTGCCGCCCTATTCACCGGAATTGAATCCTGACGAACACGTCTGGAACGATTTGAAGAACAACGGCATTGGCCGGATGTTTGTGTCAGGACCCGACGACATGAAACGGAAGGTCGTTAGTCATTTGAAATCCCTGCAGCGGAATCCGGCACTGGTTCAGTCGTTTTTCCAGGCGCCCACCACGAAATATGCTGCATGATTATGTATACATACTTATGTACTGATTAGTAATTACGTCAAGAGCCGGATGATTTCCAGGGCGTCCTCGAGCCGTTCGAGCCGCCCGATCAGTTCGATAACGTTCTCCGCTTTCGCCGGATCCAGCTTCCTCGCGCAGTCGCGGAACTTGCGCGCGCAATCGTCAAACGACATCGGCCTCTCGAGACTGCCGAGAGGGTTCTGCACCACCTTCGAAAAGGTCCTTCCGTCCCGCGTCGTCACCGTCACACGCGTCGGTTCCGGACCGGGCTTGTGCAGCGTATTGTCGACCTCCACCCGCATCTTCCGCGTGACTTCCAGCACGGCAGGATTCCCGACGGCCTGTTCCGAAAAATCGTCCAAACCGACGCGCCCACCCGAGAGCGCCGACGCGACGCCCCAGGGGATGCTGAACTGCGCGTCCACCGGGCTCCGGGGGGATTTCTTGGACTCCAGCGGCTGGCACAGCAGCGCCATGTGCGCGTCGGTGACCGCGAGGACGATGTCCCTGATATCCCCGGCCCGCAGGTTCATCTCCGCGCGCAGGGCGAGCGCCGCGTCGATGGCCGGGTGGATGCCGCGGCAGCAGGGATAGGGCTTGATGGCGACGTTCACGCCTTCGAACCGCTCCCCCAGGCCGGCCGTGAGTGCTTCCCTGCCGTAGTCTCCGCCGGCGTACTGCCGGTAGAAACCCCACTCCCCTTCGAGCGAATTCTTCGCGCCCGTCACCCCGGCCCGTGCCATCAGCGCCGCCGCGATGCCCCCGCGCACGGCGAATCCCGGGCCGAGCCGCTTGGCCAGCGCCCCGTCCTTCACGCACTGCCCGTTGCCGCCGGACTGGTGGTAGCCGATGCCGATGGCGTTGACGGTCCCCTCTTCATCGAGCCCCAGGATGCGCGCCGCGACCGCCGCCGCGCCCATATAACCGAACACCGAGGTCAGGTGCCACCCCAGCTCGATCGGGCTCTTCCCGGGCGTCGTCGCCAGCGCCAGGCGGCACATCATGTCGACGCCGAGGGCAGTGGCCGCTATCATTTCCCTGCCGGAAAGCCGCCCCACGGCCTCGCCCACCGCGAGGACGACGGGGATGGACGCGATCCCCGGGTGCATCACGGCCGCCTCGTGCACGTCGTCGAAGTCCAGGGAGTGCGCCATCGTGGCGTTGGCCTGCGCCGCGTTGGGCGCCGGCACCTTCTGCGAACTGCCGATGAGGCTGCTCTCCTCCTTGCCGCCCCACTCCTTCACGAGCGCGCAGACGTGCGTCGCGCCCGGCTGGTCGGCGCCTCCCAGCGCCACGCCCAGCAGGTCGAGGATCTCCTTCTTCGTCGCGTCCACGACCCCGGCCGGCAGATCGCCGTATTGCGTATTCACGAAACTTCGTGCAAAAAGGAAGGATGCGTCCATAGCGTTGCCCGTTTCCCGTTGCCCGTTTCCCGTTTGTTGGAAGCCACGGATTTCACGGATTTCACGGATTTTTTTGGCTTTGAATCCGCGTAATCCGTGCAATCCGTGGCTCAACGGGTAACCCGAAACGGGAAACGTCTTTTAGCTGTCGAAATCGTCCAGCACCTTGAACATGTCGTGCTTCTCGTGCGCGGCGTCGCGCACGCCCTTGTCGCGGCGCATCTTGAAGAAGTTGACCTCGCCTTCGTCCAGGACGCGGTTGGTCTGCAGCGTGTGCATGATGTAGTGATCCACCAGGCCGCGGTCGATGCCCATGGTCGTGTAGATCATCTCGCGCATCGCCTTGCCGACGGCGATGCCGTCCTTGGGATGCATGCACAGCCCGTGCGCCAGGCTGCGCACCTCTTCGTCGAGTTTGCCGGCGGGGACGGCCTTGTTGATCAGGTTGTACTCGGCCGCCTTGATGCCGTTGAACCTGCGCCCCGTCAGGCACAGCTCCATCGCGCGCGTGAAGCCGCAGCGCAGGATCATGATGGGCGTGAGCGTCATGCCGCCCTGCCCGAGGCGCTCCTCGACATGGCCCATCTGGCAGTCCTCGCTGGCGATGATCATGTCGCAGTGCGAGATGATGTTGAACGCGATGCCGAGGCAATAGGTGTGCAGCTGCGCGATCGTCAGCTTCTTGCAGTAGAGGATCCTCCGGTGAAAATCCAGGAAGACGCGCCGGTCGAACTCGAACTTGACCCGCAGCGGGATGCGCTGCTTGCCCCGTTCGCCCGGCTTCGGGTCCTTCATGCCGTAGACGTACCCGACGCCCGTCAGGTCGGCGCCCGCGCTGAACGCGCGGCCCGCGCCCTTGAACACGATCACCTTGACGTCGTCGTCCCGCTCCGCCTCGTCCAGCGCCGCCGTCCAGTCGCGGTAGATCTCGGGCCCGATGGCGTTGAGCCGGTCCGGGCGGTTCAGCGTGATGAATGCGACCTGCCTGTCCTTTTCGTATTTGATGAATTCCAGTTCCATGTGCATCCTCCGTATGATTTATTCAAGTGCGCCCGCGGCAAGAAGCTCCACGAACTCCTCGTCCGTCTTGCCCAGGATCTTCGTCAGGACAAACTCGTTGTGCTCGCCGAGGCACGGGCTGGGCGTCTCGGCCCGCGCCGGCGTCTCCGACAGGACCATGCTCGAGCCCAGGTGATGGAACAGCCCGATTTCGCCGTGCTCCATCGGCCAGAACAGGCCGCGCGCGGCGAGCTGAGGGTCTTCGAAGAGGTCCGCGGCGTTTTGCACCACCCCCGCGGGGACGCCGGACGCCTGCAGCGCGGCCATCACTTCCTCCGGCGCGCGCAGGCGCGTCCACGCCTCCACCGCGGCATCCAGCGCCTCCTCGTTTTCCTTCCGGCGTTCGAGGGTATCGAACCTCGGGTCCGCCGCCAGGGCACTGTTGCCCATCGCCGCGCACAGCGCCTGCCACTGCCCTTCCGTGCTCACGGCGATGGTGCACCACCGCTCTTCCCCCTTGCAGGCGTAGACGTTGTGCGGCGCGGCCCAGCCGACGGCGTTGCCCGTGCGCGCCGGTTCGCGGCCGTTCACGGCGGTGTCGAGGAGCCCGGGCAAGAGGAAATACAGCGCCGTCTCGAACTGCGCCAGGTCGATGAGCTGGCCCTTCCCCGTCCGGTCGCGGTACTCCAGCGCGGCGATGAGGGCCGCCGACGCGAAGCGCGGGCTGATGCAGTCGGTGTACGCCCCGACCCCGACGGGCAGCGGGCCGCCGTCGGGCCACCCGATATAATTGGGAATCCCGGCGATCGCGGAGAGGATCATGCCGAACGCAGCCAGGTTCCTGTACGGCCCCTCGGTGCCGAACCCGTTCTGCCGGACCATGATGATGTCCGGCCTGATCTCGCGCAGCGCCTCGTACCCGAGCCCCCACTTGTCCATGACGCCCGGAGTGAAGTTCTCCATCACGACGTCGGCCCACCGGATCAGGTCCTTCGCCGTCTCCATGCCCATGGGGTGGGTCATGTTCAGCGACAGGCTCATCATGTTCGCGCTGAAGTGGTTGAAATACCCGCTGCGGTTGACCCCGGGGGCGTTGTCCTTGAAGGGCGCCGACGTCCGCGTGACGCAGGGACGCGTCGCCGTCTCGACGCGGACGACCGTCGCCCCGTAATCGGCGAAAAACTTCAGCGTCAGCGGGCCCACCATCGCCCAGTTGAAGGCCGCTATCTTCAGATCTTCGAATACCTTCTTTGCCATGTATTCCCCATGATGCTAGATCCGAGATCGACAATGCGAGATCGGGGCAACTATTAGATCTCGCATCTCGGATCTCGCATTTCGCATCAGACCTCGAGGGCGGTGCGCAGGCCCGTGCCGATCGCGTCCGCGATGAGCAGCGGGTCGCGGCAATCGCCGATGGCGTACACCTCGGGAACCTTCGCCTTGAGCCGGTCGAGCAGCTCGTCGTTGGGCGTCAGCGGCAGCGCCGTCACGATGCTGTCCGCCTCGAGCGTCTGCGTCCTGCCGTCGGCCGTGACGATGGTCAGTCCCCGGTCGGTGATTTCGACGTATTCCTTCACGCCGGGAATCAGCGTCACGCCCATCTTCCGGAACCACTTGAGCAGGTTGGACAGCAGGGCGTCGACCATGCCTTCGCCGATCATGTTTTGGGTTTCGACCACGGTCACCTTCCGGCCGCGCTTGGTCAGGAATTCGGCCAGCTCGCATCCCTGGATCCCGCCGCCGATGACGATCACGCGCCGGCCCATCGGCATGTAGAACTTCGTCAGTTTCCGGAGCGTGTCGGAACCGAAAAACTTCAGCGCGAGCTTCAGCCTCTGGTGCAGGACGGCGCCGCTGACGACGATGGGTTTGTCGATCCCGGGGATCTTCGGGACGGTGGACGTCCCGCCGGTGGCCAGGAAGACGACATCGGGCTTCACCCTGTCGATCAGGGACGCGTCCGCCTCTTTGCCGAGTTCCACCTTGACGCCGAGCCTGTCCAGCTGCCGCTTGAAATAGTCGACGATCAGCCGGAGATCCTCGGGACGCGATCCCTTGACGATCGCCGCCAGGGGCAGCAGGCCCCCGAGCGACGTCTGCTTCTCGACCAGCGTCACGTCGTGGCCGCGCATCGCCGAGACGCGCGCGGCGGACATGCCGCCCGGGCCGCCGCCGATGACAAGAACTTTTTTCTTCTTCGGCGCCCGATCGATCGTGTTGTACGGGGTGCCCAGCAGCCCGTTGATGCGGCAGCGGCGGCTGCCGAGGCAGTTGTCGCAGCCGGTGCACGGCTGGATGTCGTCGATCCGCCCTTCGGCGATCTTGCGCGGATAATCGGGATCCGCGAGCAAACGGCGCGTCATGGCAATGAAGTCCACCTTCCCCTCGCGGAGAATCCGTTCTCCTATGTCCGCGTCCAGCCGCCCGACGACGGTGACCGGGATCGTCACGGCGCTCTTGACCGCGGCCGCCGCGGGGACGTTCGCGCCCACGCCGAAATTGCTCGCGTCGTAGCATTCCGGAAACGCCTCGATGGGGATTGGCGGCTCGGGGTAGAACAGGCTGTCGGTAAGGTACGCGCCCACGTGGTACCCGAGGAAGTGCGTCCGGACCTGCAGCGCGTCGGCGCCGGCGGCCTGGATGCATTTGGCGATCTCGCGCGCGTCGGCATTGGTCAGGCACTGGCTGTCCGGGACGCCGATGGCCTGGCCGATCTCGACCCCGTTGATGATGACGGAAACCGGGAAATCGCTGCCGGCCCGCTTCTTGATCTCGCGCACCACCTCGGCCGTGAACCGCGCCCGGTTTTCGATGCTGCCGCCGTAGGCGTCCGTGCGCTTGTTCCAGAAGGGCGAGAGGAAATTGTGCAGCAGGTGGCTGCTGGCGGCGTTGATGTCCACGCCGTCGAATCCCGCCTTCCGCGCCCGCACGGCCGCGCTCGCGAACTTGTCCACGATCTCCTCGATCTCCGCGACCGTCAGCGGGTGCGTTTTCTCCGAGTGGAAGTCCCCCTCGAAATCGAAACTGACGTCGGACGCGCCGATGGGCTCGCCGTCGTACATGGGCTCCGGCGCGAAAGGCAGCTTCACCATCCACGGCCCGTCGTGGTTCATCTGCATGAAAGTCGGGCAGCCGTGCTTGTGGATGACGTCCACCAGCTCCTTGAGTCCGGGGATGTACTTGTCGTCGTCGATGCGGTACCGCTCCTTCCAGCGGACGCCCCGCGGGTAGTCGATCGTGGGAGACTCGACGATCAGGAGCCCGACGCCGCCCCGCGCGATGCCTTCGTAGAACGCCAGGACGTCCGGGCGCATGTGCACGTCGTCCTGGTGCCACATGAGCATCCCGGCGCCCGATTTGACCATGCGGTTCCTGGTCTTGACCGGCCCGATCCGGCCCGGCTCGAGTATCTTCTCGTATCGTGGATTTGGTGCCATGCGTCTCGCTCCTTAAGAATTCCAAGTAGCCACGGATTTCACGGATTACACGGATTTGAAAATTTTAAAAATCCGTGAAACCCGTGTAATCCGTGGCAGCCAAAACGTCTGCTTCAGATAATTCCTGCGCTTTTGAGCCCTGCGAC
>CAZTHE010000173.1:0-7157 GCA_964613495.1 uncultured Acidobacteriota bacterium | reverse complement strand
TGCACCAGGCCGAGCCGCCGTCGCTGGGGTTCGAGATCGGGGGGGAGGACTGGAAGCTCGTCTACACGGGGGACGGCGGGTGGACGGAGGACCTGGTCCGGCACACGCAGGCTGCCGACCTGTTCCTCTGCGAGTGCAGTTTCTTCGAGACTCGCTACGAGAAGCACCTGGACTATCCGCGGATCGCCGAAAACGCGGCGCGTTTCGGGGCGAAACGGCTGGTGCTGACGCACCTCGGCCGCGAAGCGCTTGCGCGCGCCGGCGAAATCTCTATGGAAATGGCCCGCGACGGCCTCGTGATCGAGATCTAGTCCGGAAAAGGCTCAGCCACGCACGAATTTCGCGTTGCGCTGAAGGGGGTATAACATGAAGCTCGATATCAAACGGGATTTCACGGAAAAATGGGGCAGGTGTTTTCCCGGAAGCGAGCTGCCGATCGCGTGCTTCTATGTAAACGTCGAAAGGTATAAGAAAGGCCCGGCGCACGTGAAGGCCATGTTTAAAAACAGCCCCTCCCTGAAAGCCGGCAAGAAGTACCTGGTCTTCAAACGTTGGGATTCTTTAACCGGGAGCGACCACCCGCGGTGGTGTTCTTCTTTTGCGCCCCGGACGTCCTTTCGGGGCTGCACGGTCTCGCAAACTATGACGCCTTGACGCCTCACGGAGTCATGACGCCGTTCTGCTCGGGGTGCGAAATGCTTGTGGCCTTTCCGATGAAGGAACTGGAATCTTCCGACCCCAGGGCCGTTATCGGCCTGCTCGACCCGAGCGCCAGGGGATGGGTCAAACAGGATCTGCTCAGTTTTTCGATCCCATGGCCCAGGTTCCAGAGCATGCTCGGGAACCTGGACGACTGCTTTCTGAACACCTATGTCTGGGGAAATATAGCTAAACGCCTCAGGCGGGCGCGGCAATAGGAAATGCCGTGCGACCCGTCCGGCCCGTCATGGAGTCGGGAGGGGATTTGGGGGCGATCCGGGCCCCGCGGCCGGTTTGCGCATTTCCACCCACCAGTCGAAGCGCGAGGGCCCCTCGATGATGCGCACCTGCGCTATGCCCGAGGCGTGAAGCCGGTCGGCCAGGTCCTGTGGCAGATTCAGCATGCTGTCCGGCTTCTGCCTCAGCTTGTTTTCGCTCCACTCGACGAGCCGCCGGAGCACGCCGGCGTCGAGCAGCCGTGAAAATCCTCCCCCCATATACGCCACGCCGCCCGGTTTGAGGATGCGGTATGCCTCGCGCAAGCCGGCTACGGGATCGGGCCATTGGAACAGGGAGTTGCGGCTGACGACGAGGTCCGCAAGCCCATCGCGCAGCGGCAGATCGGTCGCGTCCGCCTCTATGGCAAGCACACGGCCGGTGAGCCTGCTCTGATCGGCCATCATGTGGCATAAACGCACGGCTGCCGGATTGATGTCTACGCTGTAGACGGTGAGGTCGGTGATGCTGGCCAGCTCGACGGCAAGCGAGCCTTCCCCTCCTCCCAGGTCGACGGCGACCCCTTTGGTTATGCCATAATCCTGAACCAGTTGCCGGGCCAGCGCCGGATACACAGGGGCGAAGACCGAGCGCGCGGTACGGTAAAAGGGGAATTGCGCAATCAGGCTCTCCTGATAGCCGCTCTTCTGGGCGTAGCCGGCAAAACAGGGAATCATGACCAACAGGAGAATTGCGCGTTTCACGGCTGTTTCCTTTCCGGGGCCGGTTTGTGGCAGGTCAGGCAGCGTTTGGTTGCGGGGAACGCCGCGGGCATCCCGCCGGCACGCTCTTGACCGTTGTGGCAGTGCGCGCACCCGCCGCTTTCATGCGGGACTTCCATTCCCACGGGGCCTTCCGACGCCCGCTCGAACGGGACGGGATGGCAAGCGCCGCAGGCGAACCCCGCATTTTTTGTGACCTTCACGGCCGGATCCGCGCCGAGGTGCCGGAGATGCGAGAATGCCACCGGATCCATCCGGTTCATGGGGATGACGATATCTGCCGCCGGCATGTGGCAGGAGGCGCAGTCCTGGACCGGCGCCGCCGCCTTCCGGGTGCGGGGAGCCGCGGTTTTTCCGTCGTGACAGGCCCCACAGCCCCGTCCCTGACGGATCCCGTCCATGGTGATATCCAAATCCTTGCCGGATGCGGAGGCGTGGCATTTTTGACAGGCGTACCCGGCGCCGGAGGGACCGTGAGCCCCGTGGCTGAACAGCACCGGCCCGGAGGTCCCGGAACCGCCCGGGTAGAAAACGAATCCTCCGTCCTTCTCTCCGGCCAGGCCGCAGTGCAACAGAAACGGCAAAAAGCATAGGGCCCGCGCCCCTGAGCAAAACGCCCGTATCATATCCATGCCTATGGCTCTCGAGATGTCCCCCGGCGGAAAACTTCCGGCGGAGCTTATGGAGAGCGGCGCCCGACGGCCTCAAAGCGCCGCGCCCCGGGAATTTCCCTACTTGGCCGTGGGCGTCGCCCCGTGGACTCTCTCGATCTGCGCCTTGGCCCCGATCAGCGCATCCACGCGGCCCTGCCCGACCTCGAGGAATTTGCCGACCAGGATGGTGTGGGCGTCCACCGGCAGCTTTTTGTAATCCACGTCTTTCAGGAAGCGCCCGACCGTGCTCCGCACGACCCGCTCTTTCCCGCGCTCTCCCGCAAACGACACGACGGCGACCGGCGTGTTCGCGGGGTAGTGACGGTTCAGCTGCTCGAACAGGCGCGGGTAATTCATGCCCATGCTGTAAAAGATCATGCTGGTCTGCGTGGCCATCAGCTTTTCGTTGATGTCCTTCCGGCCCGGGAAATCATCCATGGTGACGATCACCGAATTGGTGTCGTAGCCGAATACCGGGCTCATCTTCACGGCCGCGCTGACGGTGTTGAAGGCGCCCACGCCGGGAACGATCTCGGACGGGAAGTCCTTCGGCAGCATCTCAAGGTAGAACGTCGTGCCGTAGACCATGGGATCGCCGCCTTCCATGGCCACCACGATCTTTCCCGCCTCGACCTCCTTTTTTATCCTGTCGGCCGCGGCCCGGCGGTGTTTGGCATTCTGCTCCACGATCGTCCGGACGTCGGGATCCTCGATCTGTGCCGGATCCATGCCGAGGCCCACGCGCGCGCCGTGGGGGCAGTAGAACACTTCCTTTTCGCCGATGAATTCCTTCCAGTATTCGTATTCCGACGGCTGCTCCAGCAGGATCAGGTCCGCCGACTTGATGACCTCCACCCCGCGGAGCGTAATCAGATCGGGGGCCGTTCCCATCCCGACGATGTAAAACTTCCCTGAAGCGGCGAAGGCCCCCGGCACGATCAGCAGGATTCCCATGAGAAAAACGGATTGCATTACTCGACGCATGATGTGCTTCCTTTCGTGTGATGAGAACGGGGATCCGCTGCGTCTGTCGCCGCGCCGGACCTTCCACGCAAACGTTCGTACTTCGGTGTAATGCTCAGAAGCCCCATGTATGTCATACATTACAGGCCAGGTGGTGTATATACACAACAATAGTTATATAAACAAGACTATTTTTCCCTGAAAACGGAGGGGGCGGGGCCGCTCCCCGTGCCGCGGGCGTCGCCGGCGGCCGCCGGCGCACGGGCGAAAATGCGACAGCCGCGGAAGGCCGGCGGTGAAGGATGGGCACCGCCGGCCTCGCGGCTGTCTTGGGGGAAAAATCGCCCTAGTACTGATAACGCAGGTTGAAATACCAGTTGCGCCCCGCCTGCGGGTAGCCGGCGGTGTAGTAATAGTCGCGGTCGAACAGGTTCTTGACGCCCGCCTGCAGCTTGATCCCGGCATGGACCGGGGCGACAGCGCCGAGATCCACGACGCCGAAGGACGATCCGTAAGGATTGGAGCCCACGACGTTGGTGTCGTACAGGCGAATGCCTCCCTCGTACCGGAAAGTCACCATCCCGACGATGCTGTGGGGCAATTCGCCGGTCATGTTGCCCACGAATTTGTTTTTCGGCACGGCGGGCAGGGTCAGGGTCGAGAGGTTGACCTCGCTCGTGTCCGGGATCCTGGCGTAGTCCCAGTCCATCGTGCGGTTGAGATAGGTATAGCTCGCATCCAGGTGCAAACGGCGCCACGGGGAGGTGCGGACACTCATCTCCGTGCCCATATGCGCCTCCTCTCCGGCGTTGTACATGATCTGGCAGAAGCCGCTCAATGCACCGGTGTTCCCCGGGCAGGCGCTTGCCGGATCCGGGACGTAGATCGTCTGGATCGCATCCCTCAGGTCGCTCCGGAAGAACTCGACCTGCATCAGGGTGCTTCCCGCGAAGGACCGGGAATAGCCGACGTTCCAGTTCCGGCTGTGTTCGGGGCCCAGCTCGGGATTCGGCACGGCGCGCCGGAACCGGTAGGAATAGCTCTCCTTCAGCAGGGGGAACCGCGCACGGTCGGAGAAGATGGCGAACACCGTGTCCGACGTTGTCAGGTTGTAGGAGGCCGACGCCTGGGGATTGTAGGTCCAGACGTGAGCCGCACAGCCTGCAAAGGACGCATTATCCGGCGACTCGAGGCAGGTCAGCGGAACCAGTTCGGTGTTGCTGCTGTTATATCCGCTGATGAACAATCCCTTGAGATGGTCCGCGCTGAATCCGAAGGTCACCTGGAACCGCGAAGTCAGGGCAATGACATCCTGGAAACCGACGGAAACCTGCTGCGACCGGAGCCGCTGCTGCGGGTAAACCTTCGGGAATGGCGAGACCGCCGGATAAATGTCCTGGGACCGGTGGACGTCGTCCTTGAACGACACGGAGGTGCTCAGGACGTTGCGCGGCAGGAGGCGGGTCGTAAACTGCGCGGACGCACCGTCGGTGTAATCGTCATAGTTGCTGCGCTCGGAACTCGACAGGTTCATGGTCGAGTGGCTCGCATCGTCCCAGATGTTGAGCGCGTTGCGGAACTGATCGTAATACGCGCGGAACCTGATGGAACTCAATTCTCCGATCCCGGTGTTCGTGATCAGGTAATAGCTGTTCTTGTTCCAGTAGGGCCATGTCCAGAACTGCCGGTAAGTAGTGGAACCCGGGCCGATGTACTGCAGCCCGTCCTTTTTACCCTTCTGGTTGATGTAACTGAAGGTGTATTGGTCCTGGCCTCCGGGCGTCCATGCGATCCGGCCGCTCCACTTTTCGTCGCGCGAAGCGGAATCGTTCCGATCGTAATCCGGCTGGAAATCGTTAAGGTGAAAATCGCCCGAGAGCGGGATGAAATCGCGTTCCAGCCAGTCGAAGGTGCCCTGGGCGTAAAACCTGTCCCATCGCGATCCGAGGCGCAGGGAGGACTGGAGCTGGCTCCCCGATCCCGTTCCGATCATGGCGTCGGCCTCGAATTTTTTCTCCGGCTGTTTGGTGACGAGGTTGACGGAGCCGGCCATGCCGTTCGGGCCCATCAGCGGGGACGCATAGCCCTTGCTGACCTGGATTTCGGCCACGTCGCTCATCAGGAATCGGTTGATGTCGACATAGCCGTCGTAGGGTATGTAGACGGGAATGCCGTCCAGGTAGAAGGGGACCTGCCCCTTGGTGGAAAAGCCGCGGATCCGCCCATAGGCTTCGTTGCGCGACCCGGTGGCGGTGTCCACCGAGACGCCGGCCATCAGGTCGAGAGCCGAAGCCAGCGTCAGGATCTGCCGTTCGGCGATCTCCCTGCCCACGAGGCTGTCGGTCACGGGCGACAGGGGGGACGCTTCAGCGCTGACGCTCACCACGGTGGTTCCCAGGTTGAACGGGCGGCTGGGGTCCTCTTTCATGATGGTTTCCAGCGCCTGGCTCAGCGCGGCAACCTGGGACCGCAGCGCCGCCGCGTCCCATGGCCGGGGCGGGGCTTCCGGAAGGACGACCTTGGACGAAGGGCGGAATTTCAGATAAAACTCGATCCCGTTGCGGATCTGGCGGATTGCGGTCTCATTTTGCGCCAGTTCCTCGTCCGGGACATTCTGCAGATAGACAAGGCTTTCCTGCCATGTGAGCAGCTGTTTCGCCTGCGCGAACACGTCGGAGGATCCCGCCGCAACCAGGATCGCAAGGGCTGTCGCCAAGGCGGCCGCATGACGCAGGATGTATTTGTTAAGCGACATGAGTTGCATCTCCTTTACATATGGCGTGTTTTATACACGACTATAAAATGGTATACAAGACATTTTCAGGAAATACTAAAGGGGTGGGATCTCCTGTGGATTTCGGGGCCCGTCGGCTGTCCGCGCCGGTGGACACGCCGGGTTGCGCGCGGTTTGATGCGGCGCGGAATGCAGCGGGCAGGAGACTACACGAAGATGATGAGAGAGTTCACGCCTTCGGCGTGGATGATGTTGAGGGGCTTATTCCGGCGGATGTTCGGATAATTACGTTTTTGGATGATCGATGACAATCTGCTGATGTACGAAGCGGCCGGAAAGGCAGAAACCGTTGATGAAGAGGATGTAAAGCAGGTCTGCAATTACATAGATGCACTCAGCTATGCGCGCAAGCAGATGCGAAGCAAAGGCGGACTGCCATTGTCATCGCGTCTGCTTAACGAAGCTCATCGCCGCTTGATGAAAAATGTCGCCGGCAGCAACAAGCATCCGGGAGAAATCAGGCGAAGCCAGAACTGGATTGGCGGGACCCGTCCGGGCAATGCGGCGTATGTGCCTCCGCCGCCCCATTTACTGGGCGATCTGCTGGGTTCATTGGAAAAATATATTCATGCGAAAGATACACTGCCACCGCTGATTCGAGCGGGACTGCTGCATGTGCAATTTGAAACGATACATCCTTACCTGGATGGGAATGGCCGTATAGGCCGGCTTCTGATCACATTTCTTCTTGAGCACTGGGGATTATTAGACGTTCCTCTTCTATATTTAAGCCTGTATTTCAAACGCCATCGTGCGGAGTATTACAGAAGACTGGACGCTGTCCGGACCGATGGTGATTTCGAAGGCTGGTTGAAGTATTTCCTGGAGGGAGTTGCTGTTATTGGTGACGAAACGGTGGAAACCTCACAAAAGCTATTTGCACTGATGAGTGCTGACAGGAACAAAGTGCTCTCAGTGCGTGCAACCTCCGTGGCTAGCATCCGTCTATTAGAACTATTACCCTCTCATCCAATCATAACAGTAGCCAAAGCAGTTAGCTTGCTCAAGACAACCAAGCCCACGGCGATCAAGGCCATATCCGGACTCGTT
>CAZTHE010000172.1:0-7347 GCA_964613495.1 uncultured Acidobacteriota bacterium | reverse complement strand
CTTGTTGTTTGGGAGATCGTGGGTGTCCGGATTTCTCAGACGGCGGGTGTCCCGGTTGGAGTTGAGGCGAGCGCGATTTCTTCAAGAACCGATGGATCGGTTTCCAGTTCCCTGGCACCCATTAGAATTTGGGGCACGCGCGGGTCGGCAATTCTCCCCAGCGCCCAGGCGGCGTGGCCCCGCACGAGCGGGCTGGAATCCCGCAACGCTCCTTCCAGCGCCGGAATCGCTTCGCTTCTTCCGGAATTGCCGAGCGCGATCGCGACATTTCTTACGAAACCATCGCGCGTCGCCCGAAAAACGGGACGGTTGCCGAATCGCCGGCGAAACTCCCCGGCCGACAGACCGGCGAGTGGCGCAAGGTCCGGCTGAAGCGGTTCCTCCCCAGGACGAGACACCCCCTCAGACGTTTCCAAGGCACCCTCATTCCAGGGACACACCTCCTGGCATACGTCACATCCGAAAATACGGTTTCCCATGAGCGGGCGCATCGCGCGCGGGATGGGCCCGCGCAGTTGCGTAAGATAAGAAACGCATCGTCGCACGTCCAACAAATACGGGGCGACTATGGCCCCCGAAGGGCACGCCTGAATGCACCGGTCGCAATGCCCGCAGGAGTCCTCCCGGGGCTGGTCGGGTTCCAACTCGAGATCCAGCAATATGATACCGATGAAAAACCATGAACCGAGATCCCGGGAAAGAAGCAGCGTATTCTTTCCCATCCAGCCGACGGCGGCCCTGGCCCCCCAGGCCTTCTCCATGACCGGCCCTGTGTCCACGTAACAGCGGCCGCGCACGGACGGCACCATGCCTTTGATGGACGCCAGCAGCGATTCGAGCATGTCGCCCATGATCGCGTGGTAATCCTCGCCCCGGGCGTAGCGGCTGATATTACCACTCAAGGGTGAGCCGGGAGTGTTGATGGCAGAATGGTAGCTCAGGGCAAGAACCAGGACGGATCGGGCACCCTCCAGGACCAATCCGGGATCCAGTCGCCGGGTAATCTGCCGGCCGAGATATGCCAGTCTCCCGTTCATGCCCGCACGGAGCCAGCGCTGCAAACGTTCACCGTTCGGCAACGAACACGCAGCGGCAACGCCGAATTTTGAAAAGCCCAGACGCCGAGCTTCCTCCCTTACCCGCGTCTTCAGATCTGTTCTGTTCGCAACCATTTCGGATCAAACACCTCGAAGAATAGCCGGATACGAGCCCGAATCCGGGCCGATCGGAACCCCTCGGCTGCCCCCCGGGGACTCGCCGGATTTGCGCGAAGCAAAATCCACGGGTGTCCGCAAGCACCATTGCGGGTGTCCACGATCAGCGGGTCCGCGGGAATCCGCGGGTGTCCACGATCTTCGGACGGTGGGTGTCCCGGATCAGATCAGCGCCCTTCGGACGGTGGGTGTCCCGAATCAGATCAGCGCCCTTCGGACGGTGGGTGTCCCGGATCAGAGCCTCCCGGATCAGAGCCGCCGAGGTCCAGTTCGATCCGCAGGGCACCGGCCGGATCGGCCAGCTTGAGATGCCGCACCATGCCCCGGATCGTGTCGTGGATCAGGATCCGGCAAAACCCCTGGCTCATGTCCAGCGCCAACGGGTCTCCGTTCACCTCCATCCGCACCGACTCGCCCTCGATCTCATACTTGAGACTCCTGATGGGCAGCGGCGTCTTGAGCGACGCCGCGATGCCGTAACATACGTTCCCGAGGTATTTACCGATAAAGCGCGTCAAAGGCGCTTCCGTCTCATTGCTATAAATGCGTACTCTCATGGCACGAGATTCTACCATACCCGCAGAATAATCTACTGCCCCCCCGGCTCCCGACCGATACAACGGATGGCCCGCAACCGCGCGCGGCGCCGGAATTTGCCCAAACGGCGCTTCTCTGTTACTATCGGGCGAAGCCCGACGAAGCCGGGCGGAGCCCGGCGCAGTCGGGCGGAACCGGGCAGGCTCGCACCAGAACAATCCCATTTCGGGAGGAAGTCCGCATCATGGAAAAGATGGCCGTAACCGGCGGCGCGGGATTCATCGGGTCCAACCTGGCAGAACACCTCCTGAATAAAGGACACTCGGTGGTCGTCATCGACAACCTCAGCACCGGCCGGCGGCAAAACCTCGACGGCTGGACGCAGCAGGCCGGCGACCGCTTCGAATTCCTCGAGATGGACATCAACGAAACCGGCCGGTTGCGCGACGCGCTCCGCGGCGTCACCTACGTGTTCCACCTCGCCGCCATACCGTCCGTCGCCCGCTCCATCGAAAATCCCGCGGCAACCCAGTTCGCCAACGCCGACGGCACCCTCTCCCTGCTCACCGCCGCCCGCGACGCCGGCGTCCGCAGGGTCGTCGCCGCCTCCTCGTCCTCGATCTACGGCGACGACGCCACCCTGCCCAAGCAGGAGGACCGCCGCGGACGCGTCCTGTCGCCCTACGCCCTCAGCAAATTCGTCACCGAGGAATACTGCCGCCTCTTCCACCAGCTCTACGGCCTCGAAACCGTCGCCCTGCGCTACTTCAACGTCTTCGGCCCGCGCCAGGACCCCAACTCGCATTACGCCGCCGTCATCCCCAAATTCGCCACGCTCATGCTCGGCGGCCGGCCGCCCGTCGTCTTCGGCGACGGCGAACAGTCCCGCGACTTCACCTACATCGCCAACGTCATCGACGCAAACTGGCGCGCCGCCACCGCCCCGAACGCCTCCGGCGAGGCGTTCAACATCGGATGCGGCGGGCGCGCCAGCCTCAACCAGCTCGTCGCACTGCTGAACTCCATCCTCGGCAGCCGCATCGAGCCCCGATACGAGGCCGCCCGCAAGGGCGACGTGCGCCACTCCCTGGCCGACGTTTCCAAGGCCGCCAAAATACTCGGGTACGCCCCCGCCGTCTCCCTCGAGGAAGGCCTCCGCAGGGTCATCGATTGGTACCGCGACACGCCGCGGCCATAGCGGAATTGATGCGAGATGCGAGATCGTCGATGCGAGATGCGGGATTTTGAAGCGGATTAGTCTAAGAAGCGGTATTTGAAAATGAAGTAGACGGCGGCGACGCCGTCCTTCCAGCCGATCTTCTTCCCTTCCGAATAGTCGCGCCCGCTGTAGGAAATAGGGACTTCGTAAATGCGGCAGCGCGCCCGGCTCACCTTCGCCGTGAACTCCGGCTCGAACCCGAACCGGTTCTCCCGGAGCGCGATCTTCTCCAGGATCTCCGCCCGGAACACCTTGTAGCACGTCTCCATGTCCGTCAGGTTCAGGTCCGTGAGCATGTTGGACAGCGTCGTCAACAGACGGTTCCCCACCGAATGCCAGAACAGCAGCACCCGGTGCGGCCCGCCCAGGAAACGCGAGCCGAACACCACGTCCGCCCTGTTGTCCAAAATCGGCTGGATGAGGTTGCCGTACTCGGCCGGGTCGTACTCGAGATCGGCGTCCTGCACCACCACGATGTCGCCCGTCACGGCCGCGAATCCCGCGCGCAGCGCCGCGCCCTTTCCCATATTCACCGGCTGGTACAGGATCCTCACGTCCTCCGACGGCGGAAGCGACGCCAGGACGTCCCGCGTGCCGTCGGTCGAACAGTCGTCCACGACCAGGATCTCCTTTGGCAAATCCACCCGCCGCACCCGCTCCAGCACCTCGAGTATCGTGCCTTTTTCGTTGTAGACCGGAATCACAACGGACAGTTTCATCGTGCCGTCCCGCGGGAAGTATCGCGATCGTTTGAAGCAGTCCTGAAATTGCGCGCCGTAGGCCGCGCGCCGGACGCCCGGGCCCGTCCGCAATCGACGCCGCCGGCCGCCGCCGGCGTTCGGGCGGCAAGCGCATCATCCCGAACGGTCAGCCGGCCGCGGCCGCGGCGCCGAGTCCGATACCGAAATCCTCGGTCAAACCCGAGCACCCTGTTCACATCGGCAAACGCTCGCCGATCATTAGGCTGCTCAACACAGCCTGAGGTCGGCAAACGCGTTCAGTTCGGGACCGGCGGTTTCCGCGGCCTCGAGCTTCGCCCGGCCCGCCGCCGCGATCATGGCCGCGTTGTCAGTCGTCAGCGCCGGGTCCGGGTAGTACACCCGGACCGGTTCGCGCCCCTCCATCCGCCCGGGCTCCGTCTCGAAGGTCCTCGTAAATGTCTCCCGCAGCAGGCTGTTGCACGCCACGCCGCCGACCAGCAGGATGGACCGCGGGTGCAGCCGCGCGGCCGCAGTCCGCGTCTGCTTTAGAAGGGTGTCCACGATTGCCCGCTGGTAGCTGGTCACCAGGTCCAGCGCGATTTTGGAAATCTTGCCGCCCGGGCGCCGCGGCCGGATGCCGTGCTCCTGGATGTGGCGCAGCGCCGCCGTCTTGAACCCGCTGAAGCTGAAATCGAGGCTGCCGTCGCTGATCTTCGGGATCGAGAAAGCGAAGCGGTGCGGGTCCCCGTCCTTCGCCAGGCGGTCGATCAGCGGCCCGCCCGGGTAGCCCAGGCCGAGATACTTCGCCAGCTTGTCCAGCGCCTCGCCCGCCGCGTCGTCGCGCGCGCGCCCGATCGACCGGTAAACGCCCGGATCCGGCGCAAAAATCAGCGACGTGTGCCCGCCCGACACCACCAGCGCCAGCACCGGGTACTCGATTCCCGGGTGCTCGATGAAGGCGGAGTAGATGTGGCCCTCGATGTGGTTAACCGCGACCAGGGGCTTTTTGAGGGAAAACGCCATCGCCTTGGCGAAGGACACCCCGACAAGGAGCGACCCGATCAGTCCCGGGCCCTGGGTGACCGCGATGCCGTCGATGTCGCCGTAGGCCCTGCCGGCGTCGGCGAACGCCCGGCGGACCACCCAGCCGATGTTGCGCAGGTGCTCGCGGCTCGCCAGCTCCGGCACCACGCCGCCGAAGCCACGGTGCGTCCTTATCTGCGACGCGACGACGCTCGACAGCACCGCGTTGCCGTCGCCCAGGATGGCGGCCGCCGTCTCGTCGCAGGAAGATTCGATTCCCAGTACCAGCATATGCGTTCCGATGCGCCGGCGGCGGGCGCTAGGCGCCGCCGCCCGCGAGTTTCTTCAGCGATTCGTTGAACGGGGGACGCGCGATGCCCCGTTCCGTGACAATGGCGTGCACGTAAGCGTGCGGCGTGACGTCGAACGCCGGGTTGGCGACCGGGAGCCCTTCCGGCGTGACCGGGACACCCGCGACCCGGCGCACCTCGTCGGCGTCGCGCTCCTCGATCGGGATGTGCCCGCCGTCGGGGATCGAAAGGTCCAGCGTCGAGACGGGGGCTGCGACGTAAAACGGCACGCCGTTCTCCTTCGCCAGAACCGCCACCGAATACGTCCCGATCTTGTTCGCCACGTCGCCGTTCGCAGCGATGCGGTCGGCGCCGACGACGACGCAGTCGATCTTCCCCAGGTGCATGAAGTGGCCGGCCATGTTGTCGGTGATCACCGTGACCGGGATGGCGTCCCGCTGCAGCTCCCAGGCGGTCAGCCGGGCGCCCTGCAGGAATGGGCGCGTCTCGTCGGCGTAGACCGACACCCGCTTGCCGGCCTCCACGGCCGCGCGGATCACGCCGAGCGCCGTGCCGTAACCGGCGGTCGCCAGGGCGCCCGCGTTGCAGTGCGTCAGGATGCGGGCCCCGTCCGGCACCAGTTCCTGCCCGAAACGCCCCATCGCCCGGTTCGCGGCGACGTCCTCGGCGTGCATCGCGACCGATTCGCGGACCAGGGCGGCCCGGATCGAGTCGACGCCGCCCGAGCGCGCACGGGCGTACACGCCCTTCATGCGCTCCACCGCCCAGAACAGGTTCACCGCCGTCGGGCGCGTGGAGGTGATGTCCGAACAGATGCGCTCGAATGCCGCATCCAGCTCCCCGGGCGACGACGCCCGCGTGTTTTGAATCCCGAGCGCGATGCCCATGGCCGCCGCCACGCCGATGGCCGGAGCCCCGCGGACGACCATCGTGCGTATCGCCTCGGCGACCTCGCCGTGGGTCGTATAAGTCCGGTAAATCTCCTGCGCCGGCAGCAACCGCTGGTCCAGCATCACCACGCCGGCATCCGTCCACTCGATCGTTCGAATCATAGATATCATCGGGCTCCCCGGTAAAGCGGAAGTCTAGCCCAATGGCGGGGGAAATGCCACGGATTGCATGGATTTAACGGATCAAATGCACGGTGGGTGCCCATGATCCCGCACGTCAGAGCCGTTGCCCGTTTCCCGTTGCCCGTTGGGGAGATTTGACGAGGGGCGGGAACACAAGTGAGAGTTCCCAGTTCAGAGTTCCCGGTTCCCGGTTGAGGCGATGGAAACTCCGCACTCGTAATGGGAGTCCCGATGAGCGTTTAACGAATGGGTGGTGCTGAAATACAACGGGCTCTGCGTGCCGAAGGCGCGATGCACCACAGCCCGGGGTGACGGAGCCCGCGGAGCGGGCGACGGAACCCCGGGACAGGACATCCACAATGAGCGAAGTCCTGAGGGGACGACGCAGCCTTCCCGGCGTTTCTTCGGATTTGCCACAGACGTTACCCGCTGAGCCCCGGATTGCAGGGACTTCACGGGAAAAAAATGTTCTAAAAATCTTTGCGTGGAATCCGTGGCCCCCAATGAGTGGGTGTCCAAGATCCTGTCCAAGATCCTGCACGATCCTGGCAACAGCCCCCCGCCCCGCTTCCATTGACTTGCGGGGGCGCAGGGACGAAGATTAAGACATGAGAGCCAAAATCGCGTATTCCGTGCTGGCCTGCCTGACTATGGCCGCCCTTTTCGTCCCGGTTTCCAGACCCGAGGATTTCGTCGAATACACAAAAGTCGGGTCCGAGGTCCCCTCGTTCACCCTGACCACGCTCGACGGCCGGGAGTTCAGCACCGCCGCCGCCAGGGGCAAGGTCGTCCTGCTGAACTTCTGGGCCACCTGGTGCCCGCCGTGCGTCATCGAGATGCCCCGGCTGGAAGAGGAAATCTGGAAAGAACACCGGGGATCCGATTTTGAGATGCTCGCCGTCGCCCGCGAACAGACCGGGGCGGAGATCCGCGAGTACCGCGACAAGAACAAGTATTCCTTCCCCATGGCGCCCGATCCCCGGCGCGCCGCGTTCGGCAAGTTCGCCAGCGCCGGCATCCCGCGCAACTACGTCATCGGACGCGACGGCCGGATCCTTTACCAGTCCGTCGGCTATACGCCCCAGGATTTCGCGAAAATGAAGCGGATCCTCGAAAAGGAACTCGCCCGGTGAGCGCTCCGGATTGCATGGATTTCACGGGGGGAAAATGCCTATAAAACCCGTGGAATCCGTGAATTCCGTGGCTTCAAATAAGCGGGTGTCCACGATCTGCAGACGGCGGGTGTCCACGATCTGCAGACGGCGGGTG
>CAZTHE010000171.1:0-7376 GCA_964613495.1 uncultured Acidobacteriota bacterium | reverse complement strand
ATCCCGTTGTAGCCAAGGTACTGGTTGATCAACGTCGTATAGTCGAAAGTGATGGTCTTCATGCCGAAATAGTAGTTTAAGCGCAGGGTGAGGGCGGCCTCGTCCATGTGGAAATCGTAGGTGGAGGTCGTGAAGAGGATCGGGATGTCGGTGTGGGTATACTGTTTTGCCTGGTCCTCCGTCGCGAGATAGGTCACGGCGCCCTGGGGAACGGCGGCGGCAAAGACTCCGGCGTTCCCGCTGAGCCCGGCCATGGTGGCCCGGCCACCCATGGAGTAACCCGTACCGTACACGCGCGACGGGTCGAGCGCCGGATACGTGTCCAGCATATACCGGACCAGTTTGGGCAGGACGTCGCTCAGTAGATCCGTCACGTTCGAATGGAACGGAGCCACAACGGCAATCCGTTTTTCGCCGGCAAGCGCAAGCATGCCGATTTCGTCAAGATACTGCAGGGGATCGTCGCCGCCGCCGTGATTTGCCAGGACAAGCGGGACTGAATGTCCCGGCGCCGTGTTGTTCTTTACCTCCTCGGGGAGCAGTTCATACCACGTATCCAGGTATTCGCCGGTTCTCGAAACTATGTCCTTGAAGCGGGCTTCCTGGTGTTCGACCACGTAAACCCTGTCTGCCGTCACCCCGTCCGTGATGGCATTGCGCTTGCCCAGGGAGTAGGGCGCCGCATTAAAGTTATAGTCCGCATATGGGGTAGACGCCGTGTGGAGGTTGGACTTGGCGACAGGCACGCGAAGCGCCCTGGTAAACAGCCGGTCATAGGCGTCCTTGACGACGGACGGGACGTCCGGGTTATTCGCGGAAGCTACGATCACCCTCTGAAGCGGCTGTGCCTGATTGAAGTAGTACTTCAGGTCTCCCTGCGCACCCCAGGCATTCGTCGCGTTGGCGGCCCTGTATTTCCCGATGACGGCATCGGGCGCGTTTACCAGATACGCAGGCACAAAAGAGGCCACGTTGCGGATGCGCTCCATGTCTCCGCCGATTAGAAGGACACCGGCGACGCGGGTGATATAGTCGAAGGTGCCGGATACGTAATTATTGATGAACGTGGCCCCGCCGTTCAGGCCGATCAGGTAGCGATACGTGACTCCGCCGTAATAGGCGCTATCGGCATAATTGGCCATGGTATTTTTGGTTCTCTTGGAGTAACCGACATTGAACATGGCGGACTGAAGCTGGTAATAAGCGGTCTGGTCCGCAATGCCGAATCCCTTTTCCTTATCGATCGGGGTAACCAGCAGCACACTGCCGAAGGCCTTCCCGATGATGTCGGTCAGCCCGAGACCCTTCAGGAAGGCGAGCGCTTCATCCTTGCCCTTGAAAGACTTGTCCGTATAGACCAGGATGTTCGTATTCATACGCGAGGCCGCAGTCGCGTTGGTGAACATCCTGGCCGAGCGGTACACATACGTGGTGCCGGCCGGATAGGTATCGAGGGCGGGATCGGGCACATACGTGCGGCCGGACGATTTTGCCAGAAACTCAGGGCCGTTGAGGCGAGCCTCCTCAAGGGTTTCAAAACTCGCTTCATTGCCGAAATGCCGTTGATAGTTCCATGCGGACGCGCTGCCTGCAAAAAGCAGAAAGAGACCGAAAAACAGGCGGGTAATTCCAGGTTTCATTTTACGTTTCCATCCCATATGCCCCGCATGCGGGTTCCGTGCGGCACCGATCAACCCGAGGCCATTCGAGGCCAACACGCTGTTCCTTTCATTTGTCGTAGATGAAAACCACCAACATTCTTCCGCTTTCTTTTCCCGGGATGATTTTCATTTCCATCCGTCCTGTAACCGTCGTCCCGACGCCCAATTTTTCCAGTGTTGCGGTTACGGTCGGTTTGTCTCCCGAGCCGGTCAGTGCGGCAGCCGTCAGCTTGCCGCTCCACAATACAGGGCCGAATGAGTGTCTCAGCACATATTCGCCGGGCGTAATGTTTTCAAATACATATTCGTTGGTTCCCTCTTTGACCATCTTCCGGTCGACAGGACCCTGTCCAAACATGCCTCCCGTCTGCGCCGCGCCGCCTTTCGAAAGCTCTATTTCCGCGCCGCGGCCGAGAGTTTTCTGTGTTCTTTCCCTATAGTAATCGGTCCCGTTGTCAAAGGCTTCGACCTCGAAATAGTATTCGGGATTTTTATTCAAACTGTGAATGGTCAATGTGTTGGCGTCGTAAACCATGTAGTTGTTGTAAAGCTTTTTGGGTTCGATGCCGTAGCGAACGACATAACCATCGGCTCCTTTTACCGGGTTCCACAACAGGGTTGCATCGCGGCGGTCTTCCTGGCTGCGAACAACTTTCACATCCTTTACTTTTGTGAATCCGGAAACTTCAGGATTGCCGAAGATCCGTAAATCTTTCACCGCGAATTTTCCGCTATCCGGAGTAAATACGTTGGTCAACCTGATATACCTTGCCTTTATCGGTTCCGCGAGTTCGGCGTAATCATGTTGGATCGCTTCCTTGTTGTCGCTTTTGTCTATCAGCATTGTCCAGCCTTTGTTGTCGTTCGAAACCTGAAGCGTATAAGACTGCTGCCGCGTGTTTTTGACGGCATTGGGATTCATGCCCATTCCAAAGCCCCGTCCCATGCCGGCAACTTTTGCGTCTTTCTGGTCGAAATTGATTTGTATCGCATAGATCGTGCTTCCCCTGCCAAGGTCGACGGTCATGTATTCGCCCGGGTTTCCCGTTTGAGCGCTCCAGAAAGTCATGAAATTTTCGTCTGCGGCGTTTTTCGGCTCGAAGCCTTCCAGCGTGGATGATGTTTCGACATATTTCTTGTTGGATAAAAGCATCCAGCCTGAAAAATTGTTATCGACCGGACTTTCCTTGATTCCGGGGTAAAATTGCGGGTAATCGCCGAAGGCAGTGTTCGAGTGCATGACGCCCTGGGCGTCGACAGCCGTCGGGAACAGGGCCAATTCGCTTCCGCCTCTTCCCCCGAAGTAAGAAGGGATCATGCAGATGGTCCACAGGTTTCCGTTTTTGTCGTGGAATGTGCTGCCATGCCCACCGCCGGGAGCAAATCCGGTAACTTTGAATGTCAGCGGATTGTGTTCCGAGTATTGGAACGGGCCCATCGGACTGTCCGATACGTAAACGCCATGAGAGTATGATAAAAATTCGAGACCGATGGCGGCATATTGCAGGTAATATCTGCCATCGTGCTTTACCATCCATGGGCCTTCGATCCATGGGATTTCTTCGGGAAAGTATGGGCGGTGGTTGAAGAACGGGAAGATAACATCTTCTTTTCTTCTTCTCTCAAATCCGTGGTTTTCAGGATCGCCGAAGAAACAAACGACCGGCTTGCCCTTTTCCTTGAATCCGTTTTTGGGGTCAAGTTCAACAACCTGGATCGGAAGAAGCTGAGACCATCCGTAATACATATAAACACGGTCATCGTCATCGATGAAAATGTTGGCGTCGCCGTATCTGTCGCTGTCCAGTGTGGCGGCCTTGGTCCAGACACCGCTTTTGGGATCGGTCGATGAAAACAGGCTCTTTGAATTCATGCCGCAGGCATAAAGGATTTTCCCGTCTGTTGCAACCCCGGGAACGCCGCCCGGGAAATTGGGTGCATCGATATAGCTCCAATCCCTCAAGTTCGGAGAACGCCAATATCCACGGCCTCCTGTAAGGAAAAGATAGTAGTCCTCTTTAAAAATAAGTACGACAGGTTCGCCGGCGCGCCTTGCACCTGTAATGGTCAGCGGATTGCAATAAGTCGTCGGCCCGTCCTTGATCGGGACGGCGGCGGCTTTTGACCCGGCATTATTGACCGGCTTTTCGGGGCCGGCCGCGCCGGAAATACCGGCAAGGGATATAATTCCGATCAGCAATATTTCGTTCATTAATTTCATTTTTGCGCACAGGAAGCATCCCAGGCGATTCAAAATCGCCGGTTTACTCTCCCGTCTCCCTTTAAAATAGGGTTACCGCCATTTGTCGATGGAAACGGTTATGGGTCTGTACATGTGCCAGGCCTGCATCATGGGACTGGCGTCACCCCCGGCTACGATAACGTGTACCGTACCGGGTCTGAATACACGATATTGCATACTGTCGGGCTTACCGGCGGTATCGGGGGTATCCCTGAAATAGTGGGAGGTCCGCAATTCCCCGAGGGGTTTTGTGGCATGTTCCACCAGGGTATCGGCCACTCCCTGTTTGGAGTATCCTTGAGCCTTCAGTATCTCCGCACGCTTTGGCGATATGATGACGGCAGCGCCGCTTGAAAGCTCAAACTCGGCGATGTCTTCGGCCACGTGCTCCAGTGTGAAACGTACATGGCCGTAATTGCCGGCGTGGGCCCAGCCGCCCGTGAACATCGTGAGAGTGTTGTCTTCTTTTTTAAATCCCTGGGATACGCCTAACGGCTCCCAGGGGCTTTGTTCCTCAAACTCGGCGAACATAAACGGCCAGGTGCTGATGTTGCCCACGACCGACATCATATTTATGCCGGACACTCCTCCGCCCAGATTGGTGATAAATAAATGCAGGGCACGGCCCATGGCGGCGTTGGCATAATTGCCTGGACCCAGCACGGAAGTCGCGGCATTCATTTCCAGTTCCTTGCGGATGGGCCCGTTTACAACCTGCATAAAGGAGAACGCATTTGTGGACCGCACAAGAGAGTTGGTTCTATTGTGCAGATCGTATGCCTCCAGGGCGGCCAGGAGCACCGGCATATGCCGGGATTCACAACCCGCCATGACGCCGTTGATGGCAACCTTCTCCACGGTGACCCCGAGGCCTTCCGGCGTTAAGGCTTCGACAACCACGGTGTCCGGTTTCCGACTCGTGCCCCGTAGCATGGCCGCCACGCGTGCCTCCGTGGGGGGGACAACCGGCAGGCCGTCGCTCAGGCCATGAGCATGGAAATATTTCTGAATTTCATCAAAGCTTCCGCTGGCCATGACGCGCGGTCTTTCCGGAGATTCGATGTAACCGGTCTGTTGTTCATGAGACTGCAGGGGGAGCGTGAGGCATCCCAGGATATCGTCGATAGCTTTGCTCTCCCGGGACGGGCTCATGGTGTCCGCGGGGAAAGGGATCGCGACATAGCGCACTTCCGTTCCCTGCCGCTTGCGGGTTGTGTCTGCAACGCTCAATAGAGTGTCATACATCAACACGACACCCGGCAAACCCATTTTTTCCAGCTTTGCCGCCCACTGGAAGGCATAGGAAGTGGTCGATGAGGAGGGGGCGCCGGCATAGATAAAGGCATCGGCATTGGCCTTCATTTCCTTCCAAAGCTCCGGATCATCTGCGGAATATCCGGTATTGCGCCCCTTGACCGTTACCGTCGCATCGGGCCGGCGCTCTCGTATGACCTCGGCGATCCTTGAAAAAACACTCTCAAATCCGGTGCCGCTCCCCCAGGAATTGATGATATAGATCCGCGCTTTTCCCAGTGATGACAGCCTGGGGCTTAACGGAACACGCTCGATCCTTGGCCAGATTCCCCGCGGGTCGAGTACAGAGTAGGTGCCTTCCCTATTCTTTTCATCCCGTCCTGTTCCGGGCGCCGATGACGACAGGTTCAGCAAAACGATAACAATCACGGAGCACAGGATCTTTGCATACACACTATGTCTTTTGCACCCCATACCTGTCCCTCACATCATGGTGCATCCGGGTTCAGGGGCAATCCGTTTAACCCGCATTGATCATGAAGCTTCTGCGGCGGCGGCGGCGGAAATGGACGTCGATTCCAGATTCCAAATTCCAGATTCCGGATGTCGTATTCCCGGACGATCCGCGATGCTCGCCGGTTTTGGCAAAACTCGCTCTTGCCCAAACCGGTGACCCGCGGGCCTGTCTGGAATCCGGAATTTAGAATCCGGAATCGGCTTTTTTTACCCGCCCGCACCGCCTCGCGACGAACCATCACGAGCAATGCGGATTCATCGGCCCGATTGACGCCCCGGCTATTCGATCCTATTCGATCGGTTCGAGGGGCCAGTTCATGGATGCCGCCCTGGGCCCGACGAATGACTGAATCAGGTCCACTTTGCCGTCTCTCATCCTGAACATGTGGCAATCGACAAGACCGCTGCCTGTGGGATTTTCCTTGTTCGCGGACGCCCCGCCGCCAAATGCCATGAATGCGATGGAAATGCCCTTCTCGGTGTCGACCCAGACCCGCCGCGGTCCATGGTTGATGCTGGCGCCGATTCGCTTCCTGAAAGTCACCGGCGAACAATCGTGGTCGGCCGCCGTCGTCTGCAGTCCGTTCTCCCATCGGTCGCATACCTCTGCGAAAGGAACGCTGGCGGTCGAATTTTCCGCGAACAGGGCGAAATAACCATCGGCCGCATTCGCCAGCGCCTTGCGCGATGCCCGTTTCTCGGGAGGGAGAATCGTTTCCCAATCCTGGTCTTTGGTTTCCAGGACTTTTTTGGCGTTGAAGGCAAAATCATTCTCGCGTGCCGTGATCGTTTCAATTTCGGTGATTTTCCCTTTTTCTACTTTAAGCCGGGCTGCAAACAGGATCGGGCGGACGGTTCCCTCATCGGGCATAGGTCCCGATCCGCGAAACATGTCGGCGCTGATCACGCCGCCGCCAGGAACTTTGGCGCCTGGACCACCGCCAGGAACTTTGGCGCCTGGACCGCCACCAGGAACTTTAGCGCCTCCACCAAAACCTGGACCGCCGCCCATTGAAGGGCTCCCAACGGTTTTAGAGCTGAATGGTTCTTCCATGACCGCCATCGTGGCAGTCACACATTTCGCGGTATCGATCAAGGTCCGTTTAAGCAGGGGCTTGCCTGCAGTTTCCCAGAAGCCCTTTCCAACATCCGTTACAACGCCGTTTTCGGTGAATTTCACCGTGGGAGCAAGCGGCAGACCCGATGTCTTGTGCTCCTGAATGGATTCGAAGTACCGGTCCGTTATTTTAGCCAGATCTTCCCGGGTGCAACTGTCTTTTCCTGTCTGAGCACTGGAAACCGCGGCAAATACGAATGCCGTAAAGCAAGCCGTCAGCAGAATAGGCGCTATTCGTTTCATTTTTAGATCCCCCAACAATTCAGTCTGAATGGAAAACAAAAACAAATCATCATGGTTCCGGACCCATCGGATGTTCCATTAACCTTGAGCCGGACTATGGCAATCTTATTTCGAGCGGCACTATATCATGATCCCATTCGAATAATGATCACCTCATATCCCGGCATCCTGTTTGCCTCCATTCACCGGGACCGTCCGGCGAACAGGAACGAGAGCCGAAAGCCATATGCCGATTTCGGTGATCCTTTCCGGGAATCGGCTCGCGCCCGCCCAAACATGCGGCCCACGGGCTTATCCGGAATTTGGAATCCGAAAGCCGGGATCGATTCCTTAAACGGATCCG
>CAZTHE010000170.1:3751-7433 GCA_964613495.1 uncultured Acidobacteriota bacterium | reverse complement strand
GCCTCTTCCATGGTCTCCTGTTTCCCCGACAGGCTCATGCCCAGCTGGTAGTACGCCTCGGCAAAATTCGCGTCCGCCTCGATCGCTTTCCGGAAAGCGACGATGGCCTCGTCCGTCTTCCCGCTGTTTGCCAGCGTGGCCCCCAGGTTGAAGTGGCTCTGGGCGGAACCGCCGGGATTCAGGTCGGAAGCTTTCTTGAAGGCCTCCAGAGATTCGGCGCTCTTTCCCATCTTGTCGAGGACCACGCCCATGTTGGTGTAGAAAATCGATTCGTTGGGATTGATGGCGATGGCCTTTTTGTAAGCGTCCAGCGCTTCGTCCAGCTTGTCGATTTTGCGGTAGGATTCGGCCATGTTGCCGAGAATGTTTGCCTGTTGCGGATCGAGCGCGAGGGCCGCCTGAAACTTTTCGATCGCCTCTTCGTGCTTTCCGCCCTCCGCGAGCTTTCCCCCCTCGTCGAAGAGGGCCTGGACCTGGGCGGAGGCTTCGGTGCGCTTCTGCGCCTGCTCGGCCTGCGTTTTCAGCTTCTCATACTCTTCCGGCGTCAGTTCGAAGGGCAGTTTCTGGTCCGGCCCGGATTTGAGCTGGAGGTCGATCACCCTTTCTTCCTGGACGGTAGCCTTGATGTTCGTCTGGTACGCCGGGGAAAAACCCTCGGCCCGCGCGGCCACGTGATACACGCCGTCCGGAAGTCCCATATAAAAGAACGTTCCCTTTTTGTCGGTCTTGATCGTGAAATTCCTCGACTTGACATCGATTCCCTGGATGATCACCGTAGCCCCGATGATGGGTTCGCCCTTATCGTCCGTGACTTTTCCCCTGAAGATCCGTACCTGTGCCTCCGCCGGCAATGCCAGCCAGAACACCATCAGGCATATGCATGCGACGCTGAACTTAAATGGTGAGAAACGCATGGGCGCCTCCTTGCAGTTCACCTTACAATGCCGTGTGCGCGATAGGAAACACCGCCATTCTAAGTTTCCCGCACCCGTCTGTCAACAAACGCGGCGAGATGCCCCCGTCGCGGCCCCTTTTCTAAGATCCCCGGTTTGCGAAGAAGTTGCAGATGCGGCGGGAATCGTGGGTGACCGGCGCCGGGGGCAGGCTCCGGAGGAACATCCTGCCGTAGCTCTTGGTCAGGACGCGTTTGTCCAGAAGGGCCAGGATCCCGCGGTCGGTAGTGCTGCGTATCAGCCGTCCCATGCCCTGTTTGAGGAGGATCGTGGCGGTCGGGATCTGATAGTCGTAGAAGGCGTTTCCGCCCGATTCGTTCACGTGCGCGATGCGGGCCGCCGTGACGGGATCGCTCGGCACCGAAAAGGGGAGTTTGTCGATGACCACGCAGCTCAGCTGCTCTCCCTGCACGTCGACCCCCTGCCAGAAGCTGCTGGTCGCGAAGAGAACGGCGTGCGGCGTATTGCGGAAAGCCTCCAGCAGCCCCGATTTGCTTCTTTCCCCCTGGAGCAGGATCGGGTAGGGAATGCGTCCCTGCAGCGACCGGTGGACCAGTTCCATCTGGCTATAGCTGGTGAAGAGCACGAAGGCTCGCCCGCGGCTCGCTCCCAGGATGGTCTCGATTTCCCTGCATGCGTGGCGCACCCAGCCTTCCTCCCGCGGTTCGGGGATGTCGCGGGGGATGTACAGAACGGCCTGGCTGGCAAAATCGAAGTGGGACGGGACGATCAGGTCCCCGGCCGATTCGAGCCCCAGGCGCGATTTGACAAAGGAGAAGTTTCCGCCCGTCGAAAGCGTCGCGGAGGTCAGGACGGCGGTGTCCACCTGGGCAAACAGGCGCTCCCTGAGTATGGAGGCGACGTTGATCGGGGAAGCCCAGAGAAAAATGCCGCGCCCGCGTATCTCGCACCAGTAAACGTTTTCGCTCGATTCCGATTCCAGGATCGCCGCCAGCTCGTCCTCCATCTCCAGGCTCCGGCGTATCAGCGACTCGATGCTGTCGCTCTGCACGGTAACGTTCTCGAGCGCGTTGCGGACCGCGTTCAGCTGCAGGCGCAGCGCCTTGTAGGAGTCGCCGAAGCGGTCCACACCGTCCACGCCGCGCCGGACGCCCAGCCCCGTGCCGAGCGGCTGCAATAGGAATCGGCCCTCCCTTCCCTGGAACCGGGAGAAGAACTCCCGGGCGCGCTCGGTCAGCCTCGCCAGCTGCTCGGTGAGGAAGGACGACCCGACGCCGTTTTCCTGCAGCACGCGGTCCGCGTCGCGGACGAGTTCTTCCAACCGGTAGTTGCTGACCATCGTGCCGAAATATTGCGTGGCCACGTCCTCGATTTCGTGCGCTTCGTCGAAGACGAGCACGGAGTAATCGGGCAGGATCGACGCGAAGTCCCCCTGGCGCAGCGCCAGGTCGGCGAAGAACAGGTGGTGGTTGACCACGATGAGGTCCGACTCCAGGGCCTTCTGCCGGACCTTCGTGACGAAGCAGGCGTCGAAATTGCGGCATTTCTGCCCCGTGCACGTTTCGCGCCGTGCGTCCAGCCGGTGCCAGAGCAATGAGTCGTCGGGCAGTTCGGTCAGCTCCGCGCGGTCGCCCGTTTCGGTGGCCTGCGCCCATTTTCGGATCGTCCTCAGGATTTCGGGGTCCCGGGGCGAGAACAGGTATGCCTCGCTTTCGATCTGCTCGAGGCGGTTCCAGCAGAGATAATTGCTGCGGCCCTTCATGTAGCAGACGGACAATTTCCGCCCGAGGGCTTTTTCGAGAAAAGGGATGTCCCGGAAAAAAAGCTGCTCCTGGAGGTTTTTGGTCGCCGTGGAAACGACGGCCCGCTTGCCCGAAGCGATCAGCGGCAGCAGATAGGCGAGGGTCTTGCCCGTACCCGTTCCCGCCTCGACGCACAGGTGCCGGTTGTTTTCGATGGCGTCCATCACGGCCCGGGCCATCCGCACCTGGCCGGGCCGGTATTCGTAGACCGGGTGGGTGGAGGCCACGGCTCCGCCCGGACCCAGAACCTGTTCGATTTCCTCGCTAAAGGCCATTCGCGTCTCTCCGCGGATCAGTTTAGCAAAGAGCCCGGGCGAACACATCCTGTATCCCGCTAATCCGAGATCCGAAATCCGAGATCCGAAATCTGGAATCTGGAATCTGGAATCTGGAATCCTGTATCCTATGGACACCGAGGAGGCGAGATGGAATACGAGAATCCCGAAACAGCCGTTCTGAGGCACGAGGAACTCTATCGCGGCAGAATCGTGACCCTGCACGTGGACACGATCCGGCAGAAGTCCGGGAGCGAGACGATCCGGGAGGTCGTTCTGCATCCCGGCGGGGTTGCCGCGATCCCGGTGCTGGAAGACGGCCGCCTCCTGCTGATCCGCCAGTTCCGCTACCCGATCGGGAAATTCATCCTGGAATTGCCCGCGGGAAAGCTGGACAGCGGGCAGAGCCCGATCGACACCGTCGCCCGCGAAATCGAGGAGGAGACCGGGTATTGCGCCGGATCCCTGGCGCACGCGTGCACCTTTTACACGACCCCCGGCTTCAGCAACGAATCCATTCACCTTTTCCTGGCGCGCGATCTCACGCCGAAGGCACAGCGTCTCGAGGAGGGCGAGCACATCACCGTAGAAGCGTATTCCCTCGAGGAGTGCCTCGGGAAGATCCGCACCGGAGAGATCAACGACGGAAAAACCATCCTGGGCATCCTATGGTATGAGCGGATGCGCTAAT
>CAZTHE010000170.1:0-3651 GCA_964613495.1 uncultured Acidobacteriota bacterium | reverse complement strand
CGTGAATATTGAAGGTTAAGTCCCGGTTACATCCGGCCGATAAGTTTCATTGAATCGGGATTTGCCGCAACCGGTGGGGTGCGCCGCAAACGGTTGACCGGAGGTTCTGGCGTGGGGAATGAGCCCGTACTGCCCAATACTGTGCCCGCTGCCGCGGAGATCGCCTGCCCGAAGTGCGGCTTCGTGCAGGAGGAGCGGTTGGACTGTCTGAAGTGCGGCGTCGTGTTCAGCAAATACTATGCGCTGTTCCACTCGGCCGAGCCGGGCGGCGAATCCGGGGCGGACGGCGAGCTGCCGCCGGAACCGGCCGATCCGGATGTCAGGACTTCCCTGTCCGATCTGCAATCGCAGATCCGGGCACTCCACGGCCGGTTGGCCGAAGTCAACTTCGAGAAGGCCGAGCGGAACCAGATCCGCGCCGACCTGAAAGCCCTGCAGCGGCAACTGGAGGAGAACGTGAAACGACTGGAAAACCGTTTGGATCGATGCGATGACCGGCTGGAGCACCCTCCGGTGCCGCTGCAAAGCGAGGAAGCGTTGTCCGATATCCCCGTGCTTTATGACCGGATCGGCCAGGTGGAGGAACGGCTCGTCGATAGCGATTTGGGCTGCCGCCGCATCGAGGAACTCGCGGAAAAGCAGGACGATGCCGCCCGGAAACTGTCCGAACTCGAAACCCAGCTTGCCGCGATCCGCAGGGAAGCCGAAGCGCTTCGCGCCGCCCTGGACGCCGTCCGTGCCGCGAAAAAGGCCGAAGATCCTCAAACCGGCCTCGAGGAAGACGTTCACGTCATCCGCAGGAATCTCGACGAATTCCGCCGGTTGCTCGCCAAGCCGTCCGGCGAGTCCTAAAGTCTCGTTCTCGAACCAGACAGGAGCTCTCGACGCCGGGTTCGCCAAAGCCCCGCATCCCCGGTGCATCCGGCCGTACCAGGCCAAAATTCTGGCTGGTTATTTGCTTACAATGTGGTACTATTACGCCCATGAGTAAAATTGCTGCTGGTTCGGAAGTTGATGCATATTGCACCAAATGCAAGATCGTGCTGGCTCATTCCGTCGTAACGATGGAGGGTACCAAGCCGCGCCGTGTCCGCTGCAATACCTGCAACGGCGAACACAACTATCGGGCCGAGAAGCCCGTAGCGAAGACGGCGGCCAAGAAGACGGCCAAGACGCCCAAGAAGGCGACCACCAAAAAGACCCGGCAGTCCTGGGAAGAGGTGATGCAGGAAGCGTCGGCCAAACCCCACAAGAAGTACAGCATGTCGGGTAGTTTCGGGGAAGGCGACTGGATCGAGCATGCCACCTTCGGCCTGGGCTGCGTTCAGTCCTTCACCGCCCCGAACAAGATCACGGTCCGCTTTGCCGATACGACCCGGCTGCTCGTCTGCAATCGAAGCTAGCGTCTCTTTCTGGTAGACCAGGTGAAAACCACAGCTCCCAGGCCGTGCACCCTGCTGGATGCGCTCCGGCTCCTTGTGCCCGGAGCGTCCAACCGCACTCTGCGCCAGATGCTTTCCCAGGGCCGGGTGAGCGTAAACGGAGATCCCTGCGCCGTTGCCTCCCGCGGCATTCTATCCGGCGATGTAGTGGAAATCGGCGCCCGGACGGCGCCGGCCCGCATCGCCGGGGGATTGAAGGTTCTCTACGAGGACGCGGATCTGTTCATCGTCCATAAGCCCGCAGGCCTGCTGACGGTCGCGACCCTCGACGAACGCGACCGCACGGCGTACGCCTACCTGAGACAGTACCTGAGAATCCACAATCCGACTCAGAAGCTGTATATCGTGCATCGACTGGACAAGCTGGCGAGCGGAGTCCTGGTGTTCGCCAAGTCCGAGCGCGTGCAGTCCCTTTTGCAGGATGTGTTCAGCAGGCACGATATCGAGCGCAAATACTGGGCCATTGTCGAAGGGCGGGTCCGGAAGGAACGGGGTACGATCCGGAGCCGTCTGGCGGAAGACCGCTCGATGCGCATGCATTCGACCGAGGACGGGAGGAAAGGGAAGGCCGCCGTGACGCACTTCCGCGTCCTCGAACGCCTGCCGGACCTGACGGTCCTGGAGGTGACGCTCGAGACGGGGCGCAAGAACCAGATACGCGTGCACCTTTCGGAAATGGGGCATCCGATTGCGGGCGACCGCGCCTACGGCAGCACGCGCAATCCGCTCGGGCGGCTCGGGCTGCACGCCTTCCACCTCGGATTCACGCATCCGGCCCGCGGGACGCCGATGGCCTTCACGACCGACCCGCCGCCCGAATTCCGCCGCTACATTCCCGCCCGGACAGACCGGTAAGGCCGGAACGTTTGAAGGTTTGAAGGTTGGAAAGTTTGAACGTTCGGTTTTTCGAGAGGGCGTGCGGTTCGGGGCAACGGGAATGACTGGACCGGCGTCGGCTGTGTCGTCCTTTCAGGACTCAACCTCATGGCAATTCCTTACCCGGGGTTCCGTCGCCCGCTCCGCGGGCTCCGTCACCCCGGGCTGCGCTGCATCGTGCCTGCGGCACTCTGCCACCGGTCGGCCCCGGTTGATGCATCGCGCCGGCGCGCCTTTGACAGCAAGCGTTGCCCCAATTCGTGTCAAAAGGGTATTCGCAGCCGTCCCTGCGCCGATAGCGCTCAATCCTCACCAACCTTCCAACGTTCCAACGTCCCAACCTTCCAACGTTCCAACGTTCCAACGTTCCAACTTTCAAACGTTCAAACCTTCCAACGTTCAAACCCTCCAACAACCTCGCTCTTTCAACGAACGCAGGACTTCCTCGAGATCCGTGATGCGCTGGATGTGATGGTGTGCGGCGTTTTTCGGCGTTCCTTCGCGCACGAGGACCGTCGTGATTCCCATCTCATTCGCGGCCACGATATTGGCGGTGGAATCCTCCACCAGCAGGCATTCCTCGGGCCGGGCGGAGGCGAAATCCAGCGCCGTGAGGTAGGCGCGGCGATGGGGCTTGTTGACGAAGTCGAGCATATGGATGTCGATGATCGACTCGAAACGCCCGAGCACGCCGAGGCGGGACAACACCTTGCGGGCGTGCCGGGCGTCTGCGTTGGTGAAAACGATCTTGCGCTCTTCCATGCGGCCCAGCATCCGGTCGAGGTCCGGGTCGGGCCCGAGGTGGCGTTCCAGCGGAAGGTCGTGCACGAAGTCGAGAAACTCGCCGGGATCGACGGGGTAGTAGCGGCGCAGCGCGTTCAGCGTCGTGCCGAACGCCTTGAGGAAATCGTCGCGCATGCGCACGACGTCGGACGGCCGGATGTCGAGGCGCTCGACCATGAACCGGTTGATCCGGTCGCCGATCGCCTGCATCACGCCGCTCGATTTCGGGTAGAGGGTGTTGTCCAGATCGAAGAATACGCAGCGGACGCTCTCAGTCAATTCCGGCCTCCGGCGGGGCGGACCCGTGAAATCTTTTCAGCGCCGACCGGATGGAGGAACGGATGTCGGGGATTTCCTTCTCCAGTTCGTCGACGAGGCGCCCCATGCGCCGGCGCTGCAGTTCCCCCTGTTCGCCGCACAGGCCGCAGGGCAGGATGGGGTAACCCTGCAGCGCGGCGAACGCCGCAATGTCCGATTCCATGCAGTAGGCCAGGGGGCGGATCACCGTGTTGCGCCCGTCCCCGCTCTGCAGCACCGGCGGCATGCTCCG
>CAZTHE010000169.1:0-7626 GCA_964613495.1 uncultured Acidobacteriota bacterium | reverse complement strand
GGCGCGGCTGCAGGAGCAGGACCGGCGGCGCGTCGGGGACCTCGCGGACATCTGTCGCTGCGTCGAACAGTATTACGCAAACAAGGGAAGCCTGCCGCAGTCCCTGGCCGACTGCGACGTCAACCCGGAGATGTACATCGCCCACAAGGCGGACCGGGTGACGGGCGATCCCTATTTCTACAAGGCCGCCGACACCGCCCATTTCCAGCTTGGGGCGATATTCGCGTTGCCCGTCCGGCGCGGGACGGCCCGCGTGCAGTCCGGCAAGACGTGGGCTCTCTCTCCGGAGGACGAAGGTTTCTGGGCGCACGACGCGGGTTTCCAGTTGTTCCACATCGATGCGACGCGCAAAACCCGCAGGTAGGATAAAAAAGCAGCCACGCATTTCGCGAATTCCACGGACCCAGCAACGCATTTCGTGAAATTCGCGCCAATTCGTGGCTGGATTCTTGCCCGTGAGACGCCGGGTGCCTAAGCGAGATTTTTTTCGGCAAAATCCCAGTTGATCAGCTTTTCCACAAAAGCCCTGATGTAGTCCGCGCGCCGGTTCTGATAATCGAGGTAGTAGGCGTGCTCCCAGACGTCGATCGTGAGCAGGGGCTTCGCGGAGGTGGTAAGCGGGGTTTCCGCGTTGGAGGTCTTGACGACGGCCAGTTTGCCGCGGTCCGACACCAGCCATGCCCAACCGCTGCCGAACTGCGTGGCCGCCGCGTTGGAAAAAGCCTCGACGAATTTCCGGTAGCCGCCGAATGACTCCCTGATTTTTTCCGCGATCCGGCCGTGGGGTTCGCCGCCGCCCCCGGGCTTCATGCTGTTCCAGTAGAACGTGTGGTTATAGACCTGCGCAGCGTTGTTGAACAGGCCCGACTGCTCCGGGCGCACCGCGGTCTTTCGGACGATTTCCTCGAGCGGCGCTTTTTCCAGATCCGTGCCCGCGATCATTTTTACGGTGTTGTTCAGGTAGGCCTGGTGATGCTTCCCGTAATGAAACGAGAGCGTGTTTTCGGAAATCACGGGGACAAGCGCGCTCTGCGTATAGGGTAGCGGGGGAAGGGTGGCGGTGAGCGCCTCGGCGGCGGCAAAGAGTGCGCCGGGTGGGTTCGCGGCCGCCGTAAAGACGGCGCCGGCGGCGCCGGCGAAGGCCAGGAACTCTCTGCGGTCGATCTGGGAGAATCGTTTGTGCGCCATGGGAAAATGCTCCTTTCGTGGTCAAAAATCCCGAATTCCATGCTCCTTGCGGGGAGGTCCCTTTTTATGGAAAGGCCTCGAGTCCCTGCCCCGCACCCTGTTCAGCCTCAAAAGATACGATCCAGGCAGCCGGCCCCTCTGACGCGGAATGCTTCAAATCGAGCCGGGGTCTTTGAAATACAATATCAAAACTTCGTTCGCCGCCGCGGATTTTTTGCCGGTTTTCGGGGCGGGGGCAAAGAGTCAGAGGATGCTGCGGCGGCAAACCTTTCGTCCTGCGGCGTCCGGTTTTTGGTATGATGGCAATTTTTGGACCGGCCATTTCACGAAGCGGATTGGGTATGAAAAAGTTTCGAACGCCTTACGACATCCAAAATTACCTGAACGGGCTCGCCTATCGAAGAGAGGGTGGCGCCCGTTCGCCGCTGGCGGTGGCAAGGACGCGGCGGGCCAATTGCTTCGACGGGGCGGTGTTTGCGGCCGCGGCCCTGGAGGCGCTGGGATTCCCGCCTCTGATCGTGGACCTGGTGGCAAGGAACGACGACGACCACGTCATCGCGGTGTACCGCTCGGGCGGATGGGGCGCCGTCGCGAAGTCCAACACCACGCTGCTGCGGTCGCGCGAGCCGGTGTATCGCAGCCTGCGGGAACTGGTGATGTCCTACTTCGACGTCTATTTCAATATTCACGGCAGCCGGTGCCTGCGCAGCTATTCCGCGCCGGTAAATATGCGCCGGTTCGATTCGATTTCGTGGAAGACCACCGAGCGTCCGCTGGACGAGGTGGAGGAGTGGCTGGTGCGCATCCGGCACTATCCGCTGCTGACGCGGTCCATGGAAAGGGCGCTGGGCAAAGCCGAACCCCGCCTGATGCGCGCCTGCTTTCTCTATTCCGACCGGAAGGGATTGTACAAGGCGAAGCGGCCGTGATCCTCCGGCGCGGCGGATTCCCGTTGTAGACCACGGCCCAAACCTCTACTATGGTCGCTCCCTGGAGACCCTGGAGGAGCCGGATTGCGATTCTTGTCCCGACTGAATGAAACCCTGATCCTGATGGGGATTCCCGGCCTTCTGGCCATCTCGTTCCTGGATTCGGCCGCCGTGCCGCTCGCGGGAGGGCCCGACGCGGTGATCGTGCTGCTTTCCTGGCGCCGGCCGTCCATGGCGGTCTTCATCGTTCTGGCGGCGGCCATCGGATCGACCCTGGGCTGCCTGGTCCTTTATGGCATCGGGAAGAAGGGCGGAGAAAAAGCCCTGGCCAAATTCAGTCCCGAAAGGGTCGCCTGGATCGAGCGCAGGATGCGGGAGTACGGCGTCCTGGCGGTCTTCGCGGCCGTCATCGTCCCGCCGCCCTTTCCGACGAAGCCGGTCATCCTGGCGGCTGGCGTGCTTGGGGCGCCGAGGCTGGGCTTTTCGCTCAGCGTGTTCGCCGGGAGGGTGGTTCGCTATTCCATCCTGGGATACCTCGGTGCAAAGTTCGGCGACGAGTCGGCCAGAATCATCAAATCTCACTACCCGGAAATCCTCGCAGCGCTCGTCTCGGTCATTCTTCTGTTCGTCCTGATACGCCGATTCCGCAAGAGACAATCCCGGGCGCGATGACTGCTTTCTTCGGACCGGATTATTGTTGATCGCCCGTTGACAGGCAGCACGGACGCGGTTTCTATTTTGGCACTCGATGGTAGCTTTCCGGGGGGCCGAGGTAGCTTCGCTTCAGTCCGCCCAGGTCGACGACAATTTTCTGCAGAACCACGGCCGCGTCGACCATCCAGATTTTCAGCGTGTGGTAGCCCGCGCCGGACAGCGCGTGCGTGGACCGAACGGTGCGGGCGGCGTTTCGGACCGATTCCTCCCATTCCCGGTTGCCGTTGCGGGCATCGAATCCCTTCGGCACGATGTCGAGGATGACGGGCGCCTGGTCGTCGAAGGAAACGGCGCAGCGCAGCCCGCGGTCCGGCGCGAAGTTCAGCGTCGGGGCGACGGAGAGATGTACCGCGACCTTTCGCGGATCGTGGAGATACATGCGATATTCCAGGCGCGGGGAGTCCGCAGGCGGCGCCACGCTCGCCGCGGTCACGGGTTGAATGGACATTGCGGAGAGGGTGCGCCCGTAGCCTTCGATCTTTTCCCACCGGGCCTGTCCCGAAGGGACGTTTTTCGAGAAGTGCTCCGCTTCGATCGAAACGCAGCCCTCCGCTTCGGCGAAGCCATCCAGCGTCTCGCGCGTCACCGAAGGCGGACGCAGCGTCGGGACCCTTACCGCGACGCTCTCCCCTGTGCTCCCCTGGATCCGCACGACGGCGTCCGCCCGGCCCACGGGCGCCCGTTTCCAGTCGATTCCCACCTGGAGGCGCGTTTCCTTCTCGACTGTGCCGCGGGGGGTGCGGACAATGATCCAGGGCGCGTCGGAGGACGCCGTATAGGAGAAGGGCTGCCGGCCGCGGTTGAAAATGTCGATATGGCGGCTCTGCCGGTTCAGTGAATCCAGGAGGGGAAGCGCGGGATCTCCCTCCGTGCCGGGCCAGGCATCCGCGGAACCCTCCGGGCAGACGCCCATGGAGGCCGCCAACGGCACCTCGATGCGGGCGACGCGCGGCATGACGTTCTGCTTCGGGTCCTGCCAGATGGTGTAGCCGATGTGGACCTGATCCATGAAATGGTTCCACTTCCCGCCGGCGAAGACCTCGTTGTAATGCCGCATCAGGGCGGCATCGGCGTCGAACAGGCGCCCGACTTCGTCGGCCAGGTCGTTGGCCGCCGCGCGACCCTGCTTCGCATACCACGCATTCTTCCCGGCCGCGACATACAGGGCGTTGACCTGCGCGCAGGCCTTTACGGGAAAGAGGACCAGTTCATAAAATGCGTCTCTTGCGTCCGCCGGGATTTTTTCGTGGAGGCTCACCGCCTTTCTTTCCAGGTTGCGGTAGTCCTCCACAACGCGTTCGGCTTCCCGGTAGTCGGTGAGGCTGTAGGTGCTCGGATCGAGCAGTTCCGGCTTGCGGCGTGCGTTGAACCTCGTATAGCCGTTGACGATGTCCGCAACGGCGTCGGCGTGGCGGGGACCGAACTCCCGCGCAGCCCACAGCCGGGTGAAGTCGCCGACGTTCCGGTGCGTCCAGCGCTTTGTGTCCCAGCCGAGCTGGAGAAAAAACTCCATGGGCAGGAGCACGTGCTTGAAGTGCCCCACGTTCACGATCCAGACGCGGTCGGCGCCGTATTGCCTGGCCAGGTTCATCTGCTCCCACACGGCCGGGATGTGGACGGTATTGATCCATTTGTAGTTTCTCGGCCCGCCCACGTAATCGAAGTGATAATAGATGCCGGCCCCGCCGGCCCGGTTCCGCTCCGATGGGGTGGGCAAACGCCGGATGTTGCCCCAGTTGTCGTCGGCCCAGAGCAGCGTCACGTCGTCGGGCACGCGCAGGCCGGCGGCGTAGAATTCCTGCACCTCCTTGTACAGGCACCAGAGCTGCGGCACTCTCGTGACATCGGGATTCATTTCCTCGGCGATCATCTTCCGCTGGACGGAGACGATTTCCTCCAGGAGCGCCATGCTCTGCGCGACGGTGCCTCCGGGGATCATGGGCGTGTCGTTGGCGCCGCGCAGCCCGATCGTAAGGATGCTTTCGAACGCCCTGTTGCGCCGGATGCCCTGGCGCCAGAAGTCGCGGAGGACCTCCGGGTGCCTGTAATAGTTCCAGCTCCCCAGCGTCTTCTGGTAGCGGCGGTCCCATTCCTTTTGCGCACGCAGCATGGGCTCCTGGTGCGACGTGCCCATGACGACGCCGTATTCGTCGGCCAGCCGGGCGTTTTCGGGATCGTCTTCGTTGAATGCGTTGTTCCACATCGCCGGCCAGAGATAGTTTCCCTTCATGCGCAGGATCGCCTCGAAAATCCTGGCGTAGAACTCGCGGTTGTAGTTGGCGACCCCCGGGGGAACCGGAGGATCGGTCTTCACCGGGACGCTGCCGTATTTCCGGGCGACCCAGCCGCTCAGGTCCGGCGATTCGTCGTTCAGGAATATGCCGCGGTATTTCACCGACGGGGGGCCCTGGATGTAGGTTCCGGCCTTGACGTAGAGCGCATTTTTGCCCTGCGGGGCCACGTCGGCCCACCAGTGCGCGGGCGAGACGCCGATCTGCTCCGAGAGGTCGTAAATGCCGAAGATCGTGCCGCGCTTGTCGCTGCCGGCGATGACGAGCGCCCGGGACACGTTCGGCAACGGTCGGGGGACGACCTGCACGCTGAAGGTCTCCCATTGCCCCGCAATCCGCCGCGTGTTTATTTTGCCGGCCGAAGCGAGCCGCTCCAGGATGCGGCTTCTGCCGACGGTGCCGATGATGACGGCGTCTCCGGAGAGGGATTCCGGTTCCCGCACGACGAGAGGTTTCCGCGAAGTCACGCGGGCGATGTCGGACTGCAGGTCGCCGGCGGCCCGGATGACGCCGGGCCAGTCCCGGGAATCCACGTAAATGGCCGCGACGGCGCCGGCGCGGGCGATCGGGAAGCTGCCGGCCTCGGCCTTCGTCGTGACATACTGCTCCTGCCCGATGGCGAAAAGAGTCCCGGGCGCGCACACAAGGCAGAGGACCAGAGCCGCAAGGGCGCGCGGAAGAGGAAAACGGGCGGGAATCCGGGTTCTGTTGTGCACGGCATCCTCCGGTTCGCAAAGTGAGAGCCCCAGTTTAGGCCAGTTCGGGGAAAACTGCCAAGTAATCGCGAGGGGTCGGATTTTGCACAAGGTCCGGAGCCGCTATAGTTCGATTTGGCTGCGTGGTTAAAGGAGGGGATTGACGCAAGGCAAGTGAGTTCCGGCGGATTCCGGAATGCCACACAGAGCGGGGGGCACCGCGGCCGGTGAAGTCCGGTGCGGAGGGAATGCCGGACGGCCGCGGAGTACGCGCCGAAGGCGGCACTCCGCGGCCGTGCGAAAGAATGCTACTCGACCGCTCTCAGTGCGTTGATGCGGCCTTTGCCGGAGTAGGGGTCCGAGCCCGGCCACAGGATGTCGTCGGCCGATTTTTCGATCAAAGATTTCAGCTGCGAAGGCTTCATTTTCCCGTATTTGCCGACGAGGAGCGCCGCGACGCCGGAGACATGGGGCGCGGCCTGCGAGGTCCCTGCGGCGAAATAGAGGCTATAGGAATTTCCGTCAAAACCGGCCGGACTGAGCACCATGTCCAAAGGATAGTTATCCTCGTTTACAGCGTCCCCTCCTGGAGCGGCGACGCTGATCACCGACTGGCCGTAGTTGGTATAGGACGCCGGGCGGTCGAAATCGGCCCATCCGTCCGGGCCGGTGGCCGCGACCGCCATCCCGTTGCCGGACTGCGCGGGAATCGACCAGATCCTGCTGTTTAGGTCCACAGCCGCGTTTCCCGCGGAACTCACGCAGAGGACGCCGGCGGCCGTAGCGTAATTGATGGCGCGATTGAGCGCTGCGATCAGCGTTCCCGCGCCGCCCCCGCCCTGGTTGATGCGGTCGAAGGTGGTGCCCAGGCTCATGTTGGCGACATCCGCCCGGATGCTGGCGGCATACATCAATCCCTGGATGATCCATCCGAAACTGCCGCTCCCCGTCTCGCTGCTGAGCACCTTGATTGCCACGATTTCCGCCTCCGGGGCTACGCCCTGGACGCCGCGGTCGTTGACAGGAGCCGCGATAATGCCGGCTACGTGCGTGCCGTGGTTGAATCCATAAACCACGGGCTCGATGTCCGGTTCCGACGGGACAAACGACCTGCTCAGCGCGAGGTTGAGGTTCGGCGCGATGTCGGGGTGTTCGCTCCAGATCCCAGAATCGAGCACGGCGACGCGGGCCCCATAGCCCAGATAGCCCATTGCGGCCGACTGGTCCGCTCCGATCTGCCACAAATTCCACTGATAGCCCGAAAGGGGTTCGCTGTTGAGACCTTCGGATTCGAAATCGGGAATCCCTTCCCCGGAAACCAGCCCGTCATTGATCCACTCCACCTCGATGTCCTCCGCGGCCTGCTGGACGAGGGAGTGCTTCGAAATTTTTGCGAGGAAATCGGGATTGTCCGAACTCGCCAGGACGACTCCGATCTCGGGGATCCTGGCGGTGACCTCGCCGCCCGCCTTGGCTATGGCTACAGTCAAATCCGTACTGCCGGCGCCGGTCTTGTTTGACAGAATCAGATAATTGCGCGGAGCGACGGATCCGAGCGCAACGCCGAAAAACAACACCAGACTCACTGCCGCAACTGCCGATCTCTTCCTCATCCATGCCTCCTTGCCGCCGCCGGCTCTCCGGCAGCCAACGCGATTACATCGGTATAGTGACTGCTTTGAGTTTGTACTGTGGGAAGAAGCACATCGTCTCGAACCGGAAGATTCCCCAAATCACGCCGTCCGAATTGGACCTCGACACAATTATCCTCCGGAATGCCCTGCAACATTGTGGCCTATTCTAGTACCG
>CAZTHE010000168.1:0-7626 GCA_964613495.1 uncultured Acidobacteriota bacterium | reverse complement strand
CCGAGCTGATCCAGGCGCTGAGAAACGAACCCAACGTCATGGTCTCCTGCCACCCCCTCTGCGGCATCGGGACCTACTTCTTCGTGGACCAGAACAGGAAGCCGACGCCCGTCACCCGGTTCCTCGACATCAAGGGGCTGTTCGACGATATCCAGACTCAGGCGGAGAAGCTCAAGAACAAAACCACCTTCAAGAGCCTGTACAGCAACCTCAGCAAGTTCAGCCTGTTCAGCAGCGCCAACAAGCACTTCGATGCGAGCAAGGCGCCGGAAGGGCTGACGCTGACCAAACTCGGCCAGACCATCGAGGGCCTGCTCGACAAGAAGGCCGGCCGCGGCAAGAACGACGGGACTTACACCTACAAGACCCTAATGGTGGCCGGCATGCATTTCATGGATTCCTATAACTACGACGTCGAACGCGTCAAACGCTGCGTCATCCAGTATTCCGCGCCCGACGGGCGTCTCTACCCGTTCTGCGCCTACAATTCCGGCCTCGTGTTCCGCGACAGCATCGAAAAGAAGTTCTCCTGCTCCAAGGCGGAATACCGCAAAAAGCAGGTCGTGAACGTTCAGTAGGCGTTTTCCCAGCCTGGGGCATACGGCGGGGGACTGCTTCCCGCCGTGTGCCCTTTTTTTATTCGATTCACGGGAAACCGCGCCGTCTCCACGGGCCGGAGGCCGCCAAAACGCGCATTCCGGATCCGTGAAATTCGCGATAATTCGCGGCTGAAGCCTGTCCGAGGCGTGTTCTGCCGAATGCGCTGCGCCGGAGTGGCCGGTGCGCCCGCGAGAGCCTTGATTTTACGGGATTCGGTCAGAAGATCGAGTGGAGGCGCCGAGCGGACTCGAACCGCTGCATCGAGGTTTTGCAGACCTCTCCCTTAGCCACTTGGGTACGGCGCCTCAAACAGCAAGGGGTGTCATTGTATTCCAAGAGGGCCGGTCCTGCAAGCTATCTAATAGCTGTGTTCCGTTATCCGCACCTTTCCCCGGAAGGCCCAGTATATAGCGGTGGTGTAGGCCAGGACGAACGGCATGCCGATCAGGGCGATGATGGCCATGATTTTCAGCGTCTTCGGAGACGAGGCGGCGTTGTAGATCGTCAGGCTGTAGGCGGCCGAAGTGCTCGAGACCACCAGGTTGGGGAACAGGGTGATGCTGAACAGGAAAACCAGCGCCACGATCGTCAGCGACGAGGAGACGAACGCGTAAAACGGGCGGTCCAGGAAGATCGCGCGGGGGATGTTCGCAAACGCCAGGACCATGAGGACCACGATCGCCCAGGCCCACGGGTGTTCCCGGAAATTCCGGATCGCGTCCGGGATCGTGGAGAGCGTGAATATGGTCGCCAGCATGAATGTGACGAGCGTGAGTCCGAAGCCGCGCCACATCCAGCGGTGCACCAGCTGCTGCAGTTCGTGTTCGGTCTTCAGGAAAAGGTAGATGGCGCCGTGCATCGCGGCAAACGAAACCGTCATGAGGCCGATGAGCACCGGGTAGGGCCGGACCAGGCCGAAGAAGGACCCGGTGTAGTTGCCGTGTGCGTCGACCGGGATGCCGATCAGGGCGTTCCCGGCGGCGACGCCGAAGAGAAACGTCGCCAGCAGGCTCGCGCCGAAGAAGGAGCAGTCCCAGAACCACTTCCACGCTTCGGAGTCCCGTTTGCCCCGGAATTCCAGCGAGACAGCCCGGAAGATCAGGGCGAAGAGCAGCAGCATGAAGGCCGTGTAGAATCCCGAAAAAACGGTGGCGTAGGCGTTCGGAAAGGCGGCGAACAGGGCGCCCCCGAACGTGACCAGCCAGACCTCGTTCCCGTCCCAGAGAGGACCGATGGCGTTGATCGTCAGCCTGCGGTCCTTGTCTTTGCGGAACGCCAGGTGCAGGATCCCGACGCCCAGGTCGAAGCCGTCCAGAATCGCGTATCCGGCAAGAAGCACGCCGAGCAGAACAAACCACAAGAGATTGAAATCCACGGATCGACTCCTTCGGAATTATGGCGCCTGTCACCGAAATTCAATTCGCCTTCGGTTCCGGGCCTTTCTGGATCTTGTCGTTCAACAGGTAAATCCAGAGCACAAAAAGCATCGCATAGATGACGGTGAACATGACGATCGAGCCCAGGACCTGAGATGCCGCGAGGTTCCCGGAGACCGCTTCGCTGGTGCGCAGCTGATTGTAAACGATCCAGGGCTGCCGTCCTACCTCCGCCGCCACCCAGCCGAGCTGGTTGGCGATAAACGGCCCGATCACGGAAAAGACGAAGACCCAGAGCAGCCACTTTTTCCGAAACAGGGTGCCGCGCCAACGGCACCACAGAGCGTACAGCGTGAGCGCTATGAAATACGTTCCCAGCGCGACCATGATGTGAAACGAGTAAAAAGGGATCGCTACCGGCGGGACGTCGGGCTCATACCGGTCGAGGCCGGGCACGGGCGTCTTGAAATCCCGGTGCACCAGGAAGCTCAGGAAGCCCGGAATCCCGACGCCGAAGCGAACGACTCGGGCCTCGCTGTCGGGTATCCCGAATATGTGGATTTCGGTGGGCCCTTCCGAGGTCCGGTAAATGCCCTCCATGGCGGCCAGTTTCGCCGGCTGGGTGCGCGCCACCACGCGGGCGTGGGAATCGCCGGAGGCCAGCATGGCCAGCGACGCGACGGCGGCGACCACGAGGGCCGTCGAGAATGATTTGCGCGCGAAATCCACGTGCCGTTCCCTCAACAGGTAGTAGGCCGAGATGCTCATCACGAAAAACGCTCCCAGGATGAACGCCCCGATCAATACGTGAACCAGACGGTCCATGGCCGAAGGATTGAAGACGACGCTCCAGAAATCGGTGATCTCGGCCCGCTTGACGATCCCGGCCGGCGTGGCGAAATCCCGGATGACGAACCCCGCCGGCGTCTGTTGCCAGGAGACTGCCACGATGATCCACACCGCGGAAAAGATCGATCCCAGAGCGACCATCAGCGTCGAAAAGAAGTGAACGCGGGGCGAAACCTTGTCCCATGCGAAGACGAGGACGGCCAGGAAGCCCGATTCCAGGAAGAAGGCGAAAATGCCTTCCGCGGCGAGCGCCGAACCGAACACGTCGCCCACGTACCGGGAATAGGTCGCCCAGTTCGTTCCGAACTGAAATTCCATGACGATTCCCGATGCGACCCCGAGCGCAAAATTCAGAGCGAATATTTTCGTCCAGAATTTCGCCGCCGCTTCGAACTGCGGATCCCGCGTCTTCAGGTACCTGGCCTCCAGAAACACGAGCAGGGCGCCCACTCCGATCGCGAGCGGAGGAAACAGGTAATGGAACATGATGGTGAGGGCAAACTGTATTCTGGAAAGTGTGACGACGTCCATGAGGATTGTCCTGTGTCCAGACTGCGGACGGGATAGTTCGCAAATCGATGCATCCGGACTGCTCCCCGCGAGCAGCTTCCCCAATGCCTTCTTTATATCCCCGTTTGCCGACGCCGCGCAAGCGGCATCCGTGCAGGCATCCGGCACTGCCGACGGCGCCCGGCTCGGCCGGGAACGCCGATCCGGGGCCGTTTCCGGTGTGGCTGCCGCGAAAGCCGCATTCTGCAGCGCTTGCGGCAGTGGCGGAAAATCCGCCCGGTGCGTCGGTGCGGCACCACGCGCCGCCTTATGTTCACTCGATAAAAAAACATTTTCAAACTATGAAGTCTGGCGGTTCTCCGCCGATGAGGTGTAAGGGCAGAGGAACCATGACTTACCTGCCTGTATCTCATCAGGAGAAAGGCCTTCGGGGGACATACCCGCCTGGGTGGAGGATGGGGGCAGAATGACGATTTCCAAAGACGGGCAGCCGGCGGAGCAAGACGGCCGGAGCAACTATGAAGCCGCAGTTCTGGACTTCCTTGACAAGGAGATGGCGGGAGCCCAACTGCCACTGACCGAAAAGAAGCAATCGGAGGATCTGGACGCCCTCGTTGCCGGCCTGCTGCAGCAAGTCATCAGCGAGGCCGACCAGCCGTCCGCGGCCGGACCGGTGGTGTCCGACGAGATGAAGGACCTGTTCGCCGAATTCGAGCCGCAAACCGGGGCCGCACCGGCGCCGAAAAGCGCGAGTGCGAAACCGGAATCCTTCCGGAACGAAGACGCCCGAGAGGGGGAGGGTTTCGCCGCCGAAGAGGCCGCACTGATAGCGAAGGAATTCCCGGCGGAAGAGCCGGAACGTCCGGAGACGTCCGCCCCCGAGGCCTCAGTCTTTGCCGCAAAGGCCGCCCGCAAGAACAGGACTCCCATGATTGCGGCCGCTGCCGCCTGCCTGCTGGTCCTTGCCGGGGGCGCCGTTTATTACTTTATGAAGCCCCCGGGCGTGGAGCCCGCTCCGGCCGCTTCCCGGCCCGCCGTGCAGACGCCGGCGCCTCCCGTGGCGACACCCGCATCGCAGGCCGCTGCTGAGCCCGCCGCCGCGCCCGGGACGGTCGAAACGCGGCCTGCGGCCGCGCCCGCGGCTGCAAAGAAGCCCGCGACGACCGCCGCGAAGGATTCCGCCGCGGCCGCCCCGGCGCAGAATCTGCCGGCGAAGCAGACGGCGGCCGCACCGCTCGCGCCCGCCGCCAATACGGTCGTTCCGCCTCCGGTCAAGGAAGAGAAACCGGTCGCCGCCGCCGTCCCGCCCGCGGTTGCCGAGGCCAAACCCGCCGAAACGCCGGCCGCGCAGCCCGTCCCCGAGGTGGCCTCCAGCGTGGTCGCCCAGAAGCCGGTGCTGCCCGTAGTCACGCAACGGGTGGCCCCCGTCAGCATGCCGGTTGCGAGGAAACTCGAACCGCGGGCGCCCGTCATCCCGGCAAAGACCGAGCCTGCCCCGCCGGCCGCGAAGGCGGAAGCGCCGCTTCCGGTAGTCCAGCCGAGCCTGGTGGCCGCGGTTCCCATCACCCAGGTGAGCCCGAAATTCCCCGACATCGCCCTCAGGACGCGCACGTCGGCAACCGTGACCCTCACGCTGGACGTCGACAGCCAGGGACGGGTCACCAGGGCAACCCCGGTGGGCGGTCCGGAAATGTTTCACAGGGAAGCCGTCAACGCGGCCATGAAATGGCGATATAAGCCCGCATCCGTCGGCGGATCGAACGTGTCCAGCCAGGTCAAAGTCATTTTCAACTTTAATCTGAAGAAATAGCATTTGGAGGAGCAATGCTGACCGAACAGCAGAAACACAAATTTGAAGTCACCCGGCAGATGGCCAAGGAAGAGATGGAAGCGCTCGACAAGGAGATCAGCCAGGAGCTGGCCAAAGTCAAGGACAAGCTTCTCGAGCTGCAGCAGGCGAAGAAGGCCGTGAAGCAGATCTACGACGGAGCCTGCGCCAGGATGGGCATCAAATCGGTGATGGAAGTTACGGATTTAAGTCTCAGCGACCTCGTCAAGCAGGCCTAGAAGAATCCCGCCTTATCCCGGCTGGTCGTGAGGCCCTCCTCAATGGCCAGCCTTCTCTGGCCGGGAGTCCATTCCCTGAGTTCCGCATACGATCTGCAGCACAGGTTGCAGGCAAATACGACGTCCTGCTCGATCAGGTCGATGAGACCCGGCATGCTGCATTGCCCCGGTTCTTCTTTCACCCGGCGCGCGAGATCGGTAAACAGGTCCTCCCATGCGCCGTGGCTGATGTAGGACACGCGGATCACGAATTTTGCCAGCGGCACGCACATGCCCGGGTCGTTCAGCCCGCGCCGGATCAGATCGTCGCGCAGCGAAAACCCCTCCGGGGGCAGGTTGACGACCTGGCGGATCATCGTCTGCGACGTCAGCAGCCGTTCGTAGGTGAACGCCTGCAGGAATTCCCCCCGGGAAACATACTCCATGGCCCTGTCTGCCAGGAACGCGCCGTCGTCCTGCGTGAAATCGATCGCCTGGATCGTCATCCCGGCCCGCTCGAGCGACTGCCGGAACTTGCCCATGAAGTCCTCGAAAGCCTTGTCGAACAGCGTCGAGGCATTTCCCGCATAGACCGCAAAAGTCCGAGTCAGCTGGTTGACCAGTTCCAGGATCGGTTCCAGGTTTACCTCCGGCCCGTTCCAGAAGGACTGCTCGAAGGCCGTCACGGCGTCCAGTTTACCGAGTTCCGCGGCCGCGTCCAGCTTGACCGTCAGGTGCGACTTGGAGTATTCGGTCTGGTCTTCCTGCTCATCCTGCACCAGCCTCTCGAACCGCGCGGGATCGTCCACCAGCATCTTGATGACTTCGTCCCGGTTCAGAACATACGGGATCATGCGTGCGTCGCCGATGCAGCGGCAGATAAGGTTCCCGATCAGGGTGGCCAGTTTTTTTCTTATCTCGGCAGAGACTTGCATGGTTCCGTCGATCCGTAAATATTCAAGGTTAATCAATTGTATCGGCACCTTCCACAAGAAAGTACTGGGAAATCTGAAGATGGGGCATCCTGCCGTCCCGGCGGCCGGGGTAAAATGGAACAGGAGATGCGAGGAACCGGGCGGTAACGTGAAAAGGCGAATCCAATAAGGCCGGGTCGAAGGCCGGAGGAAGCACCATGAAGCAGACGCTGATTTTTTGTTCAATCCTGGCTGTCACGCTGTCGGGCTGCGGGGGTCCGCCGGCCGCGGATCCGGTCGCGCTGGATAAGGCGGCGGCGGGCGCCGCCACGGCGGAAATAGAAAAGGTCCGTTCGGAAACGCGCGAATGGCTCCGGAGCGATCCGGAGTCCTATCTGGCCGCCGTGGATCGGATCGATTTCGGCCAAAAGGCCGTGCTGACCGTCGGACGGGCAGACGACAACGACGTCCGGCTGTCCTCGTCCGATATCGAGCTGCACCACCTGCGGATCACGGTGTCGGGCGATCGTTTCCTCGTCGAGGCGGTGGACCCGAAAGCCGTCTTCGATGCAGGCGGCCGGACGCTGCGCGAAGCGGCGCTGGATCCCGCGGCGATCCGGATCGGGCGTTATCGCCTGCGCCTGTCCCACCAGCGCTTTCCCGCCGTGATCGTCTTCGATCCCGAGACGCCGCGCATGAAGGCATACAAAGGGATCGAGTATTTCCCGGTCGACCCGGCGTACCGCTATGAACTCCCGCTGGTCCCGGACCCGAAACAGGGGAAGATGGTGATCGCCTCCACCCGCGGCAACCCGAGGAGCGCCCTGCGCGTAGGATGGTTCGACTTCCGCGTCGGCGCCACCGCGTGCCGCCTGGAGGCGACGCGGCTGCTCGAACCCGGTTCGGGCGGAGACGACCTGTCGATTTTCTTCACCGACGCGACGAGCGGCACGGAGACCTACCCGCTCGGCCGCTACGTGGAGGCGAAGAAGCTGCCGAACGGGAAATACCTGCTCGATTTCAACACGGCCTACAATCCCGCCTGCGCCTTCTCGAATTTCTACAACTGCCCCGTGCCCCCGAAGGCGAACGCCCTGAAGGTCGCGATCCGCGCAGGAGAAAAGGATTCCCGCTATCATTAGCTCCGCGCCGCCCTGCTGGAGCTTTTGGCGGATCCGGGATACAAACTCAGCCACGAATTACACGGATTGCACGAACTAGGCTCGAGTGCTTATGGGCGGGCCTCCGGCCCCTGGCGCTAGCCTCGATTTCCACTGTACTGGAATGGACTAACGCTCGGGGAGCCACGGGGATTAGGCAAAGCGGATAAC
>CAZTHE010000167.1:0-7745 GCA_964613495.1 uncultured Acidobacteriota bacterium | reverse complement strand
TCATGGCCGCCGAGAATTCCCCGGCCGCCGCCTGGTATTTTGCGTTTTCGCTCCGAAACGCCGGGCTGGACCCGATCGCATAGGGATCCTCGCCGGCTTCCGGCGTCACCTGGGCATGGAAAAACTCGATGCCCCTTCCCAACCGATCCTGCGCCTGCATTTCGCGGCCCTTGAGATATTGAAGCCCGCCGTAGATGCCGACGCCCAGAAGCAACGCGACCGCGGCCAGGACGCCGATCTTCCTGCCGTTCAGGCGAAAGAATTCCACCATCCGGATCATCGCTTCGTGCACGGGGTCTTCGGAAAGAATTTCCTTGCGAGTAAGCTTGGTTGTTCCCACGGTCCCTTCCTTAAATTGAGCTTTATGTAAGCGGAAAAAATAGCACACCCACCCACCGCGCGCAATCTCTGATATCCTCGCCGCCAGCCTCGCCGGTCCCCGGCCGGGCGGGTGCGGCAGCCAAGAACCCGGGGTCCTCTCTCCGGAGCCGTAAATACCTGGCCCGGGACGCCACGTATGAAGGTATAGTAAGGAGGCCTGTCCCCCGGGACGCCGGCACCGGCTCCCGAGAGGGCAGCGGGACGAAATCATTGCGGGAGAGAGACTGAATGAAACGACACATGGTGATTGGAGCCGCCTGCCTGCTGGCGATTGCCCTCGGCATGGCGGCCTGCTCCGGAAGCGCCCCCGAAGAACTGCAGACCACGGACATCCTCACGGGAACCGGAGCCCAGGCGACGAAGGGAGCGACGGTGACCGTGCACTACACGGGATGGCTGTATAAAAACAACCGGCGCGGCAAAAAGTTCGACAGTTCCCTGGATTCGGGACAGCCTTTCAGCTTCAGGCTCGGAGCAGCCGAGGTCATCGAGGGATGGGACCGCGGCATCGAGGGGATGCGTGTCGGCGGAAAGCGCCAGTTGCTGATCCCCCCGCGCCTGGGATACGGGGAATCCGGAGCGCCTCCGGACATACCTCCCGGCGCCGTCCTGGATTTCGAGGTTCAATTGCTTGACGTGCAGCCATAACTCGATTCCGGATTCCGGGCGGTGCGGAAATCATGCAAAACACCGGCATCCCGGCGGCGTATTTGTATAGGACCGGCCGGGAAGCGATTGCGGCTACGATTTTCTGGTGAGCCCGCCGGACTCAATGCTATTATTCGGGCGCCCCGGGACGTTTATTGAAACAATCCCCGGTGCGCTGGCATCAGTACTCCCTGGGAGGTAGGAATGAAAAAAGTCTTGTACATGGCGCTGATCGCGTTCGGCGCCGCAGTTCTCTTGTCGACGAGCTTTTCGGTCCACAGTTCCCGCGCCGCCGACGGCGCAAAGATCACCATCGCCTATACCGGCTGCGTGCTGGGGTATATGGAACCCTGCGGTTGAGCGGAGACCGGAGAACAGCTCGGAGGGCTGTATAAGAAGGCGACGTATCTGGAACAGGTCCGGAAAAATCAGGCCGGCGTGGTCGTGGTCGATTCCGGGGACCTGTTGAACGAAGACCTGGAACTTCCGGAATCCGTAAAGCAATCGGCTCTTCTGAAAGCCGAAACCATCGCGGAGATCTACAAGCACATCGGGATCGATGCGGTCAACGTCGGAGAACTGGACCTCGTGCTCGGGATCGACACTCTCAAGGAAATCGAGAAGAAACACGGATTCCCGTTCGTGTCGGCCAACCTGGTTGACGAAAACGACGCTCCCATCTTCAAGCGCTATATCATCAAAAAAACCGGGGACAAGAACGTGGGCATTTTCGGCGTCATGGGCGACACCACCGAGATGACGACCCGGGTGAGCGAAATCACCAAGGACGCCGCGTATGTAGTGGACCCGCTCGAAGCGGCGGAAGCCGTGGTGAAAGAGCTGACCGGCAAGGTGGACTACATCGTCGCCCTGACCCACCAGGGGACCAACCGGGACTGGGTCATCGCCCGCAGAGTCAAGGGGATCGACCTCGTCGTCGGCGGCCATGACAAACAGAAAACCAAGGAACCGTTTGAGGCCGAGAAAACCCTCATCGTCCAGGCCGGTGAAAAAGGCCAGCACATGGGCCTGCTGGAAGTCACCCTGGGCGACACGAATACGTCGCAGAATACCCTGGTGTCGCTCGGAGACGGGATCGCCGACGATCCCAAGGTGAAGGCGATGATCACCGGCTACAACGACAAGATCGCGGACATGTATGGCGGCAGCGCCGAAGACCGGCCCGCCGCGGAGTCCGTCGCCCTGCGCGTCACCGCCTGCGAGCCGTGCCACGCGGACCAGGTCAAGCAGTGGAAGACTTCGGATCACGCCCACGCCTACGCCACGCTGGTTAAAAACAAAAAGCAGTTCGATCCGAAATGCCTCGCGTGCCACACCGTCCGGTTCGAGCAGCCCGACGGCTTCAACATGAAACAGCAGCAGATGGAACTGGTCAACGTCCAGTGCGAATCCTGCCACGGGTCGGCCAAGGAGCACCTGAGCGACATGAAGCCCATCCCGACGCCGAAGCCGGCGCTGGCGCTCTGCATCACGTGCCACACGCCCGACCGCTGCCCGGACTTCGAAAAGGATGTCAAGGAGCTGTTCGCGAAGATCAAGCACTAGCCACACGCATCCGCGACAATGCGCCAGGCGGGCAGGGTTTCCCTGCCCGCCTTTTTTATTGTGGCGCGGCCCTTGGGCCTGGCAAGTACTAAGGCATTCCGAGCCGCGCGGAATTCGGCGCCTCCCGGAATCTTGATAATTCTTGGTCGGCAAACATGTCATATGTTATTTATTTACAGCTATTTATATCACCCATATGCCGGCGGCAAAAATGAAACGCATCCCTCCGTCCTTTTTTCTGCTACACTTCTGGCTTCCATTACCCGACCTGCTGGCGACAGCTTGAATAGGGGGCTGCAATGTCTGTGATGCAAAGGATCGTCGATTTCTTCACCCGGAAGTCCACCGCCTCCAGGGGCGGCGGCGAAAAAGCCATCAGCAAGCAGAAGGCCATCGGTAAGATGACCGCTCGGGAACGGATCGCCGCGCTGCTCGATCCGGGTTCGTTCCACGAATACGATCTCTTTGTCGAACACAATTGCCAGGACTTCGGCATGGGCGGCAAGGAGCTTGCCGCCGACGGCGTGATCACGGGTTCCGGGACCATCGCCGGCCGCCCGATCTGCGTCTACGCCCAGGACTTTACCGTGGCCGGGGGCTCGCTGGGCCTGATGCACGCCCGCAAAATCACCAAGGTCATGGACCACGCGATGAAAATGGGAATCCCGCTCGTCGGCATCAACGATTCCGGCGGCGCCCGGATCCAGGAGGGGGTCAATTCGCTGGCCGGATACGGCGAAATCTTCTACCGCAACACACAGGCATCGGGAATCGTGCCGCAGATCTCCGTCATCCTCGGCCCCTGCGCGGGCGGTGCCGTCTATTCCCCGGCGCTGACGGACTTCGTTTTCGTCGTCGACCAGATTTCCAGGATGTTCATCACGGGGCCCGAGGTGGTCAAAACCGTCCTGGGCGAGGAGATCTCGATGGAGGAGCTCGGGGGGGCCCGGGTCCAGGCCGAGATCGCGGGCAATGCCCATTTCTTCTCCAAGAGCGAACCCGAATGTTTCGAACAGATCCGGAAGCTGATGAGCTACCTGCCGGATTGCAGCCGCCAGAAACCTCCCGCAATCGCGCCTGTGAATCCCAAACAGACCTATCGCATCGAAAACCTGATCCCGAGGGATTCCAAGATCCCCTTCGACGTGCGCGACATCGTGCGGGCCCTGGTCGACGACTCCGACTTTTTCGAAGTCCAGGAGCTTTTCGCCCCGAACGCCATCACGGGCTTCAGCCGGATCGACGGGCGCGCCGTCGGCATCATCGGCAACCAGGCCATGGTGCTGGCGGGCGTGCTGGACATCGACGCCTCCGACAAGATCGCCCGTTTCATCCGATTCTGCGACGCATTCAACATCCCGCTCGTGACCCTGGTCGATATCCCCGGCTACCTGCCCGGCTCGGACCAGGAACACGGGGGTGTCATCCGCCACGGAGCCAAGGTGCTGTATGCCTACAGCGAGGCTACGGTGCCGAAAATCACGGTGATCCTGCGCAAGGCCTACGGGGGCGGCTACATCGCCATGTGCTCCCGCCACCTGCGGGGGGACTTCGTTTTCGCCTGGCCCACGGCGGAGATTGCCGTCATGGGCCCCGAAGGGGCTGCCAACATCATTTTCCGCAGCGAGATCCAGGCGGCGGAAAACCCGGACGAGATGCGCAGACTCAAGGTGAAAGAGTACTCGGACAAGTTCGCGAATCCTTACGTCGCCGCATCCGCCGGATACGTGGACGCCGTCATCACGCCCGAGGAGACCCGCGCGTATGTCGCCCATGCCCTGAAGGTGACGCAAAACAAGGAAGAAGCGCACCCGGTCCGGAAACACGGGATCCCGCCGTTTTAGGAAGGAGTGGCACCGTGAGCGAGCAGGACAAGTTCATCCAGATTTCCCTGGAAAACGGCGTCTACCAGACCCGCGCGACCGGCAAATTTCACGGGCGCAGGCTCTACGAAAGGCAGGACCCGGGGATCGTCAGGGCCCTCATCCCGGGGACCGTCGCCGCCATCGAAACCGCCCAGGGCAAGACGGTCCGCCAGGGAGACACCGTGATGATCCTCGAAGCCATGAAGATGCTCAACCGCATCAAGGCGCCCAAGAGCGGCACCGTCCGCGCGCTCCGCGTGGCCGAGAAGGATAAGGTCGCCAAAGGACAGATCCTGTTCGAGATCGAATAGGGCGCCCGAATAGCGGGTGTTGCAGGCCATGTGCCCGTTACGCGGCCGAAAAGCGTCGCGTTTTGCGGATGCCGTCCGCCTCCCGCCTTGCCCCTCCCTCCTCCCCGGCCGATTCGCCCGGGCGGACTACCCTGTTTGTCTGCCATACCGCCGAACCCGTCTCACGGAAACAGTCCCCCCGCCCTCCCGTAAAGAAATCTTCGCGAGGACTGTTTTTGGCTTGTACCTTCTGTCCTGATTCTTTATAAATGAATCATCTTTTGTTTCGGATGCCCCCCTATGGCGAGCAGTCAAAACCTCTTGCGGTAGCACAACCGGTCGCAGCGCCCGCCGCATCCGCACCATGCCCTCGCAGGAACAGGGCAAAGAGAATGCACGTTCTTTCCCTCAGGGACCCCGGCCTTTAACGGCCGGCCGGTTAAAGACCATTGGAGCGGCGTTTGGCCGCAGGGAGTCACAGGCATGGCGAGACGGTTGAGCACCATTTTATCCGGGGCCGCGGCGATTCTGAGCCTCCTGCTGGCGTTTCCGGGCCGGCAGGCGGCCGGGCAAGGCAATGAGACCCAGTGTCTCGCCTGCCACAAGGCCCAGGAGGGCATCCTGGAAACGAAGCACGGCGCGGCGGGAGACCCGGATTCGCCCGCCGGGAGCGGACGAACCTGCTCGGCCTGTCACGGTACGAACCCCAACCACGCCGGCAATCCGGCGGCGAACCCGCATCCCGTGCGATTCGGCAAGGGCAGGACGCAGGCGGCGGAGCAGACGCGCGCCTGCATGAGCTGCCACGCCGGGAACCGGCACCTGGCTTTCTGGGAATCGGGGCGCCACGGGCGCAACGACGTGCGCTGCAACGATTGCCACGCGGTGCACGCAAAACCGCCGCGCGGGTCCACCATTGCGATCACGAAAAGGGACCCCGTGGCCGGCCCGGCGGTCCTGAGCGTGCGGCAGTTCGAATACGAGACCTGCATCTCCTGCCACAAGCAGACCCGGGTGCAGATCAACAAGCCTTCCCACCACCCGATCGTCGAGGGCAAGGTGACCTGTTCCAGCTGCCACAATCCCCACGGGGCGCAGGGCCACGCGATGGTCAAGCAGGAGACTGTGCAGGCGCAGTGCTGGAGCTGCCACGCCGACAAGCGGGGCCCGTTTCTCTTTCAGCACCCCGCCGTCGAGGAAAACTGCCTCTCCTGCCACAGCCCGCACGGATCCTCGCACACCAAGCTGCTGAATGAAAAAGTCCCGAACCTCTGCCAGGACTGCCACGACTGGTCGCGCCACCCCGGCACGGCCTACAGCGGCGACCAGGGATTCGTCCGGATCCCCGGCTCGCCGGCGAAGACGGCCAACACGCGTTTCGTTTCCCGGTCCTGCCTGAACTGCCACAACGCGATTCACGGCAGCAACGCCCCCGCCACGCGCGGCAAGTATCTCACTCGCTAGGGAGGTCCCATGAAGGCAAGATCGATATTCCTGCTCGGCGCTTTCCTGTTTCTCCTGTCCGGGCCGCTGCCCGCCCAGGACGGCGCATTCCGCATTTCCGGCAGCATCGCGGTAGGCGGCATCGACAGCGGCGAGGAGACGAAAGACGAGTCCAAGCTGTACGAATACCGCGACCTGTACAGCGGCCCGCTGGGATCCTTCGACGTGCGCCTGCGCGACGGCCGGTTTTATCTGGACCTGTTCGGCGAAAACCTGGGACGCGATGACATGTACATCGACGCGGAGGGGGGCGTGGACGGCCGGTTCCGGTTCCGCGTTTACGGAGACTGGCTTACGCACATCTTCGGCTGCGGGCCCAACGGCGCCCGCACTCCCTTCGAAGATCCCGGCGTGCCGAACCTGCGGCTCTTCTCGACGACGCCCGCCGAGCTGGCCGAATCGGGCGTCCCGCCGTGGGAATCCTTCCACTTCCACTCCGCGCGGCGCAACCTCGGCGGCAGCCTCGAATTTTCAGGCAGGACGCCCTGGTACACGTTGGTCGAGTTCAACAACGTGCACCAGTCCGGCCTCAACAAGGTGGACGCCGCGGCGCTCGGCACCAGCCCCGGCAACGGATTCATCGACCTGCCGTACCCCGTCGACTACACGACGAACAACGTCCTGGTCGAAGGCGGCTACCAGAAACCGCGCGGGCACCTGTCGGTGAACGCGGCGTACAGCAATTTCCGGAACGAAGATGAGCTCCTGTTCTTCCAGAACCCTTTCTTCGGCTTCGGCACCGACACCACCACATTCGCGCCGGACAACGGCTACTGGCGCATCGGCGCAAACGGGATGCTCCGGCAGCTTCCCCTGAATTCCACGCTTTCCGGCCGCGTCACCTACGAACGCGGCACGAATGACGTCGACATGATCACGGAGGTCCTCAACACCTCCGGACTCGACGTCCTGACGCCCACGAACCCGAGTTCGCCGGTATTTCACGGGAAGGTCGAAAACACGACCGTCCAGGTCTCTTACGCCTCCGATCCCGCGAAGAACCTGGATACGCGGGCGTACTACAAGTATTACAGGCGGAACAACGGTTCGAGCATAATCGAGTTCCAGGTCCCCCTGACGACGGCGGGTCTCGTGTGCTTCGCCGAGGGAATGGAGTCCGCGGCGAACGTCAACGTCGTCTGCGTAAACGACCGCTACAGCTACGCGAAACACAATCCCGGGGCGGAAGCCGGATACCGGCTCACGCGCAGGAACCGCCTGACCGCGGGCTTCGACTACCTGCACACCGAGCGCAACCGTTTCGACTCGGAGAACACGAGGGAAAAGAAGCTGTTCGTGCAGTGGGCGAACACATCGGTCGACATCCTGACGGCGCGCCTGAAATATCAATACATGCAGCGGCGGTCGGATTTCCTCACCGACGACGCGGGGTTCGACGCGAATTCGCCGTTTTTCCTGGAACGCTTCAACCGCTCCTTCGATGTCGCCAACCTGAACCAGCATCTCGTCAAGGTCAACGTGGACGTCACGC
>CAZTHE010000166.1:6641-8074 GCA_964613495.1 uncultured Acidobacteriota bacterium | reverse complement strand
GCGCCGCGCCTCCGGCGCTGGAACGATCGGGTATCCCCGATGCTGCGCCGCGCCTATGGCGCTGGAACGTTGGAACGTTCAAACGTTCTTACGTTTTAATAAAGCCAGGGCCGTGCGGCCGGGCCGGATCGCCATGATGTACAGCAGCGTCATGATGACGGCCGAACTCACGCACCACAAACACGTGGCGCCGATGACGAACGGCTCGAGGAAGGTGAGGTAGATCGAAAACAGGATGCCGAAGGCCGTCATGCCGAGCATCGCCACGGACGCATAAAGCGCCAGGCGTCCCTTGCCCCGGCGCCGCACGGCCCAGGCCACGAAGATGGCCGCGAACCCCATCAGCCCGAGGACCCCGATCGGCAATACGCCGAACAGCCGGGCGTATTTGCTCTGCTGGACCGTATTGCAGTCGCCCACCGGCCCGCAGACCGCCTCGACGTTGCGCAGCTCCACGCTGGAGAGATACCCGGCCACGAAGAGGCCCGCCACCACCAGCGCCGGGATCAGCCAGTCGTAGCGCGCGCGCACCGACGTTTCCCCCGCGGCGACAGGCTTGCGCAGCTTCGCGATCGAAACGGCCGCCACCGCGACCATGAGGATCAACACCACGATGGCCACGCCGTTGCCGGCCGGGTCGCGCATGATTTTTTCGAAGATACCCGGCTTCGGTTCGTTGCCGGTCAGGTCGATGATGCCCGACTCGGCCTGCGCGGAAGCGGCCGGTCCGGCCGGCGCCGGGTTGCCGGGAGACGGCGCCGCGGGCTGCGGCGCGATCGTCGTGCTGGACGCCGCCTGCCGCGCGGCGATAGCGGCAGTGGAGGCAACGGATGCCGACGGTCCGGGCAGCTGCGCGGTTTTTGCAGGCGCGGCGGCCGCCGCGGGCGCGGACGCGGTTTTTGCCGGCTCCCCGGTCTTCGGCCGGGGCGTCGCCGCCGGTTCCGGCGCGGGCCGCTCGATGGATGCGGCGGTCTGCGGCGGCTGCGCGGCCGTGGAGGCCGCGGCCGGCGTTTCCGGCTGCTGCGGCGCCTCCGCCGGCGCCAGCTTGTTCGCGACCAGCAGTTCGCGCAGGCCCGAAATATCCGGCCAGTCCATGCCGTCGGCCGCGACGTGCTTCGCGATGAGGTCGGGGAACTGTTCCGGGATTTCCTTGGATCCCACCAGCGCCTTGTTTCCCACGATCAGCAGCGGCACCGAGAGGCGGGCCAGGCCGTGCTGCAGGCAGGCTTTGAGGAAAAGCTCGCGTCCTGCTGCCGGCTCGATGCTGATGATGGCCACCTGCAGCTGCTGGCCGAAGCGCTCGGCCAGCGGCGGCAGCACCTCCTCGCGCACCTGGGCGCAGTGCGGGCAGGTGGGTGAAGTGAACAGGATTGCACGCACCACCGGCTTGCCCGCGGCCACCATGGCCCTGGTCAGGGCGACGGCGTCCTCCT
>CAZTHE010000166.1:0-6631 GCA_964613495.1 uncultured Acidobacteriota bacterium | reverse complement strand
GCCGCAGTCGCCGCCGGTCCCGCCGACACGAAGACGAGCCCGAGGATCAAGGCAACCAGCAATTTATGCATTCGTTTTCCGCGTGTGCGTCCGGTCATAGCGCGCGATATCCCTCCGTGGGTCAAATCAGCAGCCAATTTTCCAGAATTCGCCCCGCAAATCAACAGAAACGTTTGAACGTTGGGACGTTGGGACATTGGAACGTTGGAACGTTGGAACGTTTAACGTGTAACCCTGTAACTCTGTAACCCTTCCAACCATAAAATTCAATCGGGGTAATAGCCGGGCCGGGCCTTGACGATGACTCCCGGCCTGCCGGTCACCCGGATTTCGATGCGGCGGAAGATGCCGGCTCCAGTTTTCGACGGGGAGTAGTAGCCGAGCAGGTACTGTCCCTTCAATTCGTCGGCGATGCGGTCGAGGAACTCCGTCAGCCGATCGACGTCGTCCGCGACGAACGACGCGCCGCCCGTTTCCCGCGCGATCCGGTCGAGGTTCTGCTGGGCGCGGCGGCTGAAATAATTCGTGCCCTGGACGGCGCCCTGCGGATTGACGGAGTAGAACAGGCTGTTGGTGTTCCGCAGCGCCTTCAGGATGTCCTCGAGGCCGTGGTCGAGGCTGCGGTTGTCCTCGCCGTCGGATATGGCGATGAGGACGCGCCGGGCGTCGGGCCGCGCCGCGTCCTCGAGCATGCGCGCCGCCAGCGCGAGCGAATTGTAGAACGCCGTCGCCTCGGTCGTGGGCGTGATGGCGTCGACGGCGCGCAGGGCGGTGTCGAGCGACGACGTGCGCGTCAGCAGGACGCGCGGCTGGTTCGCGACCGCGACGATGCAGACGCCGTCGCCGCGGCGCAGCGTCCTCTGGAGGAAAAGGGCGGCCGCGCGGCGCTCCAGCTCGACCTGCGCGTAGACGCTGCCCGAGGTGTCGAACACCAGCGCCAGTTCGAGCGGCGCCTCCCCGGCGGCGCCGAGACGCGCCGGCTGCGCCTTCACGCCGTTCTCCTCGATCTCGAAATCGTCGAGCTCGAGGCCGCGGACGGTTTTTCCCGCCGCGTCCGTCACGCGCACCGGTGTCAGCACGAGGTTCGCGTCCACGCGAATCACCGGCAGCTGCTGGAACGCCGCCGCCAGCAGCAGAATCGGGCCCAGCAACCGCAGCACCATAAGAATTATCCCCGGAATAGAAACGGCTGCCGGACATTGTACCGGAAAACGTTCAAGGTTTAACACTCAACGTTTGCACGTTGCGAAAATTCGTCTAATTCGTGCAAATGATGAGGAACGGATTCGCCACGAATATCGCGAACCTGCGCCGCGCCTCCGGCGCTTACTGCAATCCTTCCCACGTTCCACGTTGACCGTTGAACGACACTCTTGCATCCGCATCGGCCCGGGCATAACAATAGCTCGAGAGGAAAAGACGCCATGAGTTCATCCGAAAACGAAGCGGAACTCGTCCGCATCCCGGGCGGGATCAACGCCGAGGCGATGGTGACCGCGCTGCGCGGGCGCGGAATCCCGGCGCGCCTGACGGGCGAAGCCGCCGGTCACATCTTAGGCCTGACGCTCGACGGGCTCGGCGAGAGGACCATCCTTGTGCCGAAAGAGAAGCTGGAAGAGGCGCAGGCGCTGCTCGACGCCGCGGAGAACGGCACGCTGGAATTGGGCGAAAACGATTCCGTCGACCCCATGGGGCCGGACTTCACATAAAGGAAATGTCAAAATGCTGCGCGTGACCATTCTGCGGGCACTGTCCGACAATTATGTTTACCTGCTGCGCGGCCCGGCGGCCGGGGAAGCCGCCGTGGTCGACCCCGGGGAGGCCGCGCCCGTAGTGCATTATCTTGAAGGCGAAGGCTTGCGCCTTGCGGCCATCGTCAACACGCACCACCACGGGGACCACACGGGCGGGAACCGGGCGTTGCTGAAAAGATCCCCCGGGATCCCGGTGTACGGCGGCGCGCTCGACCGGGGGCGCATTCCGGGCCAGACGCAATTCCTCGCGGAGAACGACACGGTCGACGTGTGCGGCGCGCGGGCGCGCGTCCTGGAGGTGCCGGGGCACACGCGGGCGCATGTCGCGTATTTTTTCGATCCGGGCGACGGCGGCGGGGACGTGTTTTCCGGCGACACGCTGTTCGGCGGGACGATCGGGAACCTGTTCGAGGGGACGCCGGAGACGATGTTCGAGTCCGTCCGGAAAATCCGGGCGCTGCCGCGCGGGACGCGCATCTGGTGCTCGCACGAGTACACGCTCGAGTTCGTGCGCGAGGCGGCGCAGGTCGATCCGCATAACGCGCGGCTGGCCGAGCGCCTGAAGCGGCTGCAGGCCGCGGCGCCGGCGGGGGAGCCGACCGTGCCGCTTGCGCTCGAAGAGGAGTGCGCGACGAATCCGTTCCTGCGGTGGGACGATGCGGCGCTCGCGGCGCGCCTCGGGCGGCCGCCGGGCATTGCCGTGTTCCTGCGCCTGTGCGAAATTACGTAGCCGCGCGTTCGCGCCTCTTCGGATTCGCCACGGATGGACACTGATTTCACGGGTTGAAACGAGGCAAAAAATCCGTGTAATCCGTGAAATCCGTGGCCAACTTGCGTCATTGAGGACCGGCCACGAATTCCACGAAGCAGAAAAAATTCCCGCGATTCGTGGTGGAAGCTGTATGGATGGACACTGATTTCACGGGTTGAAACGAGGCAAAAAATCCGTGTAATCCAGGCTGTGAAATCCGTGGCCAAAGCTGTTTTGGAATAGCCCCGGAATCAGATGGTGCCGGGAGGAAGCGGGAGCTTCGACCGGCTGAGCTTCTCGAGCAGGGCGCCCGGAATGTCGAACGACAAACCGACCCGGTCCGCGTCCTGCGTCACGGTGAACGTCAGCAGCAGCATCCCCAGCTCCGGGCTCTTCGCGCCCTGCATCTGCCCGAGCGCGAGCGCCGCTCGGACCATTTCCGCCATCTTCGCCGCCGCGGCGGCGTCGGCGGCCGTGGCCGTGATCTTCCCGGCGACGTCCTCGCCGAAATGGAACGACCCGGCGGCGCTTTTCACCGGCGACGCGTTCATCGCCGGCGGGAAGGGCAGTTTCGTTGCCTTCATCAGGTCCGGCGACTCCGCCGCGAACCAGAACATGGCGTCCGTATCCACGGTGCCGATCAGCGACGCGAGCACCGTGTTCGTGAGGACGCTCTTCTTCGCGCCGCTGCGCGTGTCCAGGGCCGCCTCGAGCGACTCGAGGTCTCCCAGCGCGATCTCGCGTTCGCCGAGGAACGCCATGGCGTTTGCGGCCGCGCCGTCCTTGCCGCCCGGCATCCTCAGCACGGCGGTCCCCGCGTGCTCCGTCTCGGTCCCCGGCGCGCCGGTCCGGAAAAATCCCAGGATCTTCTCGCGGTCGAACGTGCCCGATAGGATCATCAGCCCTTCCGGCTTCGCCGCACCGGCGTTGCGTCCCGCCAGCAGGAGGTAGTCCACGTCGCGCGCCGGATCGAGACCGGTCCGCGCGGTGAATTCGGCAAGATCCTTTCCCATGGCCCGCTGCTCGAGCATTTTCGCGAAAAACGGGCTCGCCATGACCTGCCGGACGTTGACGCCGGCGACGAAGGCGTAATCCGACGGGATGTTTCCCAGCGCCTCCGGGAGAGTCGCGGCGGAAGCCGTCGCGGACAACCCCGTCAGCAGGACTATTGCGAAGGCGGTGAGTCTGGTGCGCGTCATCATACAACCTCCGGCCTATTTATCCTGCAACCCTGCAACATTTATCCAACGCTCAACGCTGCAGCGGTGCTATCGACCTTCAACGACAGGAAAGCTCCGTTCGTTCAATTTAATATGACGATTTTCCCGGCTCCCGGGTTCATTCGTAGCGCAGCGCCTCGACCGGGTCGAGCCGCGCCGCCTTGACCGCGGGCCACACGCCGAAGACCAGGCCCACCACGGTCGAGACGCCGAGGCCGGACGCGACGGCCCACAGCGGGGGCACGACCGGGATGTTCGGCACGAAAGACCCGACGACGAGGCCCAATAGAATTGCCAGCGCCACTCCAAAGACGCCGCCCGTCGTGGTCAGGAAGGCCGCCTCGAGCAGGAACTGCGTCACGATGTCGCGCCGGCGCGCCCCGATGGCCTTGCGCACGCCGATCTCGCGCGTGCGCTGGGTGACCGACATCAGCATGATATTCATCACGCCGATGCCGCCGACGAGCAGGCCGAGGCCGGAGAGCGCGAGCGTGCCGGTGCGGATCAGGCCCGTGATCGCGTCGAGCTGCTCGATGATGGAGTCGGCCGTGCTCAGGTGAAAATCCGGTTCGGCGCCCGGCTTGACGCCCCGCAGGGTGCGCAGCACCGACTCGATCTCGAACAGCGCGGCGTCGCGCTGCCCGCGGTAGGCCTGCAGGTAGAGGATGACGGTGTCCGCTTCCGGGTAGCGCCGCTGCGTGGTGCGCAGCGGGATCATGAAGACGTTGTCCTGGCGGTTCTCGCCGGCGAAGCCGCCCTTGCGCTTCTCGAAGACGCCGACGACGAGGTAGAGCGCCCCGTCCATGACGACCTTTCGGCCGACGGCGTCGCCCGCCGGGAAGAGCGACGCGGCGGCGTTGGCCCCGAGGACGCAGACCTTCGCCGAGCGCTGCTCCTCCTCGTAGGTGTACATGCGTCCCGCCGAGAACTCCGCGCCGGTGACCTGCGCGAAGTTCCACGTCGTGCCCTGCACCTGGATCCGGTCGTTTTCGACGCCGCGGTACCGGGCCGTCAGCGGGCGGTCGGCGACGAGGCTCGGCACGTAGACCTGCGCGGCGGCGTCCTTCACCCGCGGGCAGCGCTTCAGGATCTCCCGCGCGAACTCGGCGCGCAGCGGCTTGCGCGTGGCCTCCTCCGGCCGGATCTGCGTGCTGCCGGGGTCGCCGTTGAGGTGGAAGGCGAAGACGCTGTCCGGGCCGAATTCCTGGAACAGCAGCGCGATGTTGTTGCGCACGCCGACGAGGACCGACGCCACCAGCACCACGGTCACGATGCCGACGATGATGCCCAGGACCGTCAGCAGCGAGCGGAACTTGTGCTCCGTCACGTTGGCGAGGGCGAAGCTGAAGTTCTCGCGGTTGAAGTGGATCTGTCTCACGTCATGTCTCCGCGCGCATGGCTTCGACCGGCGGCATGCGCGACGCCAGGCGCGCCGGGTAATAGCCGGCGCCGAGGCCGACGGCGGCGGCCGTGGTGATCGCCAGGGCCGCGTACCGCGCCGGGATCGCCACGTCGGCGTCCAGCGCCCGGCCCAGTCCCAGGGTTCCGAAATACGACAGCAAGAGGCCCAGGCCGCCGCCCATCAGCGTCAGCAGCGTCGACTCGATCAGGATCTGCGAGAGGATGTCCGAGTCGCGCGCCCCGATCGCCTTGCGGATGCCGATCTCGCGCGTCCGCTCGGTCACCGAGACGAGCATCATGTTCATGACGACGATGCCGGCGACGATCAGGGCGATCGAGCTGATCGGCACGATGGCGATCGCGATGGCGCCCGTGAGCCGCTCGAGGAAGCTGCGGCCGGCCTCGGGCATCAGCAGGTCGAAGTTGTCCCCGGCGCGGGGCCGCAGGCGGCGCATGGCGCGCAGCGAGGCGCGCGCCGCGTCCTGCGTCCCGGCGAACTGCGCCCGGTCGCGCGGCTTCTGGTACACGGTCACCGACAGGCGGCTGCCCCAGATCTTCTCGTAGGAAAGCAGCGGGATCCAGACGTTGCGGTCGAGCGACAGGGCGAAGCTCGCCCCCTGCTTCTCCTCCGTCCCGATGACGGTGAAGGGGACGCCGCGGATGCGAATCTGTTTGCCCAGCGGGTCCCGGTACGGGAAGAGTTCTTCGACCAGGTCGCGGCCGATGACGGCGACGGGACGCGAGCGGCGGTTCTCCTCCTCGGTGAAGAAGCGGCCCTGGTCCACCCGGACGTCGCGGATGTCCTGGATGTTGGCGGTGGCGCCGATGACGGTGGCGCCGAGGAACGTCTTGTTGCCGGCCTTGATGTCGGTGATCGATTGCAGCGCGGGCGCGGTCTCGGCCGATTCTGCCATGCGCCGGGCGAGGACTTCCGCCTCGCGGCGGTAGATCTTCGGGTTGCGGCGCAGCTTGTCGGCGAGTTCCTTTCGGCTGAGGCTGCCGGTCGAGGCCACCTGCGAGACGATGAAGGTGTCGGTGCCGAAGGACTGCGCCGTGCTGCGCACCGCGAGGTCGCGGACCGTGAGGAGGGTGGCGCCGGCGAGCACGACGGACGCGATGCCGATGACGATGCCGAAGACGGTGAGCAGCGAGCGGAGCTTGTTCGCCCAGAGCGTGGCCGCGGCGATCGAAAACGCGTTTCCCAACCTCGTCGCGGGCCCTTCCATGCGGATCTCCCCCGGCTTCGCCCTGATGCTAACAAGCGCCGCAGGGCAACGCAACAGCGTCTTTGGGGCGGTCCTGGAGCGCCCGCACGTCGCGTGGTCGGGGAAACCCAGGCGGTTCCAGCGCCGCAGGCGCGGTGTGTCATCGGGGATGCGCAGCCGTTCCAGCGCCGCAGGCGCGGTGTGTCATTGGGGATGCGCAGCCGTTCCAGCGCCGCAGGCGCGGTGTGTCATCGGGGATGCGCAGCCGTTCCAGCGCCGCAGGCGCGGCACAACAAAGCC
>CAZTHE010000165.1:0-8275 GCA_964613495.1 uncultured Acidobacteriota bacterium | reverse complement strand
TCGAATGATGTCCATGGTGCTGTCTCCTCTCTGAAGGCTTTGGCGGTGGCGGCTCCTTTCCGGCAGGCAGACGGGACTGCGGCCGCTTGCCTCCATGATATGCCATCGGGGCGATTTCCGCGCATGAGAAAAGCAGGCGTCGGACCGCGGCGCCTCCGGGCTCTTGAGACTCGGCAAATTTATTTAACAATGGATAGCATAAAACAAGATGTGGGAGGAGGATTACGATGTAGGATGCATAAGAAGATCAATTTTGAATTCCAGATTCCAGATTCCAGGTTGCAGATTGCGGAGAACCGCAGTCTGAGATCTGGAGTCTGGAATCCGGAATCCCTTTCCTCCTCTATGCCAGCTCCCCTGTTTGTCTCCGGCGCGCCTAACCCGCCGTCTCCTCCGCGGGGCCGGCGGCCGGGGCTTCCTTTGCCTCGGCTTTCACCGCCCGTTTCCGCCGGAGGAATACCTTCAGGTCGTCGAACAGCGAATAGATGACGGGCGTGACCAGCAGCGTCAGCAGCAGGCAGAGGATCTGGCCGCCGATGATGGTGACGGCCATGGAGGCGCGGGACCCCGATCCGGCGCCGCGCCCGAAGGCGATCGGGAGCATGCCGGCGACGATGGCGATCGTCGTCATCAGGATCGGCCGGAGCCGCACGTGGTTCGCGGTGATGATGGCTTCGTTCCGTTCGATGCCCTGTGCGACCAGCGTATTGGTGTAGTCCACCTGGAGGATGGAGTTCTTCTTGACGATGCCGAACAGCATCATCAGGCCGATGGCGCTGTAGACGTTGATCGTCATGCCGAAGAGCATCAGCGCGAACAGGCCGCAGGGAAGGCTCAGCGGGATGGCCGTCATGATCGTGAGCGGGTGGATGAAGCTGTTGAACTGGGAGGCCAGCACCATGTAGATGAAAATGACGGCCAGGATCACGGCGAAGAGGAAATCGTTCGAGGCCTGGCTCAGGATCCTGGCGCTGAACCCGAAGACGGCCGAATACCCCGGCTTGAGGTTCATTTCGTCGACCTTCTGCTGCACGGCATCCACGGCCGCCTGCATCGGGATGCCGTCGAGGCCGCCGTTCAGCGAAATCTGCCGCTGGCGGTTGTAGCGGTCGATGTTGGCCGGTCCCGGCTCGAGCGTCAGGGTGGCGATGTCGCTCACCTTGAGCGGCCGCCCGCCGGCTCCCGGCACCAGCAGCTCGCCCATGCGGGCCGGGTCGTCGCGGAACTGCTCGTCCAGCCGCAGCTGCACGGAGTACTGGTCGTCGCCTTCCTTGTACTTGGAAACCTCGTCGCCCCCGACCAGCAGGCGGAGGTTGCTGGCGAGCGAATCGATGGAAACCCCGAGGTCCGCCGCCCGCGTGCGGTCGATGCGGACGCGCAGTTCCGGCGCCGTCGGCTCGAAGTTGGTGTCGGCGTCCACGATCCCGGGGATCGTGCGCACCTTCGCCAGCAGTTCGGTGACGTACGCCTGCAGCTGCTCGATGTCGGGCCCCTGGATCAGCAGCTGGACGCGGTTGGCGCCGCCGCCGCCGCGTCCCGCGGATGCGGTGGAGCTTCCCGAGATGTCCGTGCCGCCCGAGACGCTGATCCGCGCGTCACGGAATTGCCGCAGGTAGACGCGGGCGTCCCGCATCAATTCCTGCTGCGAGACCTCCCGTTCCTCGAGGGGCGTCAGGCCGATGAAGAAGTTGGCGCTCCCGACGTTGACGGTCGTGAAGACGGTGCGCACCTCCGGCAGTTTCCGCAGACCTTCCTCGATCGGACGGATGTACTCGTCGGTGCGGGCGAAATTGGTACCCCGCGGCAGCCGGACGTTTACGCTGTATTCGCTCTGATCGTCGTCGGGGACCAGTTCCTTCCCCAGCCGCGGGAAAAGAAGGGTCGCCGAGGTCGCGACGGCGGCGCCGATCAGGACGATGACCAGGCGGTGCCGCAGGCTCCATCCGAGCATTTTCCCGTAGGTGCGGTCGACGGAGGAGTAGAAACCGGTCGACTTCGAAGTCCGGTGGCCTGTGTCGGTGGGCCGCAGCCAGGCCGCGCAGAGGGCCGGCGTCAGGGTGAAGGAGATGAACATGGAGAGCAGGAACGCCGAAGCCGACACGATGCCGAAGCTGTAGAAATACCGGCCGATCTGTCCCGTCATGAACGCGACGGGCAGGAAGATCACGACCAGCGACAGCGTGGTCGCCATCACCGCGAGACCGATCTCGCTCGTCGCCTTGGATGCCGCCTCGCGGGGCAATACCTTCTTCTCCTCGACGTACCGGAATATGTTTTCCAGGACCACGATCGCGTCGTCGATGACGATCCCGGTGGCCAGCGACAGGGCGAGCATCGTCATGTTGTTCATGGTGAACCCGAAAGCCTTCATCAGGGTGAACGTGCCGATGATGGAGGTCGGGATCGCGAGCGCGGCGATGATGGTGCTCCGGAAATTGCGCATGAACAGCAGCACGACGATGCTGGCGAGCAGCCCGCCGAGGACGAGGTGGTGCTGGATTTCCTCGAAAGACCGGCGGATGAACAGCGACTGGTCGCGCGTCGTCTGGACCTGGATGTCCGGAGGGAGGGTCTGCTTGACCCGTTCGAGGCGCGCCATGACGGCGTCCACGACTTCGACGGTGTTGGTTCCCGACTGCTTCCGGATGTTCAGCGACACCGCGTCGCGGCCGTCCAGACGGGCGACGCTGCGGGGTTCCTCCACCGTGTCCACCACGCGGCCGATGTCGCCGAACCGGATGACCGAACCGCCGCTGTAGGCGATGATGATCCTGTTGAAATCCTCGACGTTCTGAATGCGCCCCATGGTGCGCAGGGCGATTTCCGCCGGGCCCGACAGGAAGCTGCCGCCGGGGATTTCGACGTTCTGCCGCTGGACCGCGTTGCGGACCTGGTCCACGGTCAGGCCGTACGCGTTCATGCGGTCCTCGTTCAGCAGGAGATGGATCTCCCGGTGCCGGTCTCCCGTGAAGGTGACTTCGCCGACGTTCTGAACCGTCTCGAGGACCTGCTTGATCTGCTTGTCGACGATCTGGCTGATTTCCTTCTGGGATCGCGATCCCGAGACCGCGATGGTCAGGATGGGGCTCGCGTCCGGGTCCATTTTCTGGATGACGGGCGGCAGGGTGTCTCTCGGGAACTGATTCGTGATGGTCGAGACCTTGTCCCTCACGTCCTGCACCGCTTCTTCGATCTTTCTTTCGAGGACGAAGGTGATCATGACCCGCGACATGCCCTGCTGCGAGGTGGACCGGAGTTCGTCGAGCCCGGCGATCGTGTTGACAATTTCCTCGATCGGCTTGGTGATCTGGGTTTCTATCTCTTCGGAACTGGCGCCGGGCAGGCTGGTCGAGACCACGACCATCGGGAAGTCCGTTTTCGGCATCAGGTCGAGTCCGAGCCGGCTGTAGGACGCGACTCCCAGCACGACGATGGCCGCCGCCATCATGACGGCGAAAACGGGGCGCCGGATGCTGACATCGGCAAGTTTCATGGCCGACCTCCCCGTCCGCCGCCTTCATTCGTGCCGCCGGGGGCGGGGGCGGACGCGCTGGCCGGGCCGCCAGGGTTGCTCGATCCAGCGACCTTTACGGAGACTCCGGTGGCCAGAAGCGTAAGGTTGCTGGCCGCCAGGGTTTCGTTGCCCTCGAGGCCGCCCAGCAGCTCGAAGAGATCGCCTACGCGGGTCCCGAGAGTGACCATCTGCTGGCGGGCTTTGCCGCCTTCGATCACATAGACGTTGGAGACGCCGGCCAGCGTCGAAATCGCCGCATCCGGGATCGCCATCACGTTCTCATCGCGGTGCGTGAAGATGAGGCCCTTGGCGAAGAACCCGGGCTTCAGCCGGCGGTCCCTGTTCTCGACCAGGATCTCGACCGGGAAGGTGCGCGTGGCCTGGTCCACGGAAGGGCTCACGTTCGATACCTTGCCGGTGAACTTCCGCCCGGGAGCCGACTCGACCGAAAACTCGACCGGGAGTCCCACGCGAACCAGGCCGGCATGGCGTTCCTGGATGGCCGTCTTCACCTTGAGGGGATTCATCTGGACGATCGTGACGACGGGCGTGTTTTCCCGGATGAATTCGCCCTGCTGTACCAGTTTCTCGGCGATCTGCCCGGCGACGGAAGCCCGGATGTCGGTGTCCCGCAGCTTCTTTTCGGCCAGCTCGACCGCGTGCCGCCGTTCCTGCAGCGTCGCCTTGAGGCTCTGCACCGATTCCAGCGCCGCCTGATAATTGGCCTCGGTGACCTTGACCTTGGTTTCCGCGGTGTCGAGGTCGGCCTGCGACAGCAGGTTCTGGGCCCTGAGCCGCTGCGCCCGGCGCAGTTGCGCGTGTGCGTCGTCGCGGTTGGCGATCGCCATGCGGACGGAGGAGATCTGTTCTTCCGGCAATGGCTCCTTCACCCGCACTCCGTCGATGCCGAGCTGCGCTTCGGTCTGCTTCAGCTGGCTGCGGGCCCGCTGCAGCGCCAGGTCGATTTCCCGCGGGTCCAGCTGGACGACGACCTGGCCGACGGCGACTTCCTGGCCGAGTTCGACGAGGACCTTCCGCACCACCCCCGCGACTTCGCTGCTGACCCTGGCCTGGTCGGGAGAGATCAGGGACCCGGCAAGATCGACCTGCCGCTGGATGGCGATTCGCTGCACGCCCGTTGTCAGGATCGAGACCTCCGCGGCTGCCCCGGGACCGCCTCTGCCTCCGGCCTTCCCGGCCTTCGCACTTCCCGGCATTCCGCCGCCGCTATTGGCGCCACCCTTGCCGCAACTGATCGAGAAAAGCAGGATCAATGCTAAACAGGAGATAATCAACAACTTCTTGCCCTGGATTTTTCCATTCCCGTACAAAGGTCTCATGGCCCCCATCTCTCGACGTTGCCGTCATGACGGCAGTATTTTCCCCTCGCAAGCAACCGTATATTAATACGCCAGCCCGTACCGGTTGTTTAGGGTTATTTTGTCCCGGCCGCGTGCGACGGCGGGTGTCGACGCCTGCCGTCCACGTTTACCGGACAGGCCGGCGGGGGGCCATGATTCGGCCGGGTCCGAATCGGCGGAACGGCGGCGGGCAAATCGGCGCCCGTGGAATCATGGTTTCGTGCTAAAACTATGTCTGCAGAATAAACCCGGATCGGGCGGGACGGCTCGGATCCGGCGGGGAGCAGGCGCGTGAGCGGATTGGTTTGTCCTTTGTGCGGCTTCGACCGCGATACTTCGTTTCAGGCGAAGGCGCTCTTGAACGGCAGGGATGAGTTTGACCTTGTGGAATGCCGCAGATGCCGGGTCCGCTACCTGAGCCCGTTGCCCGATGACCGCCAGCTGGCCGACTATTATTCGCCGCAATACTATGGCGGAGAGTGGTTCAAGCAACTCGGAAGGGGCGGGGCGTTCGCCCGCCGGGAATTGGCCGGTCTTTCGCCGGGACTCTTTTTGGATGTCGGCTGCAGCCTCGGGCACTTTATCGAGGGGATCCGGCGCGGTTCGCGGTGGAGGGTCGCGGGGGTGGAATGGTCGCATGAAAGCGTCGAGTTCGCGCGGTCCCGGCTGGGGCTCGACGTCCGGCAGGGCGAACTGGCCGATTGCGGATTCGAAGCGGCCGGCGTGGACTACCTGCACGTCAACAACGTGCTCGAGCACGTCCGGGATCCAATGGGATTCCTGCGCGAATGCAGGCGACTGCTCCGTCCCGGAGGAACCTTCTGTCTCTCGGTCCCGAACGGTTGGGTGGACAGCCGGGGCCTGATCGATTACTACCTGCGGGAAAACCGGCCGGGCCGCAGCAAGGACGGGCACCTCTTCTTCTTTCACCGGACGGCGCTGCTCGAGATGTTGGATCGGACAGGATTCCGGCTCCGCAGGAGCCACTCTTTCGGGATACGCCGCGGTTTGCGTGCGCTGGGAATGTACCCGCGCTGGCGCCGGATGCAGGACCCGTACGCGCCGTATTCGCCGGAAGCTCCCGATCCGCGGAATCCCGTCATACGGCTCGCGCCGGCGCGGAAACGGCCGGACTGGTATTACGATTACCGGTGGTGGCAGGCGCGCCTCAAGAGCCTGCCCGGCCTGCGCGGTTTCGCCCTGGATTTCCGGCTTTACCTGCAGTAGCCGGCCCGGAGACGACTCCCAATTCGTGCAATTCGTGGCAGGGGCGTGTTTGGAAAATCCGCAAGGCCGGCCTCGGCCCGGACCTCGGTCACCGTGATTCGAGCAGGCGACCCAGTTTCCGGTATTTGAGCCATACGGTGCGCGCGGCCATGTATGCGATCCGCAGGCCGCGCGACCCGTCGAGGAAACCGGCGCGCACCACAAAGCTCCGGAAACCGGCCCAGGGCGCGGCCAGCCACATGCCCGCCCTCCAGTGCCGCCGGCCCGAATCCAGCATCTGCCGCGCCGCCAGCGTGCTGTATCTCTCCACCTTGTCCCTGTGTTCGCCGAACGTGCGGATCGTATAATGCCGCAGGTCTCCGCGGAGCCTCCCGACATGACCGTCGTAGCGCAGCGATTCGTGGATGATGCCCGAAAACGCCGCCGCGCCGCGGCGGTACAGGCGTCGCTGGCGGTCCGGATACCATCCCGAGTGGCCGATCCAGGCCCCGAGGTAAAAGGCCCGCCGCGCCATCTCATACACTTCGAATTCCGGCGTGCCTCGCTTCCACTCGAGCAATGCGGCTTTCAGCTCGGGGCTCAGCTCTTCGTCGGCGTCCAGGGAAAGGATCCATTCGTGCGCGGCTGCCGCCGCGGCGAAGTTCTTCTGGTCGGAGTAGCTCGTCCACGCGCGCGTCAGGACCTCCGCGCCGGCCCGAATCGCGACGTCCCGGGTGCGGTCCCGGCTGCCGCAATCGGCCACGACGATTTCGTCGGCGATCCCCTCGAGCGAGCGCAGGGCGCGCGGCAGGCGTTCCTCTTCGTCGAGCGTGATCAGGCAGGCGGTGATCTCGGGCATCGGGCCCCTTTCGCATGGGGGAACTACACCAGCTCCCCGTAGATGCGCAGCGTGTTTTCGACCATCCGGTCGGCGCTGAACCGCCGCTCGAACAGGGAGCGGCCCGCCGCTCCCATCGCGGCGCGCCGCGATGGGTCTTCCAGGAGTTCGATCAATGCCCCGGCCAGGCGGGCCGGGTCGCGCGCAGGCACGATGAGGCCGGACACTCCGTGCTCTACGGCTTCCGGGATGCCGCCGGCATTCGTGGCGACGATGGCGAGACCGCGGGCCATGGCATCCAGCAGGCTCGTGCCGAGGCCTTCCATGTGCGAGGAGAGGCAGAAGAGGGCGAACGCCGGCAGCAGCGCGTCGATGTCGTCGCGGAAGCCGAGCAGCAGGACCCGGTCCGCGAGGCCGGTCTCTCGCAGGCGCCGCTCCAGGGCGGGACGGCATTCGCCCTCGCCGGCGATGACGAAACGCACGTCGCCGCGGCGCGCGACGACCCGGGCGGCGGCCTCGATCAGGGTGGCGTGGTCCTTGTGGTCGGTGAGGGCGGCGACGTTGCCGACGACGGGCGCGCCTTCCGGTATTCCCAGGTCGCGCAGCGCTTCCGCTCCCCCCGGCGGCGGTTCCCGGTCCGCGACGCCTTCGTAAACCACGCGGACGCACTCCGGGCCGAAGCCGTCCCGTTCGAGGACGCCGGCGATCGCGCGGCTCGCGGCCAGGATCCGGCGCGCCTGCCGGTATTTGAACCGCGAGAGACAACCGCGGAGGCGGAAGTCAACCCGCCGTGCGGCCACCAGCGTCCCCCGCCGCGCGATGCGCGTCGCCAACAGGGCGCTCCCGAGCGCGTGCGCGTCGTGCGCGTGCACGATGTCCGGCCCGAAATCGCGGATCAGGCGCACGAGCCCGGCCGCCGAAGCAGGCGAGAGATCCCCGTGAAACGCCAGCGGGCACACGTCGAGTCCGGCCGCCCGTGCGCGGCTCTCCAGCACGCCGCCGCGGCAGGCGGCCACAGTGACTTCGTGCCCCAGGGCCCGCATGCCCTGCGCCGTCAGAAGCACCTGGTTCTGACCTCCTCTCCAGGTGCGGGCGCTGTCCACGTGAATCACGCGCATGCGCGCCGACTCCTTCCCGCCGGATCGTTTCGGATCCGCCGCCGCAATAGTCCCTTGGTGATTAATGCGGGTTAAGGGTAGCACATCCGCTCCCCGTCCGGCCACCCGATGCGGGACAAAGGCCGCGGCCGATTTTTGCCGCTTGTCTCCGCAATTGCGATGCCGTAACATGGGGCTTTCGGCCGGAAGGCCGTGACGGGCCTCGGGCCCCGTGCAATATAACCCTCGAACCATGTCA
>CAZTHE010000164.1:0-8367 GCA_964613495.1 uncultured Acidobacteriota bacterium | reverse complement strand
CCAGGGCTTCGAATCCCTTGATCCTCTCCGTGTCGAGCGACACCAGGGCCTGGTAATGGACCTCGAATTCCTTCCGTTCGAGCGCGAAACGGAGCTCGGTCTCGAGCTGCAGCCGGGATATCGCCTGGGCGCGCATGGCCATGTCGAAGACCTCGAAGCGCTTCTTGCCGAGGGCCTTTGCGCTGTACATGGCCGTGTCCGCGTCCCGCAGCAGTTCCTCGGGATTCTGGTAGGATGGGTTGTACAGGGCAATGCCCATGCTCGCGGTCGGGAAGAGCTCCTGGCCGCCGACGGCGAACGGCGAGGCCAGTTCGACGGTGATGCGCTCCGCGACGCGCGTGGCGTCTTCCGCATCCACGATGTCTTCGAGGAGGATCGTGAACTCGTCGCCGCCGAGGCGGGCGATCGTGTGGTTGCGCCCGAGCCGGGCGATGCAGTCGCTCGAGCGCACCGTCGCTTCGAGGCGGTTGGCGATGGCGACCAGCAACTGGTCTCCCATCAGGTGGCCGAAGCTGTCGTTGATCAGCTTGAATCCGTCGAGGTCCAGGAATATCAGTGCGAAAGTCCTGTCTTTCTGGCGCCGGGCTTTTTCAAAGGTGCGGCTCAGCCTGTCCATGAAGAGCACGCGGTTCGGCAATCCGGTCAGCACGTCGATGACCTTGCCGCGCGTGATGTCCGTCTGCGACCCGGCGATCCGCGTGGCCTTCCCCTGCCTGTTGCGCACGGCGAGCCCGCGGCCGAGCATCCAGAGGTAGTTGCCGTCTTTGTGCAGGATCCGGTACTCGTCTTCGTAATGCGGCGTCTGGTCGGCGAGATGCGCCTCGATATCGGCCCGCACGCGGTCCACGTCGTCCGGGTGAATCCTGCGGAACCACTCGTCCGGGCTGTCGCAGATCTCGCTTTCGGCCCATCCCAGCATGGATTTCCACCGGGTGGAAAAATACGTACGGCCGTTTACGAGGTCCCAGTCCCACAGGCCGTCGTTCGCTCCCCGGGCGGCCAGGGCGTAGCGTTCCTCGCTCTCGCGCAGGGCCTCCTCCGCCATTTTTCGCGACAGCTGCGTCTGGATGCGGGCCAGGGCGACCGGAAAGTCGATCGGCTTGGTGACATAATCGTTCGCGCCCGCTTCCAGGGCCTGCACCACGTCGTCGCTCCCGGCCTTCCCGGTGACCATGATGACGGGCAGCTGGGCCGGGGAATACGCCTTGCGGAGCTGTGCGAGGACCTCCAGCCCGCTCATGCCGGGCATTTCCACGTCCAGCAGCACCAGGTCCGTTGCCCCGGCGCGCACCCGCTCGAGGGCCTTCTCCCCGCTCTCGGCGTCGGATGCGTCGAACCCGCGTTTGGCCAGCCGTCGCACCATCATGTCGCGATTGAGGGCGTCGTCGTCCACGACCAGAAGCTTCGGTGTCGGTCGGGTCATAGGGCCGCCTCGTGCTGCAGGAGGGTGTTCATTTTCTCGAGGAGCCGCGGCATCTCGATGGGTTTGATGTCGTAGTCGTCGAAGCCGGCCGCCAGGGCCCGGTTCCGGTCGGTTACCAGAGCGTGGGCCGTAAGCGCGATGACGGGGATGCCGCTCATCCGATAGTCGCGCCGCAGGCGCCGCAGCACCTCGAACCCGTCCATCTCGGGAAGGCTCAGGTCGAGCAGAATCAGGTCCGGCGAACAGGATTCGGCCATCCGGAGGCCCGCGGTGCCGTCGGTGGCGACCTCTACCTCGTATCCGCGCCTCACGAGACGGCGGGTCAGCATATCCCGGTTCAGTTCGTTGTCTTCCACCAGCAGTACGCGTGCCATAACCGTTCTTTCCGATATCGGGTCCGGGGCGGTTCGAGGCCGCCCGTTCCCGTCGCCGCAGACGGAGGGAGATCCCGGCCCGTCGGTTGGCTGCGCGGGGCGCCCGGCTCAATCATTCGCCGGTTCCCATCGGCCCCGGTCCGGCATTTTCGGGTAATCCCTCTTTGTGCACTCTCCCCATTTTTCGGCGAAACTTCGGGGTTCATTAAGGATTTTTGATACGGAAGCCGGTTTCCGGCAATTATTTCCTTTTTAATGATTTTGCGCGGGCCCGCTCCAGATCGTGGCCCGGTTTCTTCCCGCGTTTTTGGACTGGTAGATGGCTAGGTCGGCGTTCTTCACCAGGGCCTGCGCGTCGGCGGTGTGTGCGTCTTTCGAGGCGACGCCGATGCTCACGGTCACCCGGATATCCGTGCCGCCGGAATCGACGCACGCGGATTCGATCGATTTCCGGAGGCGTTCCGCGATCATGGGCGCATTCCTGGCATCCGTGTCGCGGCAGAGGACCAGGAACTCCTCTCCCCCGATCCGGCACACCACGTCCATGGTGCGGAGCGATTTCCTCAGCCGTGCCGCCACCTCCCTCAGCACCGCGTCTCCGGCGTCATGCCCGTGCGTGTCATTGATATGCTTGAAATGGTCGAGGTCCAGGATCATGAGGGTCAGGGGGCTGCCGCTGCGCGAGGACGCCGCCCACTCCTCGTTCAGCCGGTCCTGCGCGTACCGGTGGTTGGGCAGTCCCGTCAGGGAATCGGTCAGCGCCGCCTGTTCCAGCGTGCGGTTCAATACGGCCATATCCGCCAGGTTCTGCCGGATCTGTTCCTTGTCCCGGAGGGTTTCCTGCTGCAGCCGGATCATGCGCAGGGCGCTCTTGATCTTCGCCTGGAGCACGCGCGAAATGATGGGCTTCAGGACATAGTCGTTGGCCCCGGCTTCGAGGGCCGACGCCAGCAGTTCCTCATCGAAGATCCGGGTGAGGACGAGGATGTGGACCTGCTGCCCGGCCTTTGTCTGGCGCAGGGCACGGCATAGTTCCACGCCGCTCAATCCGGGGATTTCCCATTCGGTCAGGATGATCTGCGGATCGAATTCGAGTGTAAGCCGCAGGGCCTCGGTTCCGTGAGACGCTGTCTGGAGGCTGGTTCCCGGGGGCAGGCAGGCGTGCACCGCACCGGCCGTCCCGGGGTCCGGATCGACGACGAGGACGCGGAGCCGGGTGCTGTCGGGAGGCGGGACCGGCGCGTCCTCCGCGGCGCGCGGTTCGGCCGTCTGCGATTCCGTCTCGATGCTCTCCAGCGGGGGCACGGTCCGGGTCTTTATGTCCAGCAGGCTGCCCCAGGTCGTCCAGTCGCGTGCGCTGGCGTTGCCGAGCGCGAAGACCTCGTCCCTGGCGACGCGGATCCGGGCCGCCTGTGCGGCCATCCGCTCCCTCAGCGCGTGGCGCCGGTGCGGAGGCGCAAGGCAGAGCGCCCCGAAGAGCTGCGATACGTTCATGAGGAGCGCGAGTTTTCCCGCGGCCCCGTCGGGCGGGAGTTCGGGATCGTCCGGGTCTTCCTGGTAGCGCGCGGCCGTGACCCAGAGAACCGGCAGCCCCCAGTCCTGCAGGATGGCGGCGGTGAACTCGCGGTGGTCCAGGGCGAACGTCGACTGCTCGAGGTTCAGGAGTTCCGCCTCGTCGCCGCGGGCGGCTTCGATCACGTGCGAATAGGCCTCGGGGAAAACGCACGCCAGCGCCAGGCGGCCCGTCTGGCACAGCAGGCCGCAGGTGAACGCCTCTTCCGGGGCGGTCAACCGGGTGCTGCGGGCGATCCGCTGCGCCGCGACGGCGGAGGCGAGCGAGTGCGACCAGTAGCCGTCATAATCGAATTTCTTGCAACGGCCGCGCCGGTAATTGGAGATGACGGAAAATCCCAGCGCGACCTGCCACACGGTCCTCAGCCCGAGCCGCACGACGGCATCCGAGATGGCCGTGATCTGGCGTGCGCCGGCATAGAGTGCGGAATTCACCAGCTTCAGGATGCGGCCGGCCAGCGCGGGATCGCCCTGCACCAGGCGCGACACCTCCGCCACGCCCACGTCGTCGCTCTGGGCCATCCGGAGTATCTGCAGGGCGACGCCGGTGGGGGACGGGAGCTGGCCGGTGGCCTTCAATTCGTCGAAGCGCTTCGTCTTCCACGGTTCCATGTTTATCCATTTCGGCAACCGGGAGGAGATCCTGAACTGTTGACGTGCATTATTTGAAGCGAATGCCACGAATTGGCACGAATTTTACGAAATGCTTTTATGGGCGGCAGCGCTTTGCGCTGCCCCGGCTCCAGTCCGATCTGGAGGCGAGAGCACGGTTCCCGCCTCCAGATCGGACTGGAGCCGATGGCCGGAGGCCCGCCCATAAAAGCGTATTCTGGATCGTGGAATTCGTGGCTTCCTCGAACCCGCATGAATCCATGAGTGTTGCGGATCAATCGCCGGCGGCGCGGATGAGGGCTTCCAGGGCGGGCGCGATGGCGATCCGCATCTCCGCCTGGGGCTTCTGCGCCTGCTCGAGCAGGGAAGCGGCCCTTTTTCCCCATTCCTCGGGCGGGCGCCTTCCGGAATGGATGCATTCGATCGCCTCGAGGCCCGTGTCGATGCAGTCGCACAGCAGATCGAGCACGGGCGCGATTTCCTCGAGCAGGAAGGACCGGGCGGAGACGGGCCGCAGGCCGGCGGCGGCGTCTCTCCACGCCTCCAGCGTTGCCCGGATCTCCCGGAAGCCGCCGGCGCCGCCATCGGCCCGCGCGAGCGCGCGTGCCACGGCCGCATTGAACTTGCGCGCCGGCTCGCTCTCGGGCGCGACCGCGTCCACCATCCGGTTCAGGGGCACGAGGCTGGTGTATTTGCGCGTCCGCACGCGCGTCCCCAGCCCGGTGGACTGCAGCAGTTCCGCCAGCGTCTCGAGCCGGCCGGCGTATGCCGCGCCGGCCATTCGCTGCAGCATCCGTTCCCGGTGAGCGCGGTGCCGCAGGCCGGAGGCGGCCAGGTCGCCGTCGACGATTTCGAGACGCCGGTACAGGTCCTCCGTGTCGCGAACGTCCCGGGGCGACCAGAGCCTCTCCGCGACGGCGGCCGCCCTGGGCCAGATGCGCGATTCCACATTTTCCGCATTGACGAATTCGGCCCACATACACGCCTCTCCCCCGAGCACGCGGGCCTTCTCTTCTTCCGTGAGTCCTGCGGCTTCCTTGTCCAGCGGGTCGTTGGCGTAGTGAAACGACGCCGGCTGCATATGATCGAGGTAGTATCCGAAGGAGAGGATCGCGGCGTTCCCCTGCCGCACGCTCCGGGCCAGGTGCGCGTGCCCCCGCCAGGACTGCACCAGGACGCTTTGCGGCAGGTCCGCGTGCAGCGTCTCGTCCCAGCCGATCATTTTCCTGCCGTGCCTCGCGAGGATCTTCTGCAGCCGCCGGTTGAAGTAGGCCTGCAGCGCGGCGTTTCCCGACAGGTTGTGCCGCTCCTTGAACGCCCGGATCTTCGGGCTGGCGTTCCACTGCTTCCCGTTCACCTCGTCTCCGCCGATGTGAAAGTATTCGTCCGGGAACAGCGCGGTCATTTCGCCGATGAATGCCTCCAGAAAGGCGTAGGTCGCGTCGGACGAGGGGTCCATGCAGGGGTCGAAGACGCCCCAGGAACGCTCGATCTCCTTCGGCGGCGGGCCGCTCGAGAGCTCCGGATACGCGACCAGCAGCGCGGTGGTGTGGCCGGGCATGTCGAATTCCGGGACGATCCGTATGCCGCGCTCCCGGCCGTAGGCGATGAGGGCGCGCACCTCGTCCTGCGTGTAGTAATCCCCCTCCGACGCCACCCGGTGGAGCCTGGGAAACCGGCGGGATTCCACCCGGAATCCCTGGTCGTCGGACAGGTGCCAGTGCAGCACGTTCATCTTCAGCGCGGCCATGGCGTCCAGGTTGCGCCGGATGACGTCCGCGGGCTGCCAGTGCCGGGACGCGTCGATGTGGAGGCCCCTCCAGGGGAACCGGGGCGCGTCCTCGATGCGCACGGCGGGGAGAAAGAAGGATTCGGCGTCCAGGTCGATCAGCTGCAGGAGCGTTTCCATCCCGCGGAGGATGCCGACGGGCGAGGGCGCCGCGAGGACGGCTTTCCGGCCGGTCACTTCCAGCGTATAGGATTCGTCCGCGCGAACGGACTGTACCGTTTCGCCGGGCCCGGCGCACCGCAGGATGAGCGTCGCGGCTTCCGGGTTTTTCACGGGCGCCGTGGATATCGGGATGCCGGTTTTGTTCCGGATCCGCTCCAGCAGCCGGACGGCGGCGGGGCGCAGCGAGGCGTCCCCGTATCCCGCCAGCGCGGCGGTAAAGCCGGAATCGAGCGGCAGCCGCCCTTCGCCCCGCACCAGGCCGCGCGGCGCGGGCATCAGGTGCAGTTCGGGTTGCGCCGGCCGCCCGATGCCGCCGGAAGGACCCGGGACCAGCACCCACAGAAGGACGGCGAGGCAATGCAGGCGTCGGATTTGCATGGGCGCATCATATCGGATCCGGGGCCGGAAACGGTACACTAAATCCCGCCCGGCGGGCGCCGCGAGGCGTCCGGAAATCCGGCCGGAAGCCTTGTTGACAGGCGAGCCGGTTGTCGGGTACCTTGATCTGCTGGACAAAGACAAGGAGAATGGCGTGGAAAAAGAAATATCGATTGTGGGCTCGCCGACGGTCAATCCCGAGGCCTGCAACTTCAAGGTGGACCGGCCGGTGTACGCCGGCGGGGCCGCGTATTTCAAGGACCGGGACGCGGCCGCGCATTCGCCCCTGGCAAGAAGGATTTTTGAAATCCCCGAGGTCGAAAACATCCTGATCGCCGAAAACCAGGTGACGGTCACCAAGTCGGGCTTCGACCCGTGGCCCGTGATCGGCAAGCAGGTCGGGGCGAAGATCCGCGAGCACCTCCGGTCGCAGGAACCCGCGGTGGACCCGCGATACGCGGCCGCGCTGCCGTCCGAAGACGAAATCCGCGCCCGCGTGCAGGACCTCCTGGACAAGGAGGTGAATCCCGCCCTGGGGGGCCACGGGGGATTTGCCGAGCTGATCAACGTCCGGGGGAACTCCGTATTCCTGAGGCTCGGCGGGGGCTGCCAGGGCTGCGGCTCCGCCAAGATGACGCTCAAACTGGGGATAGAAAAGGTGATCCGCGAGCGGATCCCCGAGGTCGGGGAAGTCCTCGACATCACGGACCATGCGTCCGGGCACAACCCCTATTACCAGGGCGAATAGGAAATTGGATTTATCCGCCGCGGCGGGAGTTTTTCGCGGGGCGGCCGGGGCGTTTTCCGGTCCGGCGCGGAGGGGGGGCGGGCATGCCCCGGCCGCGCGGACGCCGGTAAACAGCGGATTTTTTTAAAAACATCATTGCTTTTTTCGAGAATATCCGCAAAATGAGTCTAGTTGTTTGCTGTTTTCCGGTAGATTCCTAACCGTCTTTCATTGGAGGAGTTGAATGGCTGGCAAAGTAATGACGAAAGCACAACTGGTTTCCCACATAGCAGACAAGGCAGGCACGACGAAAGCTGCGGCTAACGAAATTCTCGAAATCATCGCGGCGACCGCGGTGACCGAGACGAAAAAGAACGGCCAATTTGTCATCCCCGGAATTGGCAAAGCGGTGAAATCGCAGCGCAAGGCGAGAATGGGACGCAACCCGCAGACCGGCGCCGCCATCAAGATTCCGGCAAAAACGGTGGTGAAGTTCAGAGTGGCGAAGGCCTTCAAGGATGCCGTGATCCCCGGAAAAAAGTAGGCCCGCGACGCTCGAACATCGATAGGATCGGGCTCCCGGAGTCCCGGGCGGGAAAGAGGAGGTTGCCTCTATCCCCGGTCGCGGGCGACGGAGCCTGATCCCGTCAGATCCGCATCACCCGGTCTTCCGGCCCCTTCCTGCGCGACCGGCTGCCGAGCGCATTCAGGCCGAGCAGCGTGAGGAAAACCATGCATAGCGGCGCCAGGTTCCATCGGTAGTCCGTAATCACGCGCGCGTCCTTCAGTCCCTGCAGCATGGCCCCCCACGATTCTCCCGAATCCTGGAACCCGACATTCAGAAAGGAAAGCACGACCTCGCCCAGGAGAAACACCGGTGCGGCCACGACCATCTGCGCGAAGATAAAGGGGATGAGGGCGGGAAAGACATGCCGCAGGAACACGTGGGCGGGCGTCCCCCCCAGGGAGCGCGCGGCCTCGACGTGCGCGGAGTTCCGGGTCTGCAGGATGAGGCCGCGGACGCCCCGGGCCATGGGCGGCCACGCGACGGCCGCGATGGCCGCGACAATCCAGAACAGGGCCTGAAGGAACGGGATCTGCATGGGCAGGAGAGACCGCACCGCCAGGACGAGGTAAAGCGCCGGCAGCGCCAGGACAAAGTCAGAGAACCGCATGAGGGCCGAATCCAGCCACCCGCCGGTCCACCCGGCCGGGACTCCCACCGCAAGCCCGATGGCCGCGTACAGAAGGATGCCCAGAACGACGACCAGGAGCGACGTCCGCGTTCCCGCCAGCATCCGTGCCAGAACGTCGCGGCCGAGCGCGTCGG
>CAZTHE010000163.1:0-8417 GCA_964613495.1 uncultured Acidobacteriota bacterium | reverse complement strand
GTTCCTTCTCGGCGCCGTTGTCCGGGTACCCCATTCTGATGCGCAGCAGAAAACGGTCGAGCTGGGATTCGGGAAGGGGATAGGTGCCGTGGTGCTCGATGGGATTCTGGGTCGCGACCACCATGAACGGGCGCGGGAGCGGGTGTGTCTGGTTGTCGACGCTGACCCGGCCTTCGCTCATCGCTTCGAGGAGCGCGCTCTGCGTCTTGGGAGTGGTGCGGTTGATCTCGTCGGCAAGGACGACGTTGGCGAACACGGGGCCCTTGCGGAAAGTGAAGGTCTGGCCGGCCTGGTCGAATACCGAGACTCCCAGGATGTCGGAGGGGAGCAGGTCGCTCGTGAACTGGATCCTGCGGAAAGTGCAGTCGAAGACCCGCGCGAGCGAATGGGCCAGCGTCGTTTTCCCCACTCCCGGCACGTCCTCGATCAGCAGGTGCCCTTCGGCGAGCAGGCACACGAGGGCGAGTTTCACCGCTTCCGGCTTGCCGCGCACTACCGTGCCGATCGCTTCCTGCAGCAGTCGAATCCTGGATCCGAGCCCCGGGGTGGCCATAGGATGAAAAGTATACTATATCTCTTCAAAAAAGGTTCTTCTGGTTCCCGGGGATGGAAATCCGGAAATGCTCGAAAGCCTTGCGGGTTGCCACGCGCCCCCGCGGCGTGCGGTCGAGGAATCCGATCTGGATGAGGTAGGGTTCGTAGATGTCCTCGATGGCGTCCTCGTCTTCGTTGATTGCCGCGGACAGGGATCCCACGCCGACGGGGCCCCCGTTGTATTTCTCCAGGATGGTCAGCATCAGCTTGCGGTCGATTTCGTCGAAACCGTAGGTGTCGACATCCATCATCTGCAGCGCGTCCATGGCGACGGCGCGGTTGATGCGCCCGTCGGCCTTGACCTCGGCGTAATCGCGGACGCGCCGCAGCAGGCGGTTGGCGATGCGGGGAGTCCCTCGGCTCCTGGACGCGATCTCCAGGGCTCCCGCCGCGTCGACCTCCACGCCGAGGGTCTTTGCGGACTGGTCGACGATGGTGCGCAGGTCTTCGTGCCCGTAGAATTCCAGCCGGTGGATGATCCCGAAGCGGCCGCGCAGCGGGGCGGTCAGCAGGCCCGCCCGTGTCGTGGCCCCCACGAGGGTGAAACGGGGCAGCGGCATCTTGATGCTGCGGGCCCCCGGTCCCTCGCCGATGATGATGTCGATGTAGAAATCCTCCATCGCCGGGTAGAGGATTTCCTCGATGGACGGGTGGAGCCGGTGAATCTCGTCGATGAACAGGACGTCGTTCTGCTTCAGGTTGGTCAGGATGGCCGCGAGATCTCCGCGTTTTTCGATGACCGGCCCGCTGGTGGAGCGGATGCCGACGTTCATCTCGTTCGCGATGATGGCGGCCAGCGTCGTCTTGCCCAGCCCCGGGGGGCCGTACAGCAGGACGTGATCGAGGGCCTCCTGGCGCCGCACCGCCGCCTGGATGCTGATCTCGATGTTGTCCTTGACCTTCTGCTGGCCGATGTACTGCCGCAGGGTCTGCGGGCGCAGCGTTTGTTCGAATGATTTTTCCTCGGAGGCGATCACAGGATTGAGGAGTGTGTGCGACGTTGCGTGTTCTGCCATATCGGTGGTGTCGGTTAGCCGGCGAGGCGCCGGAGCGTGTTCCGCAGAATATCCTCGAACGTCCGCTCACATTGTCCGGACCGCAGGGCCGCTGCAAGGCCTTTCTCCGCAGACGCCCGCGGATACCCCAGGTTCGTGAGCGCCGACAGGATGTCTTCCTCCAGCCCCGTTGCGGCGGCGCTTTCGCCGGAGGATTCCGGTTGATTCGGAACCAGGAACGGGTTCATCTGGCTCTTGAGTTCCAGGACCACGCGTTCGGCCGTCTTGCGGCCGACGCCGGGGATCGCCGTCAGCCGGACCAGGTTCCCGGAAACGATGGCCTGGGCGAGTTCTTCCGGGGGTGCACCGGAAAGGATCGCGATGGCCAGCTTGGGGCCGATGCCGCTGACGGATACGAGTTTGAGGAAAAGGTCCTTTTCGCGCTGCGAGAGGAAACCGAACAGGGTCAGCGCTTCCTCGCGGACGTGGGTGTGAATCTTGAGCGCGACTTCCTCCCCCTCGCCGGGGAGCTCGTAGAAGCTCGTGAGCGGGATGAAGACCTCGTACCCGACGCCCTGGACATCCAGGAGAATCGCGTTGGGCTTTTTCTGGATCAGCTTTCCTCGGAGTTGTCCAATCAAAGATAATATCCTCCCGCCGGCGGGAAACGGTTTTTCCCCGAAAGCGGCCGATCGTCGGCCTCCCGTGCTCAGCGCGGCGTCGCGTCCGGGAGCCCGCCGTCCACGGGAATCGTCGCCCCGGTCGTGGGCGTCTCCCGCAGGGCGAAAAAGAGCACGGCCCGGGCGACGTGCCGCGCCGTGACCTTCGCCTTCAGCAGATTCCGGTTCCGGTAGTATTCCTCGAGCCCTTCCGGGCTCAATCCGCGCGCGCTCATCCGCTCCGGACCGACTTCCATCCACAGGCCGGACCTTCTCGCCCCGTGGGAAAATACCGCGTCGGGCGCCACCATGTTCACGCGCACTCCCAGTTCGGCGAATTCCTGGCTCGCGATGCGCGCCAGCTGGTGCCCCGCGGCTTTCGTCGCGCTGTAGGCGCCGAAACGCGCGCCCGGGGCGAAGACGTTCTTGGTCGACACCATCACGATGTCGCCCCCCGTCCCCTGCGCCCGGAAATGGCGCGCCGCCTCGGCAAGCACGATCAGCGTGCCGTCCACGTTGATCCTTTCCAACTTCCGGAACGACTCCAGGTTCATGTCGGAGATGGGCGAGACATGCGCCGCACCGGCATTCAAGACGACCAGGTCGATCCCTCCCCAGGTCCGCGCCACGATTCGGAAGGCCGCGGCGACGGACGCCGGATCCGTTACGTCCAGCGGGACTCCGGCGACCCGCGGCCCGAATGCCTTCCGCAATTCGCCGGTGAGCGACGCGAGCGCGTCTTGGGCGAGATCGGTCACGGCGACATGGCAGCCCTGCTCCAGTAGTTCCTGCGCGATGCCGGATCCGATGGCGCCGGCCGCGCCCGTAATGACGGCGACCTGCCGCGCCAGGGGGAGGGGAGAGCCCGGGCGCAATTTCGCGTGCTGCAGCGTCCGGTATTCCATGTCGAACAGGTCCTCTTCCGGCATCCCCCGATAGGGGCCCATCGCGGCAATCCGGGCTTTGGTCCGGATCGTGTGCGCGGCGATGTCGCGGACGATCTCCGCGGCGGCGGCGTCCCCGCCGGCGCATACGACGCCCATTCCCGGCACCAGAAGGACGCGCGGCGTGGAATCCAGGCGCGCCACCCCTTCCGGCATGCGCGATGCGTAGCGGCCGACGTAGGCGTCGTAGGCCCGGGCGTATTCGCCGATCGCCTGCGAGAATTTATCCCGGACCGACCCGGGGTCCGCGAAGTCGGCGCCGTCCACCCAGAGGCAGAGCGGTTTGGTCCGGATCAGGTGGTCCGACGTAAGCGGCGGCGTCTCCGCGATTTCCCTGCCGCGGTCCGAATCCACGATATCCAGGATGTCCCGTTCGATCAGGGAACGCAGGATCACCCGGCGCCACGGGCGGTCGGGATCGCCCGTGGGCTGCGCCAGCAGGCCACGGAGTAGCGGGGCGGCCGAGGCAAAGCGTTCCTCCGCCTCCTCGATTCGGGTGGAGCGCAGCGGCACCAGCGGGCGTTTCGCGTGCCTGCCCAGGTAGTCTTCGGCCCTGCCGGCCAGTTCGATGGTGGTCCCGTACGACTGCCGGGCCGAGTCTCCCCAGGTGACCAGCCCGTGCTGCATCATCACGAGGGCGCGCGCCTCCGGATGCCGTTCCAGAGCGTCGGCGACGGCCATTGCCAGCCGGAATCCCGGGGGAAAATAGGAAACGACGGCCACATCCGGCCCCAGCGCGTCGCGGACGTGCCTGTCGCCCCCGGACTGATTGGACAGGGCGAGGATGGCGTCGGCGTGCGTGTGGTCGACGAACTTGTGCGGGATGAAGACGTGCACGAGCGTTTCGATCGACGGCGTCGCTGCGCACGCGTCGAACATGTGCGTCCGGAACTCGTTCACCATGTCCCCGTCGGAGAGCCGCGGGAGTGCGCGCAGCTTCCGGAGATAGGCCAGGTCCATGCCGGTGAAACCGTCGGGTCCCAGATGCGCCATGTCGTGCCCGGAAGCCTTTACGAAGATCGCGGGAACGGTTTCGCCCAGCAGGTTCGTGTGCAGGGTCTTCACCGAAGAGTTGCCGCCGCCGTGCAGGACCAGTCCGCCTTCGGCGCCGATCAGCGATGCCGCGTAAAGCGCCAGCGCAAGGTCTTCGCCCCATCGTGCGCCGTATTTTTCCATGAATCCGGCTGCAGTCCCGTCCGACCAGCGGTAGTCCATATCTTTTACGCCTCAGTCTCCGTTGCGGGCAGCGGCGCGCCGATTGCGCCTCCCCGCCCGCAGGCAAAACGCCGATGCTTTAAGGTTTCGCGTTTCCCGTTTCGCGTTTCCCGTTTCGGCTCATGACGATTTCGCGGGGCATTGCCGCTCGGGACCGAAGGCGCCGGGATCGCGATCGGGGTCCAGGATCGACGGCTTTTCCCGGTTGCCTACGGGCGATCCCGATCCCGCCCCGGAAGCGCCGTTTCCCGCCCGTTTCTCAAGGTCTGGAACAGCTCGAAAGCCTCCCGCGGCTTGCAGCCGTCGTGGACCACTTTCCGCACCGCCTGAATCATGGCTTCCGGGGCGTCGGACTGGAAGATGTTCCTTCCCATGTCCACGCCCGCCGCGCCCTCCTGGACCGCGCGGTAGGCCATCTCCAGGGCTTCCGGTTCGGGGAGCTTCTTGCCCCCGGCCATGACGATCGGGACGGGACACGACGCCGTCACGGTTTCGAATCCGTCCGGGATGTAGTAGGTCTTGACGCAGTGGGCGCCCAACTCGGCGCAGATCCTGCAGGCAAGGCGGAAGTACCGCGCGTCGCGCTTCATGTCTTTTCCCACGGCGGTGACGCCGAGAACCGGAATTCCGTACCGGTTGCCCAGGTCGACGAGGCGCGTCATGTTGTGGACGGATTGCGTCTCGAATTCGCCCCCGATGAACACCTGAACGGCCATGGCCGCCACGTTCAGGCGCACGGCGTCTTCGACGTCGACCGCCAGCTGCTCGTTGGAGAGTTCCTTGAGGATGCTGGGGCCGCCGCTCGCGCGCAGCACCGTGCCCCGGGCGAAGGATGCCGGGATGGTCGACCGGAGCATCCCGCGCGTGAGCATGAGCGCGTCCGCGAAGGGGAGCAGCGGCACGATGTTCACATCGACGCGCTCCAGGCCGGAGGTCGGGCCCTGAAAGTACCCGTGGTCGATGGCCAGCATGACGGTCCTTCCCGAGGCGGGCTGAAAAATGCGCGCCAGGCGGTTCTGCATCCCCCAGTCGAGGGCGTGGGACCCTTTCAGGAAGAAGGGCGTGTGGGCCGCCGGGATGTCCGGGCAAAACTCCTTGCTTTCTTTTGCGTTCTCAACGTCCGGCATTTTATCAAATATCCTTTCTCTCGTATGCATCCGGCGCCGTGCGCGGGTGGGCGAGCGCGGAATTCCCGATGCGCCCGCGGGAGGACCCCGAAAGGCGCTGCCTTCCTGTCCGCGGAGTGTGCTGCGGTCCGGAGCCGGGAACCGGTCTCTGCATCGGCGAACATCCGGCGCCCGAATGTTCCATTATGCCACATCGGGATCCCGGGACGGCGAAATTTAAGATAGAGTCATCCGCGGGTCCTTTCAATTGTTTTCCGCCGGGCGCTCCCGTGCATTGTGTATAATTTGAGTCTGCGGGCGGTAAGCCGTCGGGGAGCGGGACCGGCAACCGGTCCTGCCCGGGCGCCGCGTCGGGAGGGACCAGTGTCCGGGGACATATTGAAGGAAGACTGCGGCATTTTCGGAATCCAGAACCATCCGGAGGCCGCGCGGATCACCTACCTTGGAATCTATGCGCTGCAGCACCGGGGACAGGAGTCGGCCGGGATCGCGAGTTCCGACGGGCGGCAGCTGTATCTCGAAAAGGGGATGGGGTACGTCTCCGACGTCTTCGACGGAGCGCGGCTGGAGCGCCTGTGCGGCAACGCGGCCATCGGGCATGTCCGATATTCCACCGCGGGAGAGAGCGCGGCGCAGAACGCGCAGCCCATCCGGATCGGCTGCTGGAGGGGGCCGGTTGCCCTGGCGCACAACGGGAACCTGACCAACGCCGCGGGCCTGCGCCACGAACTGGAGCGCGACGGCGCCATCTTCCATTCGACCAGCGACAGCGAGGTCATCCTGCACCTGCTGTCCCGCTCCAGACGGCGGACCCTGGAGGAGGCGTTCGTGGAGGCGCTGCGGATCGTCCAGGGGGCGTTTTCGCTGCTGCTGCTGACTCCCGGTTACCTGCTGGCGGCCCGGGACGCCCGCGGGTTCCGCCCGCTGTGCATCGGGCGCGTCGGGGATTCCTACGCCGTCGCATCGGAGACGTGCGCCTTCGACCTGATCGACGCGGAGTACGTCCGCGACGTCGAACCGGGAGAGGTGGTGCGGATCGAGGGCGCGAGCCTGGAATCGCACAGGCCGCTGCCGAAAGAGACCCCGGCGCAATGCATCTTCGAGCACATCTATTTCAGCCGCCCGGACAGCCTCGTGTTCGGCCGGAACGTCAATGCCAGCCGCCGCGAAATGGGACGGAACCTGGCCCGCGAGCACCCCGTGACCGCGGACGTCGTGGTCCCGGTTCCCGACTCGGGAGTCTCGGCCGCCATCGGCTACTCTCGCGAGAGCGGCATCCCCCTGGAATTCGGCCTGATCCGGAACCACTACGTCGGGCGGACGTTCATCGAGCCGAAGCAGTCGATCCGCAACTTCGGCGTCAAGATCAAGCTGAATCCCGTCTGGGAGATCCTGCGGGGCAAGCGCGTCATCCTGATCGACGACTCGATCGTGCGCGGCACGACCAGCCGGAAGATCCTGCACATCGTCCGGTCCGCCGGGGCGCGGGAGATCCACCTGAGGATCACGTCCCCGCCGCTCGTCGCTCCCTGCTATTACGGGATCGACATCCCGACCCGGCAGGAGCTGATCGCGTCGGCCAAATCGGTCGACGAGATCGGCCGCTTCATCGGGGCGGACTCGATCGGGTACCTGAGCCTGGAGGCGGTGCTGCGCTCCGTGGGGGACCGCCGGGATTACTGCACGGCGTGCTTCACGGGCCGGTATCCGACGGAGATCCTCTCGGACGAGCGGCAGCTCGCGCTCTTTGCGAGGGACCGGGAGTGAGGCGCGTGCGGCCGCGGGCGGGCAAAATCCCCGGACGGGACGGCGCGGGTTATAGGTTATTGCAATTATGCGCCGGGGCGCCGGGCGATGCGCCGCGCGCCGGCTTCGATCGGGAGGGGCGATGGAGAATCGGAGGCTGGCGGTGTTGCTGTCGGGGCGCGGATCAAATTTCGTAGCGATCCGCGAGGCGATAGTGCGCGGAGACTTGAACGCCGAAATCTGCTGTGTCGTCGGCAACGTCCCGGAGGCGGAGGGTCTCGAGCGGGCCCGGGAGTTCGGCCTGACGGCGCTGTCCCTGCCGTCGCGGGGCGTACCGCCCGCGGATTACGACCGCATGCTCGTGAAGGCGGTGCGGGCATTCGATCCCGCACTGGTGTGCCTGGCGGGTTTCATGCGGATCGTCGGTCCCGAGATGCTGAACGCGTACCCGTCGCGGATCCTGAACATCCACCCATCGCTGCTGCCGTCGTTTCCCGGGCTGCACGCGCAGCGTCAGGCGCTCGAATACGGGGTGAAGATCAGCGGATGCACGGTTCACCTGGCGGATGCAGGCGTCGATACCGGGCCGATTCTGCTGCAGCGAGCGGTGGAGGTCCGGGACGGGGACACCGAGGAAACGCTTTCGGCCCGCATCCTGGAGCAGGAGCACCAGTTGTACTGGCGCGCCGTTGCCCTGGTGCTGGGCCGTTTGAACGCCGGGGGGGCGAAAATTAGCGGGAAATGAAGCCGCTGAAAGATTTTTTGAATTTTGGGCTTTACAGCCGCGGGTCGGATCAGTAATATGACGGCCTCTCGATCGATGGGATTGGGAATTATTTGAAAAACAGAGACTTCATCTTCGAAAGATGAGGGGTTGTTCGAACAAAGAACAATTTACAAGATGACTCGCTGGGTTTAGTATTATGACTCGCTTCTCGAAAGCAACATGCAGTCGGGGGGCGGGTTTCTCAGTCTTCTGATTGGGTAAATCCTTCGTCGGTCGCGGGTCGTTTGAGTTCCCGGCAAAATTGAAAAAGCTGGATTCGAACCCATGGAACCCGTGACTGCTCAGATCTTTGATAACTAGATAGTGCGTGTCCAAGACACCCATTCCTATAGTATAGCTAGTAGCCCGAA